>JBDSGF010000056.1:0-13236 GCA_039919135.1 Candidatus Limnocylindria bacterium | reverse complement strand
CTCGTGGCCGCCGCGCTCACGGCAATTCCAACGCTCGTCGTCTTCTTCCAGCCCGACCTCGGCACGGCCCTCGTCTTCGTGGCGATCCTGGCCGGGATGCTGTTCATGAGTGGCGCCAGCCTGGGCTGGATGGGCCTCATGATGGGTGGCGCCATCGCGCTCGCCCCGCTGGCCGTGGGCCTGCTTCATGAATATCAGAAGCGGAGGCTCTTGTGCTTCCTGGACCCCTATGCCGATGCGCAGGGCGCGTGCTTCCAGTTGATCCAGGCCCTGAACGCCGTCGGCTCCGGCGGCTGGCTGGGCCGTGGCCTGACCGTCGGTGGCGAGGGCCAGCGCGGGTACATCCCGGTCCAGTCGACCGACTTCATTTTCACCGTCGTCGCGGAGGACCTGGGCTTCGTGGGTGGGATCGTGGTGCTGGCAATCTTCGGGCTGCTGATATGGCGCATCCTGCTCATCGGGTGGCAGGCGCGCGACGCCTTCGGGATGATGATCGCCATCGGCCTGGCGTCGATGATCCTCTTCCAGTTGCTCATCAACGTGGGCATGGTGACCGGGATCATGCCCGTCACCGGCATCCCCCTCCCCTTCGTCACCTACGGCGGTTCGTCGCTCATCAGCCTCCTGTTCGGGATGGGCATCCTCCAGTCGATCCGCATGCGGTCGCACAAGCCCACCCTCTGACTATCCATCAGCCGATGCAGGGGCGTGAGAAGCACGCGCCCGCGACGCCTGCCCCAAGCATGCACCACCACACAACTACGCCAGCGAAGCCTCCGCCTCCGACGGCGATGGAGCTGGCGGCGGCTCTGGCGGCGGCAGAGCCTCGTCGACATGCACGCGCCTCGTGCCGTGCTTGGCCAGCTCGAATGCTTCGGCCGGTGGCTGGCCGCCGAAGCGGTGGAACCCGTATCGGTACAGGTCTCGTCCGGCCGCCACGGTGGGAGCGGCCAGGATGGCGCCACCGATGCCGAAAAGCGCGCCACCGACCACAAGCGCCAGGATCATGACCGCCGGATGGAGCTCCACGGCGTCGCCCATGACCTTGGGCACCAGAATGTTGTTCTCGAGCTGCTGGATGCCGATGTACAGCACGGCGGCAGCGATGGCCGCAGGGAAGCCGATCGAGAGGCCGATGAGGATGGCGGGAACGGCCGCCACGATGGGCCCGATGATCGGGAACCACTCGAGCAGGCCGGCAATGAGCGCCAGCACCAGCGTGAACTGGCCGAACTCCGCGAAGCCGATGACGGTCAGGATGGTGAGGCCGATGGTGGTGGCGACGAAGATCGAGGCTCCCAGCAGGAGCTGACCGCGCACCCATCGGCCGCCGACGCGACCGAGCAGGCCGAGCAGATTCTCCGCATCGGCCCGCCACGTCGGCGGCATGGCACCGGCGACGCTCCGGGAGAAGCCAGGGCGGTCCTTCAGCACGAAGAAGAGCCAGACCGGCACGACCACCAGGCCGAGGATGAAGGTCGCGACGCGGACGAGGGCATTCAGCGTCGGGGCCAGCAGGCCGCGCAGGATATCGGCGAATGCTTGGCCGCTGGTGGCGACCTGCTGGTCGACCATTGAACGAATCTCGGCCGGCAGTGGCAGCCCGAGGTACCAATCCTCCAGGCCGCGCTCGATGTCCCCGACCGAGGCGCCCAGCGCGGGCAGCTGGGCGATGAACTCGCTGGTCTGGCGGCTGATCGGCGGCAGTGCGAAGGCGATGAGCGCCCAGACAATAGCCACCACCGCGACGTACATGACGACGACGCCCGCCCAGCGCGGCATCCCGTGGCGCGCGAGCAGCGTCACGGCGGGGTCGAGCACGAACGCCAGCGCCAGGCCGATGAAGAAGGCCGGCAGTGCCCCGCGTGCCATCCACAGCAGGAGCACCACGATGGCGATCATCAGCAGCGCGAAGATCGCCTGGCGGTGGCGGCGCATCGAGGCGAGCAGCGGGGGCATCGCGCGCATGCTACCCGTCCCCTCTGGCCGGCGGCCGGCATCGCCGGTACGATGAGGAAGCATGACCACTCGAACCCCCGCCGACGGACCACGCCAGCGCTGGCAGCTCCTCTTCAGCCGGACCGATCCCGCCCTGCGCATGCGGCAGGCCGTCCTGGTGGATGAGCTGGAGCGCGCCTTCCGCGAGGCGAGCCTGCCGCTCTCCTACACGCGCGCCATCAAGCCCCGGCCGCGCATCAAGCTCGCCGCGAACCTGCCCATCGGCATCGAACTGCGCGGGGAGGTGGTCGAGGCGTATTTCGACGAGCTCGTCCCGATCGAGCGGATCCAGGCCGCCGCCGACCGATTTCCCGACGGGATCAAGCTGCGCGACGCCAAGGAGGTGTGGCACGGCTTCCCATCCGCCGCATCGCAGTTGCGCGGCGCCGAATACGAGGTCGAGGTGAGTGGAGACGATGGCCTCACCTCGGACGCGCTGCGCGGTGCCATCGTCCGCCTGCTCGGGGCGAAGGAGCTGACCGGGAAACGGCGGCGCGGCGAGAGCGAGCGGCGCAGCGATGCCGGCGAGCGCGACCTGCGCCCGTTGATCGAGGACATCGAGGTTCTCGACGTGGACGAGAAGGCACACACGGCCACCCTGCGGACCGTCCTCCAGTTGGACGCGAGCGGTGCGGGCCGGCCCGAGGACGTCGTGGCCGCCCTGGATCTGCCGCTCCGCGTGCGCAGGGCGGTGCGGGCGCGCCTCCTCTTCGTTGACACTCCACCCATCGCTCGGTAGACTTCGCTGTCCCGCGGGTTGAGCACTCGGCCCGTTTCGGTGTGCGCCGAGACGCGACATTTCGCGACGGCCACGCTCATGAGCAGACCCAGGAGAGACACATGTACGCCGTCGTGACGACCGGCGGGAAGCAGTACCGCGTGGAGGCCGGCAGCGAGCTCGTGATCGAGCGGCTGGCGGCCGATGTCGGTGCTTCCATCACTTTCGACCGCGTGCTGCTGGTCGGCGACGGCGAGGCCGTGACGGTCGGCACCCCCACCGTGCCCGGAGCCAGCGTCAGTGGCACCGTCCTGCGCGAGGAGCTTGGCCCGAAGCTGATCATCTTCAAGTTCAAGCAGAAGGCCACCTACCGCCGCAAGAACGGCCACCGCCAGCATC
This sequence comes from Candidatus Limnocylindria bacterium, assembly GCA_039919135.1. GTDB lineage: Bacteria > Chloroflexota > Limnocylindria > QHBO01 > QHBO01 > JACDBZ01. The sequence goes on along the minus strand of JBDSGF010000056.1, from coordinate 10,121 downwards.
TGACCCGCGTGCGGATTGACGAGATCAGCACGTCGGACAAGACGAAGGCCAAGGCGGAGTCGGCGCCGCCGGGAGCATCGGTCAAGGCTGACGGCGCACCGGAGAAGCCCAAGCCGAAGCGCACGCGGAAGCCGGCCGTCAAGGCAGCCGACAAAGCCGATGCGACCGATGCGGCAGCGGAGAAGCCAAAGCCAAAGCCGAAGCGCACGCGCAAGGCAGCCGACAAGGCCGATTCCGAGGAGTAACCGATGGCACACAAGAAGGCCGGCTCATCCAGCCGGAACGGGCGCGACAGCGCCGGCAAGCGACTCGGCGTCAAGCGCGGCGACGGACAGTACGTCCTGTCCGGGACGATCATCGTGCGCCAGCGCGGCAGCACCTTCCATCCGGGCGACAACGTTGGGATGGGACGTGACTACACGCTCTTCGCCACCGCGGACGGCAAGGTCCGCTTTTCCCACGTAACCCGCAATAAGAAGCGCGTCAGCATTGAGGCCGGCGAATTCCAGTCCGCCTGACGCATCGGAGCACCGTTACCCATGAAGGCCAAGATTCATCCCACGTTCCACCAGGCGCACGTACGCTGCGTCGGGTGCGGCAATACCTTCACCGTCGGTTCGACCTCCGAGTCGATCCAGGTCGAGGTCTGCAACAAGTGCCACCCCTTCTTCACCGGCACGCAGAACATCGTCGACACCGCCGGCCAGGTCGAGCGGTTCCAGAAGCGCCTCGAGCGCTCTCTGCGCTGATCAGCCGATTGCGCCCGGCTCGCCTGACCCGGTGGCCGGCGCATCTTGCGCCCCACCTCGTGTTCCTCATCCCCGAGCTGCTCATCGCGGCGGGGCCTCTGGTGATTGGCGCGGTCACCGACTCGTCCGGCAAGCGGCGCTTCCGCATGCCGGACTTCTTCTATGGTGGGCAGGCGCTCATCGAGGGCGTCATGATGCGCGGCCGCACGACGGTCGCCATGAGCGTGCGCCCGCCGTCAGGCGAGATCGTGACCATGGCCGAGCCGCTGCCGGCGGCGCTGTCGGCGGATCGCAAGCTCATCAAGATCCCGTTCCTGCGCGGCATGTTCCTGCTCTACGAGACCCTGGTCATCGGCACCCGGATGCTGATGCGCTCGGCGTCGATCGCGGCCGAGGGCGAGGACATCGAGCTGAGCAAGGGCACCATTGCCCTGACCATGGCGCTCAGCCTCAGCTTCGCCATCGGTCTCTTCTTCGTTCTCCCGCTCTTCCTGTCCACCTTCGCCGAGGACGCCACGAACAACGACTTCGCCGCCAACGCCGTCGAGGGCCTCATCCGGCTGGTGATCTTCGTCGCGTACATCGCGGCCATCGGGCTGATGAGCGACATCAAGCGCGTGTTCGCCTACCACGGCGCCGAGCACAAGGCCATCAGCGCCTACGAGGCCGATAAGCCCCTCACCCCCGAGGAGGTCGACGCCTTTGGCACCGCCCACACCCGCTGCGGCACGACCTTCATCCTCATCGTGGTCGTCATCAGCATCTTCTTCTTCAGCCTCGTGCCGCGCACCGGCGTCCCGCTGTGGGCGCTCTTCGCCAGCCGCATCATTCTGGTGCCGATCATCGCCGCCTTCGCCTACGAGCTCGTGCGATTCGGCGCCCGTCACTATGGCAACCGGGTCGTGCGCGCCGTCTATGCGCCCGGCCTGTGGCTTCAGTCGCTGACGACGCGCCCGCCCGACCGCTCGATGCTCGAGGTGAGCATCGCCTCGCTCGAGTCGTGCCTGGCGTCAGACCGTGAGGCGGCCGCCGCCGCACAGGCATGATCGACCGGCTCGCGGAGCTGGAAGCGCGTTACGAGGAAATCAGCCGCCAGCTCTCGACCCCCGAGGCGGCATCCAACCCGTCCATGCTGGCCGACCTGGGCCGCGAGCTCTCCCGCCTCGAGCCGATCGTCACCGGCCTGCGCGAGTGGCGGGCGGTGCTCTCCGAACTCGACCAGGCGCGAGCCATGACCGACGATCCCGATGATGAGATGCGCGCCATGGCCCGCGAAGAGATGACGCGCCTGACCGCGCGCGCCTCAGCGCTCGAAGCCGCCCTGCGCCTCCAGCTCGTGCCGCGCGACCCGAACGACGACCGCAACGTGATCGTCGAGGTGCGTGCCGGGACGGGCGGGGAGGAGGCATCGCTCTTCGCGGCCGACCTGTATCGCATGTACGCCCGCTACGCCGAGCGCCGGCGCTGGAAGGTGGAGGTCCTGGTGAGCTCGGAGTCGGAGGCGGGTGGATTCAAGGAGGTCATCGCCGAGGTGCGCGGCGACGGCGCCTATTCGCGCCTGAAGTTCGAATCGGGCGTGCACCGGGTGCAGCGCGTACCGACGACTGAGACGCAGGGTCGCATTCACACCTCGACAGCGACGGTATCGGTCCTTCCGGAAGCGGACGAGGTCGAAGTCCAGATCGACGAGAAGGACCTGCGGGTCGACGTGTATCGGTCCAGCGGTCCGGGCGGCCAGAGCGTCAATACTACCGACTCGGCTGTACGGATCACGCACCTGCCCACCGGCCTGGTCGTCGCAATCCAGGACGAGAAGAGCCAGCACAAGAACCGCGCCAAAGCGATGTCAGTGCTCCGCGCGCGGCTGCTGGAGGCGGAACAGGATCGCCAGGCCGCCGAGCGGGGCGAGGAGCGTCGCTCGCAGGTCGGTTCCGGAGACCGCAGCGAGAAGATCCGCACCTACAATTTCCCCGACGATCGCGTGACCGATCACCGCATCGGGCTGACCGTGCACAACCTGCCCGGCATGCTTGAGGGAGACCTTGACCGGGTGATCGAGCCGCTGCTGGAGGCCGACCAGGCTCGCCGCCTGGATGATCTGAGCGACGATGGTGGCGCATAGCGGCGGCGCGCGCGGTTTCCCTCACACGGCACTGGTGGTGCCGTTAGACGGCACTTGTGGGGTCCATATGACGAATTCTCCGACCGTGGGCGATGTCCTGGCCGATGCCAGGCTGCGCCTTCGAGACGCCGGTTCCCCGAGCCCGAGGCTCGACGCGGAAGTTCTCCTGGCGCACGTCACCGGAAGAGATCGAGCGTGGCTCCTCGCGCACCCCGAGGCGCCCCTCCGCGAATTCGAGGCGTTCGAGGCTGGCCTTGAGCGGCGCGTTGCCGGGGAGCCTGTCGCCTACATCCGCGGATTCAAGGAATGGCGCTCGCTCCGCATCCGGACCGATACGCGCGCCCTCATCCCGCGTCCCGAGACGGAGCTGCTGGCCGAGGCGGCCATGACCGAGATCGCCGCGCGCCTGGCTCGTGACGCAGAGCCGGTGATCGCCTGGGACGTGGCGACCGGCTCGGGAGCCGTGGCGCTCACGCTTGCCCTCCGCTTTCACCGGGCGCTGGAGCTTGGCCGCCTCAGGTTGCTCGCAAGTGATGCCTCGGCCGATGCGCTGGAGCTTGCCGCCGAGAACCTGGCGGCGCACGGAGTCGAAGGCCTCGTCAGCCTTGCCTGCGCCGATCTGCTCGATCCGGCCGGCGGTACGCTGCCGTGGCCGGACGTGATCGTCGCCAACCTGCCGTACGTCGCGAGCGCCGAGGTGGACGCCCGGCAGGGATCGCTCGGATATGAGCCGCGTGTCGCACTGGACGGCGGCTCCGATGGCCTGGATCTGTTGCGCCGCCTCCTCGCCGACCTGCCGAGGCGGGCCGCATCCGGCGCGACCGCGCTGCTCGAGCTCGGCGTCGGCCAGGTCGACGCGGTGACGGCACTGGCGCCGGCGGGCGCATCGGTCTCTGTCGTGGCTGATCTTGCGGGCCTCGACCGGGTCGTCCGGATCGAGATGTCGCGTGACTGACGTGCTGAGCGCGACACCGGAGGGGATCAATCGCGCCGCGGAGCTCCTGCGGGCCGGCGAGGTTGTGGCCTTCCCCACCGATACGGTCTACGGAGTGGGCGTCGCCCTCTCCCGCCGCGAGCGTCTGCCCGATCTCTTCGCGCTCAAGGCCCGACCGCCGGACCGGCGCATCCCGATCCTGGTGGCCGATCTCGCGCAGGCCGCCGGTGCCGGCTGGGAGACCGATGACCGCGCGCATCGGCTCAGCGAACAATTCTGGCCGGGTGCGCTCACGCTCGTCCTGGCGGGCTCAGCCGAGAGCCAGGCTTTCAGAGCGCCCGATCACCCCGTGGCACTCGCGCTCATTCGCGCGGCCGGGCCGATCCTGGCCACGAGCGCGAACCGCTCGGGCGAGCCCGACACGCTGGGCGCGGATGACGTGCTGATTGCCTTTGCCCTGCAGCAGGACGAGCTCGCCGCGGTGGTGGGCGGCGGCACGGTGCCAGGCGGCGTGGCGTCGACGGTGCTCGACCTGTCCGTCACTCCGGCCCGCATCCTCCGCGAGGGACCGGTCACGCGCGAGCAACTGGCGGAGCTCGTCGAGCTGGCGCCTTGGGACGAACGACGATGACCACTCAGAATACCCTCAAGGACCGGGTCCGCGCGCGCGCCGCCAAGACTGGCGAGTCCTACACGTCGGCCCGCTCACAGCTACTCCGCAAGGTTGATCCGCCGCCACCCGAGGTCGTGGAGCTGACCGGCATGACCGATGAGGCCATGCAGCGTGGCTCGGGCAAGACCATCGCCGAATGGCTCGACAGCTGAGCCGAGGCCGCGACTGCGGATGCGTCCGCGTACACTCCGCGGCATGCGCGTCGCCATCGGCTCCGACCATGCCGGGTTCCACCTCAAAGGGGATCTGTGCAGCCTGCTCGACGAGCTGCGGATCGAGTATCGCGACTTCGGCACCTTCGATACGCGGCCGGTCGACTATCCCGACCTCATCGCGCCGGTCGCGCGGGCGGTGGCGAAGGGGGATTTCGAGCGGGGCATCGTGCTCGGTGGCAGTGGCACAGGCGAGGCCATCGTCGCCAACAAGGTTCGCGGCATCCGCTGCGTGGAGGCTGCCGATCCGGTGACGGCGAGGCTCGGACGAGAGCACAACGACGCGAACGTGCTGAGCATGGGGGCGCGCATCATCGGCACCGAGATTGCGCGCGCCTGCGTGCGTGCCTTCCTCGAGGCCGAGTTCAGTGGCGGCCGGCACGTCCCTCGCGTCGAGAAGATCGCCCGCATCGAGGCCGAGGAGGCGCGCGGCTGAGCCTTGAGCTGAGCCCGCGCGACCGCGAGCTTTTCGACGGCACGCATGGCGAGGGCGCGGCGTTCGCCATGCGCCTGGTGGTTCGCGCCGCCGAGGTCACCAGGGCGTCGCGACTCATCGACATCACGCGGGCGCACGTGGACTCATGCCTGTACCAAGGTGAAGCGAGCCTCGACTTCGTGGGGCGCCTGGTCGAAGGCCATGCGCGAGTCTCCATCCCCACCACGCTGAACGTCGGCGCGCTCGACCTCGTTCATCCGGAGCTCTACCACGGGGATCCGCAGCGCGCAGAGCGCGGGCGCCTGCTCATGGACCGATACCGGTCGCTGGGCGCCCAGCCCACCTTCACCTGCGCCCCCTACCAACTGGCCGATTCCCGGCCGGCCCTCGGCGAGCAGGTGGCTTGGGGCGAGTCGAACGCGATTGCGTTCTGCAACAGCGTGCTTGGAGCGCGGACGAACCGATACGGCGACTTCCTGGACATTGCGTGCGCCATCACCGGACGAGCGCCGGACGCCGGCCTCCATCGCACCGATGCGCGCCGTGCCACACTCGTCCTCCGCCTCGCACCCGACGTCCCGCAGACGCTGCGTGATGCCGATGTGCTGTTCCCCGTCCTGGGCATCGTGCTCGGGCGGCGCGCCGGGTCGGCGGTTGCGGTCATTGACGGGCTGGCGCCGTCGCAGTCGGAAGATCGCCTGAAGGCGCTCGGCGCCGCCGCCGCATCGTCCGGATCGGTGGCCATGTTCCACGTCGTCGGCTCGACCCCCGAGGCGCCGACCCTCGACGACGCCCTCCAGCATCGGGCTCCGGCGCATGTCGAGCTGATCCACCTCGCTGAGCTCAGTGCGGTTCGTGACGAGCTCACCACCGCGACCGGTGAGCGGTTGGGCGCCGTTTCGCTCGGCACGCCGCATGCCTCGCTGGCGGAGCTCGGGCGATACGCCGCCATGCTCGGCGACCGCGCGGTCCACCCGGACGTCGAGTGTCTGATCTCGACCGGCCGCGACACCCTGTCCGGGGCGGAGGATGCCGCACGGCGTCTGCGCGCAGCAGGGGTCGAGCTGCTGGTCGATACCTGCAGCTACATCGCGCCCATCCTGCGGGACAGCGACGGCCCGGTCATGACCGATTCGGGCAAATGGGCCTACTACGCCCCGGGCAACATCGGCGCACAGGTGGTCTTCGGCTCCAGCGCCGAGTGCATCCGGTCCGCGGTCGCCGGCCGCGTCATGCGCGACGACACCCTGTGGAGTCTGCCGTGAGCCCTCGTGCGTTGGTGCTCTCCGAGGGGCTGAGCCTGTGGGGCGGCATGGATCCGGCCACCGGCGAGCTCATCGACGCCCATCACCCGCAGCGCGGCGTCAATCTGGCCGGCCGCGTGGTGGTCATGCCGTCGGGCCGCGGATCCTCCTCCAGCGCATCGGTCCTGGCAGAGGCAGTCAGGGCCGGCACCGCGCCGGCGGCCTTCGTGCTGAGCGAGCCGGACCTCATCCTGGCCATCGGCTCCGCCGTGGCCGAGGAGCTCTACGGACGGGCCGTCCCGGTGGTCGTCATCTCTGGCGCGGAGCTCGCCACCATTCGTGACGGAGCCGAGGTTCGCATCGGTCCTGGTGGAGTGATCAGAACGGCTTGAGCCTAGCCCATCCTGGTTGGCCAGTGGCAGCGCTGACACGGCGTCGACACCTGAACGCACGGGTGGGGCTAGGGCTCGCACTACACTGAGCGGCATGGATTTGTGGGCGCCACTGGAAACCGAGGATCCCGAGATCTGGCAGGTCGTGCGCGACGAGGAAGCGCGAACCCGCGCGCACCTCGAGCTGATCGCGTCCGAGAACTATCCGAGCCTGGCGGTCCTCCAGGCCATGGGCTCGATCCTCACCGCCAAGTACGCTGAGGGCTATCCCGGGCGCCGTTACTACGGCGGCTGCGAGGTGGTCGACGTGGCCGAGAACCTGGCCCGCGATCGCGCGAAGGAGCTCTTCGGAGCCGAGCACGCCAACGTCCAGCCGCACGCCGGGGCGCAGGCCAACATGGCCGTCTTCCACGCCCTCCTGGAGCGCGGCGACACCGTCCTGGGGCTCAGCCTCGACCAGGGAGGTCACCTCACGCACGGCTCGCCGGTGAACTTCAGTGGCCAGTACTACGACTTCGTGCCGTACCACGTCGACCGCACCACCCACCTGATCGACATGGACGAGGTCCGCGCCCTGGCGCGGGAGCACAGGCCGAAGATGATCGTCACGGGGGCGACCGCGTATCCGCGCTTCTGGGACTTCGCGACCTTCCGCGAGATCGCGGATGAAGTTGGTGCCCTGCTCATGACCGATATGGCCCATTTCGCGGGTCTGGTGGCGGCGGGCGTTCACCCGTCGCCGGTTCCGCACTCCGATGTGGTCACGACCACCACCCACAAGACCCTGCGCGGCCCCCGCGGCGGCATGATCCTGTGCCGCGAGGTGTACGCCAAGGCCATCGACAAGAGCATCTTTCCTGGCCTCCAGGGCGGGCCGCTGATGCACGTCATCGCCGCCAAGGCAGTCGCGTTCCGCGAGGCCATGACCGATGCCTTCCGGGCCGATCAGCAGGCAACCGTGGACAACGCCCGGGTGCTTGCTGCTGCACTGGCCGATGCGGGCGCCTCGATCGTCAGCGGCGGCACCGACAATCACCTCATGCTGGTCGACGTTCGCCCCCTGGGCGTAAATGGCAAGGAGGCCGATGCGGCCCTCGGCCAGGTCCGCATCACGGTGAACAAGAACACCATTCCGTACGACCCCGAGAAGCCGATGATCGGCTCGGGCATCCGGGTCGGCACCCCGGCCGTCACCTCACGGGGCATGCGCGAGGCGGAGATGCGCGGTATCGCGACGCTCATCGTCGAGGGCATTGCCGCGCGTGGCGACGAGGCGGCGCAGGCCGAGGTCCGCCGCCGCGTCTCCTCGATCACCGACCGCTTCCCCGTGCCGGGCCTCCCGGCGACGCGTGCTGCCGCCGAGACGCCAGCCTGACCTTGGCCGATTCACGCGCTCACGCCGGGCTCGGCTATACTCGCGGCGTCCGACCGCTGTGAGTCGAACTCGAACATGACACAACTAACGCCGATGGGGCTCGTCAAGATCCTGGGCCAGGTGACCGCGATCATGGTGATCCCGATCGTCGGGGGCGTGGCCGTCGGCCTGATCCTGGACAAGATGCTGGCCAGCAGTCCGCTGCTGGTGCTGGTTGGCCTGGCCGTTGGAACCCTGATTGCGGCCACCGGCATCTGGCTCCTCATCCGCGCCGGCGTGCGCAAGGGCTATACCGGCGGTCATAACCATGGAGCCTGACGGCGGTGCCGATCGCGAACAGCACAACCCCCCCGGGAAGACGAGACCCGCCAACTGGGGGATCGCCTTTGATCTCGGGATACGGCTGGGCTTGTCGGTCATCGTCGGCCTGGGCGGTGGACTGTTGCTCGACAACTGGCTCCACACCAGCCCAATCTTCACGTTGATCGGCATGGTGCTGGGCATAGGAGCGGCGATGTACACGATCTGGGACGTCGCGCGCGACACGATGAGGAGTTAGATGCCTGAGGAAGAGGGCGGCAGCCTGATCCATGTCGCGATCAAGGCCGAGAAGCTGTTCAGCATCGGCCCATTCGAGGTCACGAACAGCATGGTCGGAGCCGTGCTGGCGTCCCTGCTGCTGCTCGCCGCCGCCTGGTACATCACGCGCCGCGCGGAGACGATTCCGGGCCGGCTCCAGAGCCTCATCGAGATGCCCGTCGAGTACATCGCCGGGATCACCGCCGCCTCGACGAGCCGCTGGCGCGGGTACGTCGCGCTCGTCGTCGGCCTGTTCCTCATGATCCTGGTCGCGAACTGGCTGGGCCTTCTGCCGGGTGTCGGGACCATCGGTCTGCGTGGCGAGCATGAGGGCGAGCTGGTGCCGTTCGTACGCCCGGCCGCGGCCGACCTGAATTTCACGCTCGCGCTGGCGTTCGTCACCTTCGTCGTCTTCGTCTGGTGGGCGATCCGGATACACGGGCCGATCGGCTATCTCAAGGAGCTCGTGGGGGAGCCGCGGTACATGGCGCCGCTGATGTTCCCGATCCACCTGATCAGCGAGGTGAGCCGCCTGGTCAGCCTGTCCATGCGGCTCTTCGGGAACGTCTTCGCCGGCGAGGTGCTCCTGGCCACCATGCTCGCCCTGACGACGGCCATCATCTTCGTTCTGCCGCTGGCCTTTTTCGTGCCGGCGGTGTTCCTCGGGCTCGAGCTCATCTTCGGGGCCGTGCAGGCCCTCGTGTTTGCGCTCTTGACCATGACCTACATCACCATGGCCATCGCCGAGCACGAGGGCGGCGGCCATGGATCCGACGAGAATGAGCACGGCTCCTCGATTGACGAGGAGCACCACGTGCCCAGTCCCGCATAGGACCATCGAACACGCCTGCCAGACCGGCAGGTCCACACAGGAGGATCGAGACAAGTGGATTCCAATATCGCAGCCGGGCTCGCCATGCTGGGGGCAATCGGTCCCGGGATCGGCCTGGGCATCGGCTTCAGCAAGGCAATGGAAGCTCTGGGCCGGAACCCGGAGGCGTCTGGCACGATCTTCGTGCCGTACATCCTGGGCCTGGCGCTCACCGAGGCCATCGGCATCTATTGCCTGGTCGTCGCCCTCATCCTCATCTTCGCCGGGTAGGTCGACGCCCACATGTTCGAGGCCTTTGGCGTCGATCTGCCGAAGCTGTTCTTCCAGGTCATCAATTTCCTGCTGCTCCTGTACCTGCTGAACCGATTCCTGTTCAAGCGGGTGTTCGCCCTGCTCGACGAGCGGCAGCGAACGATCAGCAAGGGGCTGGAGGACGCGGAAGTCGCGGCGCATGACCGCGAGCTCGCCCGCGCCGAGCGCGAGGCCGCCGTGACGGAGGCGCGCAAGGAGGCGAACGAGATGATCGCGCGCGCCGACAAGATCGCGGAAGATACGCGCAACGAGATCCTGACC
>JBDSGF010000055.1:0-10038 GCA_039919135.1 Candidatus Limnocylindria bacterium | reverse complement strand
CGAGGACACGCTGCTCGACTTCGTCCGCCTCAAGCGACTCCTGCTCATCCTCGACAACTGTGAGCACGTGATCGGCTCCGTGGCGATGCTGGTGGCGACGCTGTTCCGCAGCGCGCCCTCGCTTGCGGTCCTGGCGACGAGCCGCGAGGCCCTCGGCATCTCGGGCGAGACCGTGTACCAGCTCCCATCGATGGGGGTCCCACCGATGCCGGCCACAGACCACGACCGCGACGCCGACGGGGACTGGCTGAGTGGTGTTGCCGCCTCGGAGGCGGTCCGCCTCTTCGTTGAGCGTGCCGCCGCCGTGCAGCCATCGTTCGCGCTCGATGCGGAGAATGCGGAGCCGATCGGCGACATCTGCCGGCGCCTGGATGGGATCCCATTGGCCATCGAGCTGGCCGCGGCGCGGGTCACGCTGCTCAGCGTTCAGGACATCGATGCCCGTCTGGGGGACCGATTCCGGCTGCTCACCGGCGGTAGCCGGACGGCGCTGCCTCGCCAGCAGACGCTTCAGGCCCTCATCGATTGGAGCTGGGACCTGCTCGAGGAGCCGGATCGCGAGCTGTTGAGGCGCCTCTCCGTATTCGTAGGCGGGGCGACTCTGGATGCCGCGACGGCGGTCACGGGGAAGCCGGAGCTCGAGACGCTCGAGGGCATCGGCCGGCTGGTGGATCGGTCGCTGGTGGTTGCCGACCGCGGGTCGCCCACCCGCTATCGGCTACTGGAGACCATTCGAGTGTACGGGCGCGAGCGGCTCGTGGCGGCCGGAGAGGTTGCCGACCTGCGCGACGCGCACCTGCGCTTCTGCATCGAGCTGGCGGAGCGCGCGGATGTCGACCTTCGCGGCGCCGGAATGATGTCTGCGCTCGACCGGCTCGACGCCGATGCGGAGAACCTGCGCAGCGCGCTCGAGTGGGCGTTCGAGACCGATGCGGAGTCCGCGCTGCGGCTAGCGATGGCGATGGCGCTCTATTGGCGTACGCATTCGATGCTCGAGGGACTCGACTGGATGCGCCAGGCGATAGAGGTCGTCGGACAGGCTGACCAGGTCGAGGTGGGATCACCCGTACTGAGGATTCGCGTATTGGCCGCTGCCGCGAACTTGGCCTGGCTGACCGGCAATGCGGCCGCCGGACTGCCATGGGCCCAGCGGGCGGTGACGCTCGTCGCGGACGTGGACGATGCGACGGCACGCTACGAGGCGCTCGGCACGCTCGCCATGACCCTGATCTTCACCGGTGAGCCGGAGGGCGTGGTCGAACTGGCCTCGGAGGCCCTTCGCCTCGCCGAGGTCGCGGGCGACTGGTTCCTCGTCGCGTACACCGAGGCCGGGCTGGCTCAATGGGACGCTGAGACCGGCGGGTTGGAGCAGGCGGAGCAGCGTGTGCGGCGCGCCGCAGAGGCGGCCGACCGTGCGGGGAACCCAGGCCTCCAGGCGTTCGTGGCGCTCAGCCAGGGCCGGATCGCCGGGTTTTCCGGTCGGCTCGCCGAGGCGCGCGGTCCATTCGACCGGGCGATCAGCGGGTACGGCCGAACCCGGGCTCGCCGCCTCGAACTCGTCGCGCGCAGCGACCTCGCCCAAGCCCTGCGCATGGGCGGCGAGCTGGAGGAGGCGGAGCCGATCTACCGCGACACGATCCACGCGTGGCTGCACGCCGGAAACCGCGGTGCGATCGCCAACCAGCTCGAGTCATTCGCCTTCATTGCCGTGGCCCGCGAAGCGCTTGAGCGCGCCGCCCGGCTGCTCGGAGCCGCCGAGGGCATTCGCGAGGTGGCATCGGCACCGATGCTGTCATTCGAGCTGAGGGAACACGACGAGGCCGTGGGCCGGTTGCGCGAGGGCCTCTCCGCCGCCTCCATGAACGCTGAATGGTCGGCCGGCCGGCAGCTCACGATTGACGAGGCGGTCGCCTTCGCCCTGTCTCAGGCACGGACCTAGGGGGCCGATTGCGGCAGCATGGACATAGTGCCTCGGTCGATCCGGCACGACGCAGCTTGGAAGAGGTCGCCAGATGCGATATCGTCTAGGCGAACTGTCATCTGGTTCGGACCTACGATCACCGGATGGCAGTGCGCGATGCGGGAGTAGCTCAGCTGGTAGAGCGCGACCCTTCCAAGGTCGATGTCGCGAGTTCGATCCTCGTCTCCCGCTCCAACCTCTCAGGCTGTCGGCGTTCAACCCCGATCGACGGAACACGCCGCCCTGACGCTCACCCGACTCGCATGCCCTCGCTATGGGTCCATCACAGCGTAGAGGGTCCACTCTCCGGGAATTCCCTTGAGGGAGTGCGCTCCGCGCTCCTCGAAGCGCAGCCCGGAGCCGGAGACCAGGTCTCTCACAGTGCCCGATGTCAGTATTTCGCCCGGCGCGGCGACGGCGCTAACGCGGGCACCGAGATGCACGGCGATGCCCTCGACGCCAGCTTCCACTAGCTCGACCTCTCCAGTGTGGACGCCGGCCCGTGTTTCGAGCCCCAACGCGTGGGCGGCATCGCGAATTGCCGCCGCGCAGCGGACCGCGCGCGCTGGCCCATCGAAGGTGGCGAGCAGTCCATCCCCTTCGATTCGAAGATGGCCACCGCGCCAGCGCTCCAGTGCACGCCGCATGGCGGCGCGATAGTCGGTCAGGACTTGACGCCAGCGCCTGTCCCCCAATGCGGCCGCAAGCGTCGTTGACCCGACCAGGTCAACGAACAGCACGGTCGTGAGCACCCGATCCGGATCATGCGCGGCCCGAGCGCCGGTGAGAAACTCCTCGACTTCGTCAATGATGGCATCCGCATTTCCGACGTAGGGCAGGTGGTCCGCGCCCGGCACCAGGACGAAGCGGGCGCCGGGGATTCGCTCCGCTATGTAGCGCCCCTCATCGGGGCTTGAGTCGAGGTCTCCGGCTCGGTGCAATACCAGCGTCGGCACTCGCAGCACCGGCAGCACCTCCCGAATGTCGATGTCCGTATTCATGCGCAGCAGGCCAGCGGCGGTTCCAGGGCTGGCGGAGCGGCGAAAGTAGGCCGCAAGTCGTCTCCGGGTTTCCTCGTCGGCGCTCGGGGCGAGCCGCGAGACATCCAGCTGAGCCCATTCGAGTCGCACGCGCTCGATTTCCGCATCGCGCTCGTCGGGACGTGGCGCCCAGGGATAATCCGGGCTCCACACGCGCTTGGCGAAGATGCCGCAAGTGATGAGAGCGCGGGTTCGGTGTGGATACGTCGCCGCGAAGAGCACAGCGAGACTCCCTCCCTCGGACCAGCCGAACACGGCAGCCTGCTGGGAGCCGACTGCGTCCATCACGGCCCGGACGTCATCCATCCGCTGTTCCAGGGACGGCAGATCGTCATGCGGCACTGGGTCAGACAGCCCGGTACCCCGTTTGTCGAAGAGGATGAGGCGGGAGAATGAGGCGAGTCTGCCCAGGAATCGGGCAAGAAGCGGCTCCTCCCACGATTCCTCGACGTTCGACACCCACCCGGGAACATAGAGAAGATCAAGGGGGCCTTCGCCCACCACCTGATACGCGATGTGAACGTCCTCGGACTGAGCGTAGTGCGTCTTCGGTCGTTGGTCCACGTCTCCTCCGTTCCAAGTGCGGCGGGCTCATCTTGCGGCCAGAAGGTTTGCGAGGAAAGAGCATTCGCCTCGCGCCGTCGCACGACGGGGATGGTACGGTTGGTCAGTCGATCGGTCCGTTTCGCGGACCGGTTCGCGTACGCTGGAGTCCGGGGATGACGAACACTGAGACTCAGGAACAAAGCGCGGAGAGCGCGCTGCGCGCCGGCCGGGATGCCATCGGCCAGCATACGTGGTCGCGTGCCATTCCCCTGCTGATCGAAGCGGACGCCGTCGGGGTCTTAGGGGCGGAGGATCTCGACGCGCTCTCGGAGGCCTACTGGTGGACCGGCCAGCTGGATGAGAGCATTGCAACAAGAGAGCGCGCGTACGCGGGCCACACAGCCGCGAACGACACTGACATGGCAGCCATGGCAGCCCTGGCGCTGATGTTCTATCACCACCATCGCCTCGCCGAATCGATCGCCTCCGGCTGGCTGCGGCGCGCCGAACGGCTGCTCGACGGTCGACCCGAATCAGTCGCGCACGGCTACTTGGAACGGGCACACGCGAACAAGGCGCTGGGCGGCAACGATTTCGAGACGGCGCTCGAGCACGCCAGGCGTGAGAGCCAGATCGGCGAGCGCATCGGTGATGTCGATCTCCAGGCTGTCGGCCTGCATGACCAGGGCAGGATTCTCGTGGCTGCCGGGCAGGTGGAGCCGGGCATGGAGATGCTCGACGAGGCCATGGCTATTGCCATCGGAGGCCAACTGAGCCCGTTTCCGACCGCGATCATCTATTGCAACGTGACGATCGCGTGCCAGGACCTGGGGGACTACCGCCGCGCGGTCCAATGGTCTGACGCCGCCAAGAGATGGTGCGAGCGTCAGGCGATCGCCGGCTTTCCCGGCATGTGTCGCGTGCGGCGCGCGGAGGTCACGCAGATGCGCGGTCACTGGTTGGAAGCGGAAGCGGAAGCGCGCCTGGCATGCGATGAGCTGCAGGGGTTCAACGCCGAGTACGCGGCCCAGGGTCTCTATCAGATCGGCGAACTGCGCCTGCGCATGGGTGACATGCCGGCCGCTCGCGATGCGTTTCAACGCGCGCACGAGCTCGGCCGCGACCCGCTCCCCGGGCTCGCCCTGCTGCATCTGGCCGAGGGGCGGCCACAGGCCGCGGCGTCGGGATTGGACCGCGCCCTCGCCGATCCCGGACGCCCGCCACTCGTGCGGGCGCGACTCCTGCCGGCTGCGGTCGAAACCGCTATCGCGCTGGGGGACACACCCACCGCCCTCGCTCGAGCCAGGGAATTGCAGGCCATGGCGGAAACCTTTGGCAGCGAGGTGATACGCGCATCGGCATCCGCAGCCCGCGCGGCGGCTGACCTTGCAGCCGGCGAGGTCGACGCCGCCGTCATCGGCGCGACGCAGGCATGGCGCCTGTGGCACCAGGCGGACGCTCCGTACGAAGCCGCCCAGGCAAGGGTGCTACTCGGCCGTGCCTACCTCGCGAGTGACGACCCCGAGCAGGCGACGCTAGAGCTCACGGCGGCTGCCACCGCCTTTGAGCGGCTCGGTGCCCCGTCCACCGCTGCTGCTGCCCGGGCGCTGCTTCCCGCGGCGTCAGATCCAACCGGTAACCGCCAGCTGCGCACCTTCGTCTTCACCGATATCGTCGGCTCCACGCCGCTCATCGAAGCGATCGGCGATGAAGCATGGGAGAACCTGCAGTCCTGGCACGACACCACGCTGCGGGCGTTGTTCGCCCGTCACCATGGCGAGGAGGTACATCACGCGGGCGACGGCTTTTTCGTGGCCTTTCCGGATCCTGCATCCGCGATCGACTGTTCAATTGCCATTCAGCGGGCCCTCACGGAGCACAGCCGCAATCACGGCTTTGCGCCCCGTGTGCGGATCGGCGTCCATGCAGACGAAGCGATGCGCCGCGGCACGCGGTGGGAGGGTCGCGGCGTCCATCTGGCTGCGCGGGTGGCTGCACTGGCTGGCGACGGCGAGATCCTTGCAACGGCCGAAACCGCCGAAATGGTCGGTCCAGGCGTGTCGGTATCCGGGGCGCGTGAAGAGAAGCTGCGTGGGATGTCGGGGACCGCGCGGCTTGTGGTGATCGACTGGGGCTGAGGTTTCTCGCCCTAGTGGGGCTCTTCTCGATCCAGGTGGCGGACGCGGCGTGCGAGCTCCCGCAGGACAACGAGCTGGATCGGCGGAAACTCCTCCATCAGCGTATGGAACGCGCGGTGGCCCACCACCAGAAGGCGCGCTGGCCCGTCGCTCACGACGGTCGCCACCCGCGGTCCCTCGTCGACCAAGGCGATCTCACCGACGAATTCGCCGGGCCCTCGCCGGGCAACGACCTGACCCTCTCGCTCCACGCGCAGGGTGCCCTGGATCACGATGAAGAGCTCGTCTCCCGGCTGCCCTTCGCGCATGAGGACGCGCCCGTCGGCCACGTCCACCTCATCGGTCAGCTGGCCAAGCCGGAGCAGCTGTCGCTTGTCCAGGCCTGAGAAGAGCGGAATCCTGTGCAGAAGTTCAAGCTTCTCGTCCTTGGCCATCTGTTGTTCCTCCTGCGCTAGACACGGGAGTTTGCGTCTGCGGCAGGATAGCGTTCCACCGATGGCGTGAACACCCTTGAGTTCATTGTCTTGGCGTAACGAGTTGCAGCCGCTACCACAAAAAGGAGCGCGAGTTTGCGGACCCCGACCTGTTCCAGCCGTACGGCGGATTCCCAGATGGCGTCGAGGTGCGCGACGGTCACGTCGTCATGCCGGAGCTGCCCTCAAAACCTCTCCGCTCGGCCCTTGACCGCACATCTAGACTTACGCCGCGGCCTCGCGACCTGAGCCCGGCCTTGTCGGCTGGCCGGACCGCTGGGGGCACACCGGGGGCTAAACGGGGGGCATAACGGAGGAGGGTCCGCCTGTGACCGCTGGCCAGCAGACTCTGGATGCCACGACCCCGACCCCCACGCTGGCGCGCAACGCGATCGGCCTGCCGGAGGTCCTGTTTCAGTCCATCACCCACATGGCACCGGCCGTGGCCACGGCGCTCTCGATCGGCGCCGCCACGCTGTTTGCCGGAAGGCTGACGCCGTTGGCCGTGCTGCTCGCCATGGTGGCGTGCCTCTTCACCGCCTACTCCATCGGTCAACTCGCCAAGCACCTGCCGTCGGCGGGTGGCATGTACACCTACGTCGGGCGCGGGCTCGGCCCGTTCTTCGGATGGCTGATGGCCTGGGCGTTCGCGCTGGCGGAGCCGCTGATCGCGCCCATCCTGCTCGCGGCGTTCGGCTTCTTCGGCGCCGTGTTCCTGTCGACCTACCTCGGCATCGGCGGCGACTTCGAGTACCTGTGGATCGTGCTGGCGGTGGTGTGCGGCCTGATCCTATGGTGGCTCATCTACAGCGGCATCAGCCTGTCGATGCGCGCCGGCATGATCCTGGGCGTGATCGAGATCGGCATCTTCGTGTTCGTCTCGGCGCTGCTGATCGTCAACGCCGGCGACCGCAACACGTTGAGCGTCTTCATCCCGGGCGAGGAGGGGATTCAGCCGGCGTTCCAGGGCATGATCTTCTGCCTTCTGGCGTTCATCGGCTTCGAGGCGGCGGCACCTTTGGCGGAAGAAACCCGGGAACCGCGCAGGACCATTCCGCAAGCAGTCATCTGGTCGACCATCGCGGTCGGCATCTTCTATGTCTTCAACTATTACGCCGCGACTGTCTTCTTCGGCCCGGACAACATGTTCGACTTCTACACCGCCAACGAAGGTGATCCGTGGGGCGGCATGGCCACGGAGGTGCTCGGCACGCTTGGCGGCCTGCTCGTCGTATTCGCCATCCTCAACAGCGCTCTGGCGAACGCCAACTCGGGCGCCACCGCCGCAACACGCTCCGTCTTCGCCATGGGCCGCGACGGCCTCCTGCCGCGCTGGTTCGCCGCCATCCATCCGACGCGCAAGACCCCGGTCAACGCGGTGCATGCGCAGGTCATCCTGGCGATCGTGGTGGCCGTCGGCGGCGGCCTCTTGCTGGCCAACGACCCGAATGAGGGCCTGGGACCGATCAACGTCTACATCTTCATCGGCACCATGCTGGGGCTGCTCTTCGCCGGCATGTACATGGCGGTGAACGCGGCGGTCATCGGCTACTACCTGCGCGAGCGGCGCGACGAGTTCAACCCGATCAAGCACCTGGTGATTCCGGTCCTGGGCATCATCGCAATGATCCCGGCGCTGCTGTCGGTCATCGGCGGGCTGACCATCCCGATCTTCGACGTCGAGCTGGCCGCCTGGTCGGGCGCGTTGGCGCTGACCGCGCCGATCGTGGGGGTGTGGATGGTCATCGGGATCGTCATTTACTTCGTGCTTCGGGCACGGAACCCGCAGGCGCTGGCGCGCCTGGGCGAGATCTACGGCGGCGACGAGACCGTCACGCACGACTGACCGATGCGGGTCGGCGTTCCCTGCCAGCGACGTATGGGATGCCGCGAAGGCCGAATCGGTCCCCATACGTCACTCCCGGCGACGTTATCCGTGGCCACGCAGGCCAGGCCGCTCATAGCGTCACTCCCAGCGACGTATGGAGTTGCGGGAGTGCGGCGAGGGGCCGAATCGGTCCATACGATCGATGGCAGAAGCCTCAGTCGAAAATGCCCAGCGGGCAGTAGGCGGTGACGACGAAGTTCGGGACGTCCACGATCTCGCTGATGCGCAGGTCGATTGCCACGCTGCACAGCAGATAGGCGCGCATTGGGTCAAGACCGTGCTCGCGGCCAAGCCACTCGATCATGCGCCGCAGCGCGTCGCGCGCGGCGGTCATGAGATCAGGACCGATGCCGTCGGTCGCGTAGCGGGCGCCGTTGCGCAAGGCCGCGTGCGGATCGGGCGCTGCCAGGAACTCCGGACCGGTAACGTGGATGTCCTTGCGCACCGTGAGCCGGATGAGCGCCCGCATCGGCGTCTCGATGGCCGTGCCGGAGACCTCGCCGTCGCCCTGCGTGGCGTGCCCGTCGCCAACCGAGAAGCGGGCGCCGGCGTGGAAGATCGGCAGGAAGAGGGTTGAGCCTGCGACGAGATGGCGCGTGTCCATGTTGCCGCCGTGGAGATCGGGCGGGATGGTCGAGCGGGGACCCGTCGCGGGAGCCACACCCAGCTCACCGCAGAACGGCGCAAGCGGGATGCGAACGCCGGGCCAGAACTCGACCCGGTCGGAGCCGGCGGTGAGTCGCGTGATCTTGAGGTGGCCGTCGGGGAAGTCATCCGCCAACAGCCCGAAGCCGGGGATGGAGGCGGTCCAGCCCCAGTCCGCGGGAGTGAAGTCGAGCAGATCGACCTGGAGCGTGTCCCCCGGCTCAGCGCCGGCGACATCGATGGGTCCGTTCACCTGGTCAACGCCCGCGAAGTCGAGATCGGTCAGCGAATCAGTGGTCGAATCGGCGGTGATCTGGCCGTTCGAGGCGTCCAGGCAGTCGAAATCGACGACTTCGCCCGAGCCGATGCTGGCAATCGCCGGAATGGCGGGGTCCCACGCCAGATGGTTCTGCTCACGAGAGACCTGGACCGATGCGGACGGGGGACTCATGCCTTCATTCGACGTCGATCTTCTCGTGCAAGCGCTCGGAGGCTTCCGTCTTCTCATGGTCGATCCGCTCGATCCATCGATCAAGGTAGACGCGCGCGGCAAGAAGCTGCTCCTTGCCCGCGACCTTGAGGTGCTTGCGCGCCTCGTCGGGAAAGATGCGGTGCATGGTCGCCCAGAAGGCGGCCTCGACGCCGGACTTGTTCGCATCGGCCGATGGACCACGGGCAAGCCTGTGCTCCAGCTCAGCGATGCGCGCCTCGAGCTCGGCGGTGCGAACGTCGTCGGGTGGCTGATCGGTCATGAGGATGCTCCTTTGGGTGCCGGGGTGCCGAATCGGATCTTGAGGGTTCCGTCCTCGAAGCGCGCGCCGTCGGTTGGTGCATCGACCAGGATGCGCGGCAGGACGAGCGTGCGGCGCCAGGTGCCGAGGTCGATGACCAGCTCATCCGCGTGGCGGGACAGGCTGATCTGGTCTTTATCGGTAAACGGCAGGACAACCGAGACGAGGAAGCCGCCGTTGTCGCGAGCGACCTCGTAGGGTCGGCCGCGGTAGAAGAACTCGGTCGGATCGGCTCCGTCGTAGAGCTCTTTCGCCAGCTCCCGGAGCAGGGTGACGCCGACCATCTCTCGATCGAAGAATGGCGCCGATTTGACCGGGATGGGATGGAATGTCTTCTCGACCAGCGGACCGTAGCGCTGCTGTGCCTCGTACCAGCCGCGGAAGTACGCGCCAACCGAATCGGGCAAAACGCGGTTGGCGATCACCAGATCGGTCGGGTAGTTGTAGAGGTGGAAATACGTGAAGGAGCGCTGCGCCTCCTTGATCACCACCTGCTCGAGCGTGAGCACCACGCGAACCGATGTCTTCGAATGGTCGGTCAGCAACGCGTGCATGTG
>JBDSGF010000054.1:0-7177 GCA_039919135.1 Candidatus Limnocylindria bacterium | reverse complement strand
TCGAGAGCCTGGGCGTCAACCTGGACAAGGTGCGCCACCAGGTGATTCACGTCCTGAGCCAGTCGAGCAGCACAGCGCCCGCGCAGGAGACGAAGCGGCCGTCGAAGACGCCGACCCTCGATCAACTTGGCATCAACCTGACCGAGGCCGCGCGTAACGGCGACCTCGATCCGGTCATCGGCCGCGAGAAGGAGATCGAGCGCGTCATCCAGATCCTGTCGCGGCGCCGCAAGAATAACCCTGCCCTCATTGGCGAGTCCGGCGTCGGCAAGACCGCCATCGTCGAGGGGCTCGCACATCGCATCGTCTCGGGCGACGTCCCGGAGACGCTCACCGACAAGCGGGTCCTGACGCTCGACATCGGCTCGCTGGTGGCGGGCACCAAGTACCGCGGCGAGTTCGAGGAGCGTCTCAAGAAGATCATCGAGGAGCTGCGCAACTCCTCCGATTGCGTGCTCTTCATCGACGAGCTCCATACGCTGGTCGGAGCCGGTGCCGCCGAGGGTGCCATCGACGCGGCCAACATCCTGAAGCCGCCGCTGGCGCGTGGCGAACTCCAGTGCATCGGTGCCACGACGCTCGACGAGTACCGCAAATACATCGAGAAGGACTCGGCGCTCGAGCGACGCTTCCAGCCGGTCATGGTGGACGAGCCGACGGTTGACCAGGCGGTCGACATCCTGTTCGGCATCCGGGAGCGCTTCGAGGAGCACCACAAGGTCAAGATCAGCGACGAGGCCGTGCATGCCGCGGTCGACCTCTCCGTCCGCTACGTGGCCGATCGGGCCCTGCCGGACAAGGCGATCGACCTCATCGACGAGGCCGGATCTCGCGTCCGGCTGCGCTCGTCGTCGGCCCCCGCCGAGATCAAGGCGGCGCAGAAGGCGCTCGAAGAGGTCACGCGCCAGAAGGACGAGGCGATTGCCGGTCAGGACTACGAGGCCGCCGCCCGCCTGCGCGACGAGGAGGCCAAGGGCAAGGAGCAGATCGAGGAGCTCAAGAAGGCCTGGCGCGAGGACCGGGCCAAGGAGACGCCGGTCGTCACTGACGAGGACATCGCCCAGGTCGTGAGCATGTGGACCGGGATCCCGGTGATCCGCATCAGCACCGAGGAATCCGAGCGGCTGCTCCACATGGAGGATGCCCTTCACGGCCGTGTCATCGGCCAGCAGGAGGCGATCGAGACGGTCAGCCGCGCGGTGCGGCGTGCCCGTGCCGGCCTCAAGGATCCGAAGCGGCCGATCGGCTCGTTCATCTTCATGGGGCCGACCGGCACTGGCAAGACGCTGCTGGCCCGGGCACTCGCCGAGTTCATGTTCGGCTCCGAGGACGCGCTCATCAAGATCGACATGAGCGAGTTCATGGAGCGCCATAACGTCTCGCGCCTCGTCGGCGCCCCACCCGGCTACGTGGGTTACGACGAAGGTGGCCAGCTGACCGAGGCGGTCCGACGCAAGAGCTACTCCGTCATCGTCCTCGACGAGATCGAGAAGGCGCATCCGGAGGTCTTCAACATCCTCCTCCAGATCCTGGAGGACGGACACCTGACCGATGCGAAGGGCCGTCGCGTCGACTTCCGGAACACGGTCATCATCATGACCAGCAACGTCGGCGCCCAGGAGATCCAGCGCGACACCTCGATCGGCTTCCGCGCCGGCGGCGCGGAATCAGTCCAGGCGGCAGCCAACTACGAGCGCATGAAGGACAAGGTGCTGACCGAGCTGAAGAAGACGTTCCGGCCAGAGTTCCTCAACCGGATCGACGCGACCGTGGTCTTCCGTCAACTGTCGCGCGAGGAGATTCGCGAGATCGTGGACCTGCTCCTGGCGCGCGTGAAGGACCAGCTGGCCGGCCAGGAGATGGAACTCCAGGTGACCGATGCCGCCAAGGACGCCATCATCGCCAAGGGCTACGATCAGGCCTACGGCGCCCGGCCGCTGCGCCGTGAGATCCAGAACCAGATCGAGGACGCGCTGGCCGAGCGCATGCTCCAGGCCAGCTTCAGCGCCGGCGACACCGTCATCGTGGATGTCGGCCCTGACGGCACGCTCACCATCGAGCGCACTGCGCCCGCAAAGCGTCAGGCGGCCAAGGCGGGGCGATAAGCCGCGGATAAGGCGCTGGTAATCCCGTTCGTGGCAGGATGGACGCGAGGACTCCGAGAGCGACGTGCCAGCCGTAAAGACCAACTACCTCTGCCAGCAATGCGGGTCAGCCTCGCCCAAGTGGGCCGGGCAGTGCCCGTCGTGCGCCGCGTGGAACTCGCTGGTTGAGACGGTCGCGGCTCCGCGAAGCACGGCCCGCCCCGCGTCGGCGGCGCGCGCCATGGCCGGCGTCGCCGCGCTGACGCCGATCGGCGCGGTGGAGAGCGCGGAGGCGGCCCGTCTCACGTCCGGGATCGGCGAGGTCGATCGCGTCCTGGGCGGCGGCTTCGTGCCGGGGTCGATCGCGCTGTTCGGTGGTGACCCGGGCATCGGCAAGTCGACGCTGCTGCTCCAGGTCGCCGGCCGCGTGGCGCAGGCCGGTGGCTCGGTGCTCTACATCACCGGGGAGGAGTCGGCGGCGCAAATCCGCGGGCGCGCGGAGCGCATCGGTGCCGTGGTCGAAGGTCTCCAGTTGGCGGCCACCACGGATCTCGAGACGGCGTTGGCGTCGATCGAGGCGGCGGCACCCGCGCTGGCGGTGGTGGACAGCGTGCAGACGCTCACCAGCGGCGAGCTCAGCGGACCGGCCGGCAGCGTGGGGCAGGTGCGAGAGGTCGCCGCGCGCCTGGCTGAGGCGGCTAAGGCCGGCACCACCTGCGTCGCCCTCGTCGGCCACGTGACCAAGGAGGGCACCGTCGCCGGGCCGAGGACGCTGGAGCACTTGGTCGACGCCGTCATCTACCTCGAGGGCGAGCGGCTGGGAACCACGCGACTCCTGCGCGCCGCGAAGAACCGCTTCGGGTCGACCGACGAGGTCGGAGTGCTCGAGATGCGCGGCGACGGGCTGGCCGAGGTGGAGGACGCGAGCCGATTCTTCCTGGAGTCGGACGAGACGCCGACCGCGGGCACCGCCATCACCATCGCGCTGGAGGGAACGCGGCCGCTGGCGGTCGAGATCCAGGCGCTCGCGGCGCCGGCAGGGTACGGATCGCCCCGGCGCGCAACGACGGGCATCGAGGTGAACCGTGTCCTGATGCTGGTCGCGGTGCTGGCGCGGCACGCCGGCCTGAACCTGACCGGGCACGACGTGTACGTCAACGTCGCCGGCGGGCTGCGCATCGACGAGCCGGCAGCCGATCTGGCGATCGCCATGGCCCTCGCGTCGAGCGTCCGCGAGCGTCCCGTCCGGCGCGCGACCGTCCTGGCCGGGGAGGTTGCCCTCTCGGGTCGCCTGCGTGCGGCCGCCCGCGCAGAACGCCGGCTGGTGGAGGCTTCGAGGCTCGGCTTCGAGCGATTGATCTCCGGACCTGCGCGCGGGGCGTCGCGCGAAGGTCACGCCTCTGGGCTGGTGGTGGCAGGTGACATCCGCGAGGCCATCGGTCTGGCGCTCGAGGACTGAGCAACAAGGCCGGGGCGATGGACCTCGGCGGAGGGCCATGCTAAGGTGGTTCGCTCGCTGAGACCGCCGTATTCATCTGATCAGCCGCGGCGATCCTGGCCCCATTCATTCCTCGGACTCATCAGGCCAAAATGACACGGATCGTCCAGCTCACTGGGGCCCTACTGGGAACACTGATCGGCTTCGCGCTGGGGCTTACCCTGCTTCAGCGCGCCGGTGGCCTGATCCAGGATGCCAACCGCCCGGCCTTCCTGACCGCGTTCGTGGTGGCCACCCTCCTGTTCGGGTACCTGGCCATCCCGTACATCACCATCTACCCGGCCCGCCGCGCGGTCGAGATGCTGAGCGAGGCCGGTGCCGGTGAGTTCGCGCTTGGTGTCGGCGCCATCGTGGTCGGCCTGTTGATGGGTGTCCTGATCGGCGTGCCGCTGGCCCAGATCGGCGGTGAGGTGGGCTCACTGGGACCGCCGGCGGTGGCGCTCTTCCTGGCGGCCATGATGCTCGCGGTCACCATGTTGAAGCGCGACGTCCTGCTGCCCGCCTTTGGAGGCCTCATTCCGGGGGCCAGGGGGCGTGGTGCGACGAACCGGGTCGTGATCGATACGAGCGCGGTGATCGACGGGCGTATCAGCGACATCGCGCGCACCGGGTTCATCCTCGGCACGTTGATCGTGCCCCGCTTCGTGCTGGATGAGCTTCAGCGCATCGCCGATTCGCCCGACGCCATGCGCCGCAATCGCGGACGCCGAGGGCTGGAAATGCTCTCCGCGCTCCAGAAGGACGCCATCTCGCCGGTCGAGATCAGCGAGGCCACGTACCCCGAGGTGGCGGAGGTGGACGCCAAGCTGATGGCCTACGCCCGCGACACCGGTGCTGCCATCCTCACCAACGACTACAACCTGAACCGCGTGGCGGACCTCCAGGGCATCCGAGTGCTGAACGTCAACGAGCTCGCCAACGCGGTGAAGTCGGTGGTACATCCGGGCGAGGAGATGCGCGTGCGCATCATCCAGGAGGGCAAGGAGGCTGGACAGGGGGTCGGCTACCTCGACGACGGGACGATGATCGTCGTCGAAGGCGGCATGCGCTTCCTGAACCAGGACCTGCAGATCAACGTCACGCGCGTGCTCCAGACCGTGGCCGGCCGCATGATCTTCGCCCAGCCACGCGGCGACACTGAGTGACGTCCGTCAGCTTCGCGGCCATCCTCGTCGCCGCCGGCCGCAGCAGCCGGATGGGCAGTGACAAGCTCTGGGCCGATCTCTGGGGCCGCCCGACCTGGCGCTGGAGCCTCGACACCCTGCTCGCGGCTCCCGGCCTCGCGCGGCTGGCGATCGCGGTGCCCGCCGACGCGGTGGGCCGCTTCACCGATGCCCTGCCGGCCGATGCCGGCCGCTGCCTGGTGGTTCGGGGCGGAGACGCGCGGGCCGACTCAGTCATCGCCGGGCTTTGGGCACTGACCGGCGCGGGCCACGACGACGACACGATCGTTCTCGTCCACGACGCGGCGCGCCCTGCGCTGAGCCCCGACCTGGTGCGTGCGGTCGCCACCGCGGCGGCAGGAACCGATGGCGCGGTGGTGCCGGTGGTACCGGTCGTCGAGTCGCTCAAGCGGGTGCGCGGCGAACGGGTCGTCGGCCCCGTCGAGCGCGAGGAGGTCGCCGCCGCCCAGACGCCACAGGCCGCCCGGCTTGGAGCGCTGCGCGCGGCGATCGAGGAAGCGCATGCCTGGGGCCGTCCGATCACCGATGACGTCGGCGCGCTGGCCGCGGCGGGAGTCCCGGTGCGCGTCGTCGCCGGCGACCCTGAGAACCGTAAGCTCACTGAGCCGAGCGACCTCATCGCCATGCGCGCTCTCCTGGCGGCTCGGGCCAACCCGATGGCCACAGCGGGTTCCGCGGCCGAGCTGAGCGCTGGCGTGCGCGTTGGCATTGGCTTCGACGCCCACCGCCTGGTGTCCGGCCGGCCGATGCGGCTCGGCGGCCTCGATTTTCCCGACGAGGACCGCGGGCCGGAAGGTCATTCCGACGGTGACGCGGTCCTCCACGCGCTCATCGATGCACTCCTGGGGGCGTCGCAGCTCGGCGACGTGGGGACCCTCTTTCCATCCGACGCGGAAGCCTGGGAAGGCGCGGACTCGGCCGATCTCCTGGCCCGCGCCGTCGAGCGCCTGCGTGATGCCGGCTGGCGTCCGGTGAGCGCCGACATCGCCGTTGCGGCCGCCCGGCCGGCGATCGCGCCACGTCGCGATGAGATCGCCGGGCGCATTGCCGGGCTGCTGGGTGTCGATGCAGGCGCCGTCTCCATCAAGGGCAGCACCTCCGACGGCCTCGGCTTCGCCGGCGAGGAAGGGCTCGCCGCGTGGGCAGTCGCGACCGTCGAACGCGGCGCGTGATCGGGTAGCGAGTGACGGATTGGATCGGCGGTCGCCGGCCGGTGGCCGAGGCGCTCGCCGCCGGACGCGAGGCCCATCGGCTCCTGCTGTCCGCCACCGCCAGGCCGGCCCCGGAGCTGCGCGCCATCACCGATGCCGCCCGGCGGATCCACCTTCCCATTGACCGCGTGCCGGCCGACCGGATGAGCCGCATTGCTGGCTTCGACGGACACCAGGGCGTGCTGCTGGAGGTGGGGGAGCGCCAGTGGGCCGACCTCGGCGAGATGGTGTCGCACGCCACTGACGCCGGGCGCGAGCCGTTCGTGCTCGTCCTCGAGCACCTCCAGGACCCGACCAACTTCGGCACCCTGTTGCGATCAGCGGAGGCGGCTGGCGTTGATGGCGTCGTCTTCCCGGAGCGCGGGGCAGCGCCCCTGAGCGCGGCGGCGGTGAAGGCCAGCGCCGGCGCCAGCGAGCACCTGCTCATGGCGCGGCTGCCGACCATCGGCGAAGCCATCCACGAGCTGAAGACGGCCGGCCTGCGCCTGGCCGCGGCCGACCAGGAGGCGCCCGCATCGGCCTGGGAAACCGACCTCTCCGGGCCGTTGGCGATCGTCGTGGGCAGCGAGGGGAGTGGGCTATCGGGTCAGACCCGGCGTCGCTGCGATGTGCTCGTCAGCTTCCCCATGGCCGGGCGCGTGGCGAGCCTCAACGCCGCGACCGCGGGTGCCCTGCTCCTCTTCGAGGTCGTTCGCCAGCGCCGCTGAACCTTGTCATGCGCTGGGGCGGGCGGTAGATTGCTCCCGCGGGGGCGTTCGTGCGCGGAGGATCTTATTGTGCCGCTCTACCTGTCGCGGTTCAGCTACACGCCCGAGACTTGGGCTCGCCTGGTGAAGAATCCGGAGGATCGTGGCGAGGCAGCTCGGACCTACATCGAGGCGGTCGGCGGGAAGCTCCACGGCTTCTGGTACGCCTTCGGCGAGCACGACGGCTGGAGCCTTTTCGAGGCGCCCGACAACGTCTCGATGGCCGCCGTCGCGGTCGCGATCGGGGGCGGGGGAGCCCTCAGCAAGTTAGAAACGACCGTGCTTCTGACGGTCGAGGAGACCCTGGAGGCATTGCAAAAGGCACAGTCGATCCAGTATCGAGCTCCCGGCGCGTGACTCGGTCCGAGGTAGAATCGGGCCGCCGCCGAGGTAGCTCAATGGCAGAGCAACTGTTTTGTAAACAGTAGGTTGTGGGTTCGACTCCCTCCCTCGG
>JBDSGF010000053.1:0-8761 GCA_039919135.1 Candidatus Limnocylindria bacterium | reverse complement strand
GATCCGTTACGTATCGACCCTGTACCAGGGTTTCCCGGTGGCGCTCATCGGCGAAGCCGCGGACGTGCCGAGCGATCCGGCGGGCCTGGCCGGGATGACGATCGGCACGCCGGGCAAGTTCGGCTCGTCGTGGCACGCGCTGCTGGCGCTGCTCGACGCCGGCGGAATTGGCGAGGCCGACGTGACGATCCGCGAGTATCCGCAGTTCAACCAGGTCGACGGCCTGTCCAACGGCGACGTGGATCTCATCACCGGCTTCCGCAACAACGAGCCGCTGCGCCTGGAGGGGCGTGGCATGGACGTCGGCCTGTTGACCGTCGACGACGTCGCGCCGCTGGCGGGTCCCGGCGTGATCGTCGGCGACGACCTCCTCGCCGATGATCCCGACCTGGTCCGCGCCTTCGTGGAGGCCACGGCCGCCGCCCAAGCGGCGGTCATCGCGGATCCGGACCTCGGTTTCGCCGCGGCCGAGGTGGCGGTCCCGACGATCGCCGAAGATCCCGAGGTCGCCCGCGCCGTGCTCGAGGCGACCGTCGAGCTGTGGGAAGGGGAGGGATTCGCGGACGGTGCGATCGACGAAGAGCTGTGGGCGGCCGGCTACGCCACGATGGAGCGCCTCGGCTTCATCGACGGCTCGGTCCCGCTCGAGGACATGATCGCCCCCGACGTCATCGGTCGGTGAAGGGGTCGACCGTCACGCACTGAAAACCGGAAGGCCGATCGCTCGGCCCCCGGTTTGAAGGTCGCCCGACGCCGCGATTCACTCCGGGGTCGGCCCACCACGGAAGGGCGCCTCGGCGGCGGAGTCGTCGTCGCTCGACGCCGTGCCTGTCGTCGCGGTACCTGGCCGCTCGTCCTGGGTCCAGGCGCTGCCTGAGCCGTCCACGGATGCGGCCGCCGGCCGCTCCGCCTGGCTCCAGTCGCTCCCACCGACGGCCGGTGCGATCGCCGGTTGTCGCTCGGCCTGGCTCCAGTCGCTGCCCGTGACGGTCGTCTGCGCGGCTCCCGCGCCGGCGTCGTCGCTCGTCAGGTTGGCGAGCCCCACGCCGCCGGCCGCCCCGAGGGCGATGGTACCGGCGAGCACGCCGGTGATGAGGAGTCGCTTGCGGAAGGTATCCGCCTCCTCGCGCGACGGGAAGTGGATGGAGATCGCGTGGCCCTCGGTGTCGTCGTCCTCCTCCGCGATGACTCGTACCGCGGTGCTGACGCGGGCGCGGTGGCCCTCGGTGTCGTCCTCGTCGAACCGCACCCGCAGGCGCGTCGACCCGGGTTCCTGCCGAAGCTTGTCGCGCAGCCAGCCGGAGTCGTCGGGTTCGACGATCGCGCGCTGATCCTCCCCCAGGTCAATCATGAATTGCTGATCGGTCATGCCGTTCTCCTCTTTCGCTCAGGCTGCGATCGGGCGTTCTAACGGAGCCGCCGGTCGACAGCCGGAATATCGGGCCTCACTCGACCGGGCTGGTGAAGGTGACACCGCTCGGTCGCTGTCTCGCCCGCAGGCCCGAGCGAGCACATCCAGTGCAGGTAGCCTGCGCCGCTACCGACATCCGAACAAGGACCAATGCGACTGATGATGTGTCGGCCAGCCGACACAGCTTGATCAATGCGACCCGGCGATCCGCTCGGCCGCCTCGACCGTCTGACGCAGCACCATCATCGGTGTCACCGGGCCGATGCCGCCCGGCACCGGCGTGATGGCGCGCACGACCGGCGCGACCGTGGCGAACGCCACGTCGCCCACGATGACGCCGTCGACCGCGTTGATGCCGCAGTCCACGACCACCGCCGACCGGTTGACCATCTCCGGGCCGATGAGCTGCGGGGAGCCGGCCGCCGCGATGAGGAGCTCCGCCCGGCGCGTCTCCCGCGCCAGGTTGCGGGTCGAGCGATGGCAGATCACCACCGTCGCATCGCGGGCCAGCAGCAGCGAGGCGACCGGCCGGCCCACCACCGCCGAGCGGCCGACGATCACAGCGCGCCGCCCTGCGACCGGGACGTCGTGCGCCTCCAGGATGGCGATCACCGCCAACGCAGTGGCGGGAACGAAGGCGGGCTCGCCGCGGGCCAGCCGGCCGGCGTTCGTCGGGGTGGCGCCGTCCACGTCCTTCGCCGGGTCGATGAGCTCCACCAATCGTCGGCCCTCGACCGGGTCCGCGAAGGGCTGGGCAATCACGATGCCCGCGACGCGGGGGTCGTGGTTGAGGCGCTCGATCGTGGCGTCCAGCGGCTCACCGGCCGACACGATCAGCTCTGTCGCGACGCCGGTGCTGCGCGCCGCCCGTTCCAGGCTCGCAGCGTAAAGGGCCGCCGCGCCGCTGGCTCCGTCGCGCAGGATCGCCAGGCAGGGTGGCTCGACGTCGCCAGCAAGGCCGGTCAACCGCTCCACGCGGTGGCGCAGTTCGCGGCGCAGGCGCGAGGCGAGGTCGCGTCCGTCGAGCAGGCCCGCCGTCACCCCAGCCTTTCCTCGACGGCCTGGCGGATGGACCGTTCCCGCTCGTCGAGGTTCGCGAAAATGGTGTCGAGGTCGGTCGCCGCGTCTGTGCGCAGCAAATCGTCCGCGGCGAGGTACGGCAGGTTGATCCGGACGTTCAGGGCGGCGCCGCGCATGGCGGCCGCGGCGAGCAGGGCGCCGACGCCCACGTCGCTGATGGCGTTGCGGTTTCCCATCGGCGCCAGCCGCTCGGCCAGTGTCAGCACAGCCGCCGCGCGACGCGCGGTCTCGAGGGGCGCCATGGTGGCCTCGCGGATGGCGCTCGCCATCTGGACGTCGCGCGACTGGCGCTCGAGCTCCGTCTCGCGCGGCAGACGCCGTGCGCTCACCACGGCCGCGTAGGCGACGGCGTCGAGCTCGGTCAGGCGAAGCAGGTCGGACTGTGCCGTCGTCGCAGCGTTCCCGATCTCGAGCAGCGCGGTCTCATGGCTCTTGGCGGCCGGGCGACCCGAGGTGAGGGACACGACCATGTGTACCAGCGCCGCGCCCATCGCGCCCGCCAGGGCGGCGGCGCTGCCGCCACCGGGGATCGGGTCGCTGGTGGCGAGACGCTCGATGAGCGTTCGGGCCGGAAGATCGGTGAGTCGGTCATCCATCGGCACTGGCTCCTGTGTGGCTGGCGAAACGGCCGGACACGCCAGATCGGCCCGGCTCACATGGCCGGGCCGATTGTAAGCGGCTTGACGGGTGGCTCAGGCGGCTTGCTCGACGGCCTCCAGGAACCAGCGACGTCCGTCGAAGGCGATGCATGCGCGGCCGCCGTCGTCGGTGCGCAGGACGAAGGTCAGCCGCGGCCCGCGCCCGGCGGGGTATGCCGCACGCTCATCGCGAACCGCGTCGAGCTCCACGATGCGGAGATGATGGCCGTCCCAGCGGACTTCGGAGGGACGGTGGGCCGAGCGGTCCCAGCGCACGTGCGCCTCCACCGGCGGAATCTGGACGAGTGCCATGCCTGCATTGCTCCCTTCGTCGCTATCCTGCTCGGGCACTCGAACAGGTGTTCGGTTTATGCACGGATCATATCGAACACCTGTTCGATCCGTCAAGCCTCTTCTTTGCTCGCGGACGGTTCAGGACGCTCGCCGAAATCGAAACGTCGCGCCGGCCTCTCGGTGAGCAGCCGCGCGCGGGTGATGGCGTGCTCGCCGAAGCGGTCACGCACCACATCGATCGAGCGAGTGAGCCGATCCGTCCGCTCGGACGAGTCGAACAGGGTCAACTGCTGCGCATCGGTCAGATTGATAGCGGTGAGGCCGATGAGCCGTACGCCGCGCCCCGTGATCAGGGTCCGTCGAAGCATCGCCAACACCGCGGCGTAGAGCGGCTGCGGCTCGCGGGTCTGGCGCGGCAGGGGCGCCTGGCGGGTGAGCGTCTCGAAACCTTCGTATCGCAGCTTGAGCTGCACCGATCCGGCGGCGAGGTCGTGCCGCCGAAGGCGGCTGGCCACCGATTCGGCGAGGTCCAGGAGGGTCGCCTCCAGCCGAGCGACGTCGGCGGTATCGGTGTTGAAGGTGTGTTCGTGCCCGACGCTCGTGGGCGCCTGCATCGGATGTACCGCCGAGCGATCCTCGCCCCGCGCGCGTGCGGCCAGGTCGTCCCCGTGACGTCCGAAGCGCCGGTGCAGCGTGCCGGGCGGGATTGCGGCCAACTGACCGATGGTGGTGACGCCATAGTCGGCCAACGCCGCCTGGGCCTGAGGACCGACGCCCCACAGTCGTCGAATGGGAAGCGGGGCGAGGAACGCGGCCTCCTCGCCGGGCGGCACGACGACCAGTGCGTCCGGCTTGCGCAGGTCAGATGCGACCTTGGCGCACAGTTTGTTGGCGGCCACACCCACCGACACGACCAGGCCGATCTCATCGCGCACCCGGTCCTTGATCCGCCGCGCGATCGTCTCGCCATCACCAAACGCTGCCGCGCTGTCCGAAACGTCCAGGAACGCCTCGTCCAGGCTGATCGGCGCCACCAGCGGCGTGTAGTCGGCGAAGATCGCCATCACCCGCTCCGACAGCTCGCGGTAGCGCTCCGGCCGACCAGGCAGAAAGACGCCCTGCGGGCAGCGACGGCCGGCGGTGCGCAGGGGCATGGCCGAGTGCACGCCGAAGCTCCGTGCCTCGTACGACGCGGCACTGACCACGCCGCGCTCGTTGGGCCTGCCGCCCACGATCACCGGCTTGCCGCGCAACGAAGGGTCATCCAGCACCTCGACGCTGGCATAGAAGGCGTCGAGATCCGCGTGGACAATGGTGCGCTGATTCATGCGGCGACGGTTGTGGCGCGGATCGGCTCGAGCAGGCCCAGTCGGGCGAGCGTCGCGCGATTGAGGGCGCGCCTGGTGAGCGCCGCCGGCGGCGCCATCGGTCTGTGCTAGGCCAGTCGGCGGATGACGCCGACCACCTTGCCCTGGATCTGGACCTCGGTGGCGTAAATCGGCTCCATCTCGGCATTGGCCGGCTGGAGACGGATGCGATCCTGCTCGCGGAAGTAGCGCTTGAGGGTGACGCCGTTGTCCTCCAGCAGGGCGACGACGATGTCGCCGTCGCGCGCGGTGGCCTGGGGCTGGACGATCACGAAGTCGCCATCATCGATCAGGGCGTCGATCATGCTCTTGCCGCGCACGCGCAGCACATAGGAATCCGGCCGAGCATCCATGGAGGCGGGGACGGCGAGTGTCTCCGCGGCGTCCTCGTAGGCTTCAATCGGCTGACCGGCGGCGATTTCGCCCATCACGGGCAGCGTCAGCGTGTCGCGCTCGACCGGCATGCGGAACGGGGTCACCTTGGCCGAATCGGCGGCATGCAAGACCGCGTTGGGCCGCGAGATCAGGCGCAGCGCGCGGGAGGCGTGGGTGCCGCGCTCGATCAGGCCGTCGCGCTGGAGGGCAAGGAGGTGGTGATGGACCGCGCTGGTGGAGGCAAGCCCGACGGCAGTCGCGATCTCGCGCACCGACGGCGGATAGCCGCGCTCCTCGACGGTGCTGGCGATGCAGTCGAGAATGCGCTGGCGCCGTTCCACGTCGTGCCTGGTCAAAGGTTCTCTCCACCGTTCATTGGTCCGGGCATCCTACCAGAACGGATGTTCTAATGTCAAACCGAGCAGGCCGTCGCTGCTATCATTCGCCAGCCCATCAACAACAGGCCGGAGGCGCCTGAGTGAACCTGTCTTCGTCGACGCGCTACATGCGCATGGCGCGTCTCGTCTTCAAGCTCCCGACCTACGCTCGCATGGTGTGGGGGATCATGCGCGACCCGCGCACGCCCATCGGTCTGAAGGGGCTGCTCGCCGCGGCGCTCGCCTATGTCGTCTTCCCGGTCGACCTCGTGCCGGACGTGATCCCCATCCTGGGGCAGGCCGACGACCTGACCGTCCTCCTGCTTGTGCTCGACCTCTTCATCCAGAATGCGCCCGCCGAGGTCAAGGCCGAGCATGCAGCGCGCGCCCGCAACGGGACCGCCGACCTGGACCGCGACCTCCAGCGCCTGCGCGGCTTGATGGGAGACCGATTCGACCGCATCCGTGACAATCTGCCGGAGCTGCTGGACCGATACGGTCGCATGCGCGACCCCGATGAACTCAAGGGCGCCCTGGCGTCGTGGCGACGTCAGCGGTCGCATCCGCCATCAACGAAGGAGCTCGAATGAAGGTCATCCTGAAGCGTGACGTGAAGGGCCTCGGTCGCGAGGGCGACCTCAAGGAGGTCAAGGACGGCTACGCGCGCAACTTCCTGCTGCCCACGGCTGCCGCCGTTGTCGCCGACAAGGGCGCGGTCGCCAACTGGGAGCGGCACAAGGATCAGCGCGAGGAGCGCGATCGCAGCGTGCGCACCCATGCCGAGGCGACCGCCGAGAAGCTCCGCCAGCTGAAGCTCGAGATCCCAGTCAAGGCCGGCGAGCGCGGCCGCCTCTTCGGCGCCGTGACCGGCCACCAGATCGGCGACCTCATCAACCGCGAGGGGATCGAGCTCGACCGTCACGCGCTCCACCTGCGGGAGCCGATCAAGGCCCTGGGCGACTACAAGATCGACGTGCGCCTCATGCCCGGCGTCGAGGCCGTCCTGAACGTGAGCGTGGTCGCCGAAGGCTCCTGAGCGACCGGTGACCGCGACTGAAGCCGCCCGCCGCTGGGCCGACGCCTGGCGCCAGGGATGGGAGGCGCTCGATCCCGAGCCGATCCTCGCCCGCTACGCGCTGGAAGCGCTGCTCTCCACCGAGCCGTTTCGCGAGCCAAATCGAGGACTCGAAGCGATTCGTGCCTACGTGACGCACGCCCTGGGTGAGGAGGAGGAGCCGCAGGTCTGGATGAGCGAGCCGATCGCCGATGGCGAGCGTGCCGCCGTCTCATGGTGGGCCTCGCTCAGGGAAGACGGCGCCGATGCGACCCTGGCCGGCACATCGGTCCTGCGCTTCGATGATGACGGACTGGTGATCGAGCAATGGGACGCTTGGAACGTGCTGGCCGAGCGCTGGCAGCCGCCAGCGTGGAGTCCGTTCGGGCGCCGCGACACGTGAGCTGTCACATGGGCGGGCGGTAATCCTCGGGTACGTCGCCAACGAGTACCTTCCACATGTCGTCCACATCAGCAGGGCGGGTTATCCCCACCGCTGCGGATAAACCCCTTGAACCGGCTGAGACGATACCCATGCGCTCGGTTCCAAGGTCCGGCACGCGGCGGATCGGCCGGGCGCGAACCGTGTCCCGTCGAACCCCCGCCCAGGATCCTGACCCGTGAGCATCGACAAGCTGGCGCCACAGGCGGTCGAAGCCGAGCAGAGCGTGCTCGGCTCGATCCTCATCGACGCCGACGCCATTCTCCGCGTCGGCGACTTCCTCAAGCCCGTCGACTTTTACCGCGCCCAGCACTCG
This sequence comes from Candidatus Limnocylindria bacterium, assembly GCA_039919135.1. Taxonomy (GTDB): domain Bacteria; phylum Chloroflexota; class Limnocylindria; order QHBO01; family QHBO01; genus JACDBZ01. Next base: position 1,407 of record JBDSGF010000053.1, on the reverse strand, counting down.
GACATCTACGAGGCGATGCTCGCGCTGCACGGCCAGCGCGAGCCGATTGACCTCGTCACGCTGGGGGACGAGCTGCGTCGACGGGACCGGCTGGATGAGGTGGGTGGGCCGGCGTATCTGACCTCGCTCATGAACACGGTGCCGACGGCGGTGCACGCCGAGCACTACGGCCGCATCGTCGAGCGCAAGGCGGTGCTGCGCAACCTTATCGGCGCCGCCGGCAAGATCGCGGCGGTCGGCTACGAGGAGGCCAATGACGCCGAGGTCGCCATCGACCGCGCGGAGTCGATCCTCTTCGAGATCAGCCAGCGCCGGACCGACGGCGGCTTCGAGGCACTCTCGATCCTGCTCGGCCAGGCATACGATCGGCTCGAGTACCTGCACGAGCATCGCGGTCAGATCCTGGGCGTGCCCACCGGCCTCTCTCAGCTGGACGCGCTGCTCGGGGGGCTGCAACCCTCCGACCTCATCATCCTCGCGGCGCGGCCATCGGTCGGAAAGACTTCCCTGGCGCTGAATATCGCGCAGCACGCCGCCGTTCGGGAGGCGAAGAAGGTCGCGGTCTTCAGCCTCGAGATGAGCAAGGAGCAGCTCGCCCTGCGTCTCCTGGCCGCGGAGACCGGCATCAACCCGCGCCCGCTCCAGACCGGCTTCGTGGACGAGACCGACTGGAGCAAGATCGCCATCGTCATGAACGACATGGCCACGGCACCGATGTGGATCGATGACTCGCCGGCCCTATCGGTCATGGAGCTGCGCACGAAGGCGCGGCGCCTCGAGGCCGAGCAACACGGGCTCGACCTCGTGATCGTCGATTACCTCCAGCTGATGCAGGCGTCGACGGTCAGCAAGGATTCCAACCGCGTGCAGGAGGTCACCGAGATCAGCCGCGGCCTGAAGCAGCTCGCGCGCGAGCTGAAAGTGCCGGTCGTGGCCCTCAGTCAGCTGTCTCGCAACGTGGAGCAGCGCGGAAGCGCCGAGCCGCGACTCAGCGACCTGCGGGAGTCGGGCAGCCTGGAACAGGATTCAGACGTGGTGATCTTCCTGTACCGGGACGGCGAGCAGAACCCCGATGCCGAGGTGGAGCTCATCAAGGCGAAGGTCGCCAAGCACCGCAACGGGCCCATCGGCGAGGTGCCGCTCCAGTTCCGCAAGGCGAACACGCGCTTCTACACCGTCGCCGCGCGCGAAGAGATCGCCGCCTACTGACAGTCCCGCGTCCCTCCTGCTCCACGCCACGTGCCACGCGGAACTGACGCCAGCGTGGCGCATCCGGCCGCGAGAAGGGGCTTCGCCGGCACCCTCCGTTCCCGCCATCGGCGCTCATGAGTAAACGGCGTTCCGTCCCGCCGGCCGTCCTCCGCGACCGCTCCAGACCGGGTTCGTGGACGAGACCGATTGGAGCAA
>JBDSGF010000052.1:0-7096 GCA_039919135.1 Candidatus Limnocylindria bacterium | reverse complement strand
GTTCGCCGTCCACGGCCACCAGAACGAGCACGGAGCCAGTGGCGTCGACCGGGATCGGCCGGAGATCCACGCCGTCGGCGGCCAGGGCGTTGCGGAGCATGGTTCCGGCCGTGTCCTCGCCGAGCGCGCAGGTCAGGCGAACGTCCACTCCGCGGCGAGCGAGCCGAACGGCTAGGTTGGCGCCCTGGCCTCCCGGCTCCAGGCGTACGCGGGCGGGGATGTCGGCGCCCGGCCTGATGGCAGAGGATGCCGTGACGTGGATGTCGAGCAGGGCGTCGCCGATCACCGCGACCTGGGGAGGCATCGGCCTACAGCGGACGGCGCGAGGAGAATCCCTCGCTCGTCGTGTGCCACCATGCAAGCTCGGGGTCGCTCAGGCGCCAGCACAGCCAGGCGAGCTCGCCGTCACGGACGGTCGGGATGTCGACCAGCCCGGCGTCCAGGTCACGGACCACGACGCCTAGCGACTCGAGGTGGTCGAGCAGGTCACGCACCCGGGCGCGCAGCTCCGAGGTGGTCGCCTCGAGCTCCTCTGAGCCCGGCGCCACGCCGTCGCCGGCGGCGCGGAGGCGTCGGTGCAGCTCGGCGTGCGCGGTGTCCGCCCGGCGGCGCTCGATCGCAACCTGAAGCAGCGTGCCGCGAACCTGCGGCAGCAGCGTGCGTGCCTCATCCACCGTGTAGGTCGGATCGGTCTCCATCCATGCCGGATGGTAGTGCTAGGATCGGGACCCGGACGGGCCTGCTCCGCATCGCGACGGCGCCCGTTCGACGCCGGAGGTGACGCGTTCGCGCCATGACCGACGAGCCCGACCGCGAACCGCGCGGCATCAACGACGAGGCTCCGCCCGGGGCCGATCCATACATCGCCTACGACGACTTCAACCTGCCCGCCTATGTCGGCATCCCCAGCTTCCAGAAGCTGCCATGGATCACCGATGCGGAAGCGCTGGCTTCCGAGCGGCCTGACGTCGCGATCGTGGGCGCCCCGTATGACGACTCGACCAGCCACCGGCCGGGCGCTCGCTTCGGCCCGCGGGCCATCCGCCAGGCGAGCTACCACTCCGGCGCCATCAACTCGCTTCAGCTCGACATCCAGCCGTATGACTGGCTGAACGTGGTGGACGCCGGAGACGCGCCGGTGACGCCCATGAACATCGAGCGCGCGCACGCGGTGATCGAGCGCAAGGTGCTCGACGTGGCGCGTTCGGGTGCCATCCCGATCGTCCTGGGCGGCGATCATTCGATCACCTTTCCGTCCGCCACGGCCGTCGCGCGGGCGGTCGCGCCGCGCGGCCTGGGGATCGTGCACTTCGATGCCCACGCCGATGCCGCCAACTCCACCTGGGGCAACCTGCGCTCGCACGGCGCGCCCATGCGACGGCTCATCGAGTCCGGCGCCGTGGCCGGCCGCAACTTCGTGCAGGTCGGCCTGCGCGGCTACTGGCCTGGCCCGGAGACGCTGGAATGGATGCGCGAGCAGGGCATGCGCTGGCACCTCATGACCGAGATCGAGGAGCGTGGCGCGGAGGCGGTCATCCGCGACGCCATCGCGCAGGCGCTCGACGGGCCGGAGATCATCTACCTCTCGGTCGACATCGACGTGATCGACCCCGGCATGGCTCCCGGTACCGGCACGCCCGAGCCGGGCGGCATGCTGACCCGCGAGCTGCTACGCGCCATCCGCCAGATCGTCGGCTCGGTCGAGCTGGCCGGCATGGACGTGGTGGAGGTCTCGCCGCCGTACGATCATGCCGAGGTCACGGCCGCCGCCGCGCACCGTTGCGTGCTCGAGGCGATCAGCGCCCTCGCGGCGAAGCGTCGCGCGTCCGGCGCCTCGCGCATCACCAGCCTGGGCGAAGGGACCGAGAGCTCCGGCGGCGGCTGATTCGCGCTCGCCCTGGTCCGATCGCGCGGTGTATCGGTTTATTCGAGCCCGAGGGCCGTTCAGGTGCGGTTAGAACGATTTCTCGGTCCGCGACGAGCCTGAGACCCACCCGGAGGCATCGCCCATGCGGGATCCGAGCCGATGTATCGGTCTAGGAGCGCCCCGCGCATCGGTCAGGCATGAATGGACCGATATATCGGCGCGAGCGCCAGTGTCGAGCGCCAGGATGACCATATCTCTCATGAGGCGAGCCTTACCACGGCGGCTCCAGCAGAATTGCCCGTATCTCTCGCCAGGTTGGAGATAGGCACGATGGGGGCACGGTCGACACCCCGGAATGGCCGCTATCTCTCGCCAGGTGGGAGATAGGCGCGCGAGCCGGCCGGGCATGGAGCAGAATCGAAGATAAGCCTCATCTGGTGAGAGATGGCGCCCGGCGAACGCTCGTCGGGTCAGCCGCCGCGCGTGAAGTCCGTGGTCGCGACCTCGCTGCCATTTCGGGTGGCGACGAGGTGATATTCGCCTGCCGGGAGGCCGCCGGCACTGAAGGTCGAGTAGTAGTAGCCGTCGCCACCGCCCTGGAGCGTGTAGGCGCCACCGGGGATGATGCCCGAGGGTCCGCTGAGCACGGCGTTGATGGTGTCACCCGCGTTCGCATCGGTGAATGTCACGAGCGCGGTGAACGATCCGGCATCGGGCGGCAGGGTGCCGAGCTGATCATCACAGCTGGAGCCGGAGATCGAGCGGCAGGCCAGAACCGCGGCGCCGAAGCCGTCGACGGCCACCGGCTGGGACGTGGGCTCGGGCGTGGACGTGGGCGTCGGCTCCGGAGCGAGCGTGGGCACGGGCGTGGCTTCGGGTGCGGGCGTTTCCGGGGTTATGACCTCTCCACCGGGTTGACCCACCACGATCGACGGCTCGGGGCTGGCGACGATGCCCGTCGTACCGCCGTCGTCACCGCGGGGCAGGAAGATGAACGCTGCCACGAACAGCAGGACCAGGGCGATCGGAATACGAAGTTGCTCGAAGGTCAGCCCGGACATGTCATGCGTAGCATCTGCAGACAGCGGGCCAGCTACGACAGAGTCAGGTGACCTCGAAGGTGGTCGAGTCGGCGGGCTCCCCGTTGCGGGTTACCTCGACCTCGTAGGTGCCCGGCTGGAGCCCGCCAAACGGGAAATAGGTCCAGCCGCCGGGGCAGGTGGGGCTGCACCCGATCTGAGCCAGGGGGATCGATCCGTCCTCGGTCGAGCCGTCCGGCAGGAGAAGCGTCACGCCGATGACGTCGTTCTCCGTGCCGTTCTTGAAGCCGACCCAGACCCAGACGGAGCCGCTGTTACTCACCGCGTTGGAGTCACAGCCATCAACCCCGGCGCTGCCCGGAATGCAGGGCTGGGTCTCGACCGTGAAGCCATCGGGAAAGACGACCGGCTCCCCGCTCGCGCCTGGCGATCCGCTGAGCGGGGGGGTGGCCTCGGTACTCGGACTGGCGCCGACGGAAGCGTCAAGACTCGCCGCGATGGTGGCCGACGGGGTCGGGCTGGAATCGCCCAGGCCGGTGTTCGGATCGGTGTTGAAGATGCCCGCCAGGACGGCGCCGCCCAGCAGCGCCAGGACGCCCAGGGCCAGGAATCCCAGGATGGCGAACGCGCCGGCACCCGAGCGGCGATCTCGGGATTCCTCCCATTCGTCGTACTCGTACGGGTAGGCGGCGTCGTCGTAGGCTGCGTCGTCGTAGTTGTCGACGTGGAGCGGGTCGTTGTCGAGCGGCACGTCGGATGGCGGGGGTCCGTAGTCCGGCGAAGGCGGAGCCCCGGCGGGGGTGGGTGCGGATGCCGGCCGCGACCATTCGTCTCGATCGCGCGTCACGTCGGCGGCTGCTCCGCCGCCGGCTGCTCCGCCGGCGGCCGCTGCGGCACCGGCGCCGGCTGCGGCCCCTTCGTCGAGGTAGTCCCGGCGACGGTCGTCGGACTGCTGGGCGCGCCGGGCGTGGGCGTCGTCAGGATCCGGCGCGAAGCGCTCGTAGCCGCCCCGATCCTCGTCAGCGCTGCCACCGCGGCGGTACGGCTCGCCGCCCGAGCGCCGAGCCCGGATGCGATCCTGGAGCTCGTCGCGATCCATGCCACGCGGCCGGATACGGGCATCTGGCGGAATGGCCGATCCGCACTGAGTGCAGAACGCGGCCGGCGCCGTGGAGCGGTGACAGGTCGGACACCGGATCTCGCCCGGCTTGGGGGTGGCCATGACCCGCGCATTGTGCCTTCCTCGGCGCGGGATTGCACATTCGCGGCGTCGGGTAGTGGCGTCAGTCGGAAAGGACGTCCACCACCGCAGGTGCCAGTGCATCGGCCCAGAAGCCGTAGCCTATGGGTGACGGATGGAAGCCATCCGTGCTGGTCGCCTCAGGCACGCCGGTGAAGCGCGGGCTCGCCTCCGTCGCAAGGTCGACGAAACGCACGCCGGCAGCCTCCGAAGCAGCGGCGCGCTGCTCATTGCGCAGCACGCCCGAATAGCGGTCGAGCATGGTGCGCAGCGGCTGGGGGATGATTTCGGTTCCGCTGAACCGCGGTGTGCCGGCCATCACCACCGGGGCGCCGAGTGCGCTCGCGCGCGCGAGCATCTCCGCCGTCTGGCGCCGAAGGTCCGGCCAGAATGTGGCATGCGTGGCGTCGTTGGAGCCGATCACCAGCACCAGCACGTCATACCCGCCGCCAACCCGCGGCAGTTGGTCAGCTGTGAGCGTCGCCGTACGTGCTCCGGGCACGCCGAAACCGGTCACCTCCACCGGGCGGCCAGTCGCGTCCGCCACGCGCTGCGCAATGAGGACCGGCAGCGACTCCGCCTCGGTCGGCGAGCCGACACCCGCCACGGTCGAGTCGCCCAGCACGGCCAGCCGGACCAGTTCGCCCGACGCACTGCCGCGCGGCTCCACCCGCATATCCACCACGTAGCCGGGGTCCGACGGCAGGTACTCGCGCCGCGAAAGCAGGACCAGCTCGACGCCGACGAGCGCCACCAGAGCGCCCACGATGAACCCAACGGCCACCAGCGCGCGCCGCATCAGGCGCCGGGCCGCTTCCACTCGCTGCCGTCCGCGAAGCGTTCCCGCTTCCAGATGGGCAGCCGCTCCTTGATCGCCTCGATCACGAACCGATTCGACTCGTACGCCTCCGCCCGGTGTGGCGCGGCGCTGACGATGGCCACGGCCGCCTCACCAATGGGCACCAGCCCAAACCGATGCACCACCGCCAACGCGACCCCAAAGCGGTTCTCGGCCTCCACCGCGATCTCTTCAAGGACCGATGCGGCCATCTCCGGATAGACCTCGTACTCGAGCTCCGTCACCGTCCGGCCGTCATCGGCCACGTCACGCGCGCGTCCCACGAATGTGACGACCGCACCGTGACCCGGGCCCGCCACGGACGCCTCGAGGGCGGCAATGTCAATCGGCGCATCGGTCAGGCCGCCACCGGCACCGCCGCTCACCGGCGGCAGGAAAGCGACGACGTCGCCATCGGCCAGTGGCTCGTCCCATCCGGCGTACGCGCCGTTGCGCGCGGCACGCACGTACGGGCGGTGCGGCTCGATGCCGCCAAAGCGCTCCTGGAGCGTGGTCCAGGCATCGGCGAGTGTGGCGCCGTCGGCGAGCGCCAGCTCGCATCGGTCCACCGAAAGCTCGCGCAGCGAGGCGAAGGTCCGAACGTTGACCCGCATCAGACCGGGACGCCGGTCAGATAGGTGATGCTGGCGCCGGCAATCGAGCCGGCCATGATGAGGGCCAGGCCGATGTAGAGCAGCCCGGTCGAGGCCTGGAGCGAGGCGGCGCTCGACGCGAGAATGGCCAGGACGGTCACGAAGATCGGCAGCAGGATCCCAACCCCCAGGCGAAGCCAGGTCAGGTAGCCGAGGCCACCCTCGAGCGCATCGGTCCCGCCGGCAGCAATGGCGATGCCGAAGGCGACCCCCTGGAGCACGAGACTGCCGACCAGCAGCCACATCATTCGGCGCAACGGCGCCGGCGACAGCTTCGGCGTGACGAGATACCAGTGGCCCAGGAGCATGGCCGCATTGACGGCCCCCAGCGCCAGCGCGGCCAACACCAGTTGCCCGGCGAAGAGCGGCACGCTAGTGCTGCCGCCTGCCGCGGCCAGGACCACCAATGCCACCAGACCGATGACCCCCGAGCCGATGGCCAGCCCGCTGCGCGGCCACTGCGCGAGCGAGGCGGCCAGGTAGGCCACGGATCCGGCGGCGAAGGCGAAGGTCAGCGGCCGTCTCAGGTGGGCCGTTGTTGATGCCTCAACCCCAGTCGGCAGAGCCAGGTCGCTGGCCACCAGGACGGCGGCGAAGACGACGAGCAGCCAGGCCATGAAGAGCCGATACCCTCGCGTGGTGCCACCCAGCCGCTCGGTGACGCCGACCACCAGCAGGGTGCCTGCCGAGAGGGCCGCCCAGAAGATCCAGTTGACGAAGGGGAGTGCCTCGATGCGCATGGGCTGCTTACGCGGCCCCGCTCTCTCGGGCCAGGCTGCCGGTCAGGCCGATCTCGACCCACCCGTCGGTGACTCTTACGGGGAAGGTCTCCACGGGGTCGGTTGCGGGGGGCACCACGGCGACGCCGGTGCGTACGTCGAAACAGCCACCGTGCCAGGCGCATACCAGGACCCCGTCGCGCGGGTCGAAGCCGGCCTCGCTCAGCGGAAAGTCGCGGTGGGAACAGTTGTTCTGCACCGCGAAGAACTCGCCGGCGTGCCTGACCAGGACGACGGGCGTGCCGTCGATCTCGACCGGAATGAGCTCACCGTCACGCAGCTCATCGGCACGGAGCACCCGCGCGTAGCGGGTTGTTGCCACCGTCATGTTCGCTCCAGGGCGGACGATCCACTTGTGCGCCCCCGGCACGCATCGGAGAAGGAGAGGCCGTCAAGCCCTGATGAAACCGTCTCAATCCTGTATAAATCTGCGTAATTCATGGGCCCGGGCCCGCACCGGCAGGCTGAGATTCGGCCTCGTTGGCCGATGCGTGCACCGGGTGCATGTGCAGGGAGCCGTTCATGACCCCGGCGTGCGCCCGAAGGCGAGGAGGCGCGGCTCGGTCATGTCCTCGATCGACCAGCGCAGGCCTTCGCGCCCCAATCCGGAGTCCTTGACACCGCCGTAGGGCATGGAGTCGGTGCGCCAGGTCGGGATGTCGTTGACGATGATGCCGCC
>JBDSGF010000051.1:0-7346 GCA_039919135.1 Candidatus Limnocylindria bacterium | reverse complement strand
ACCGTTGCGGGTAAGGTGAGCGTGTTGGCCGCACCAGCTCTGGTGGGCAGCAGCGCAGCCTGAGTTCGATGGCATCGGTGGTAACTGCCAGCTTGGCGCCGAGAAGTTGCCATCCATCGACCCCATGGTTGTTAGGCGTCCGTGGCGCCCCCATGAGTCACTTCGACCGCCCCATCTGAGCGTGAACGACGGTGGCGTAGGCCCACGGGACGGCGGGCAGCCCGCCTAGCATCGACACCGTCGGTGAATGGCAACCTCGCGGAGCTCAAGGGGTTGCGAGGACCGAGCGCGTCGCGATCGGTGGGGCCGGGGCGTGGCGGCCTACCTGAAAGTCCCTTGCAGGGGGGATTGCCGCGCGGGACGCGACATGCGCAGAATCCATGCATGCGAATCGCGGTGATGGGGGACATTCACGCCAACCTGCCGGCGCTGCGCGCCGTGATCGATGACGTCGCGCGCATCGGTGCCGATGCGATCTATTGCGTGGGCGACGTGGTCGGGCGCGGCCCACACCCGAACGAGGTGGTCGACGAGCTGCGCCGGCTCGAGATTCCGACCGTCCAGGGCAACTGGGACGAGGCCATAGGGATGGACCGCGAGCAGACCGGTGCTGCCTGGGCCACCGGCGAGTCCGAGGGCGAGGGCAATGCCTCCATGCGCTGGTCCGCTGAGACGCTCACCGAGGAGAACAAGGCCTGGCTTCGGCAGTTGCCGCAGACCATGCGTCTCACGCTCGACGGTCGATCAGTCTTCCTCTTCCATTGCTCCCCGCTCAAGGCGAGCGAGTACCTGTGGGCGGCGCGCCCGTCGCGCGTCCTAGCGCGCATCGCCAGTGACGAGGCGGACGACCTGTTCTGCTTCGGACACACCCACGAGGCCTTCCACCGCGTCGTCGGCCAGGCCCACTTCGTTGCCTGCGGATCGGTCGGCTGCGGCACCGATGGCGACGCTCGTGCCCGGTATGCCGTGATCTACATCGGTGAGCCAGACATCGCGGTCGGCTTCCGCTCGGTGGACTACGACCACGTCGGGGTCGTGCGCGACATGGCCGCCGTGGGCCGCTCCATCGACCTCCTGCGCGAGCCGCCGGCGGCGCACCCGCACATTCCGACCGAGGTGGCGCCGGCCTAGGCCGTCTTCCCTTCCTTCTGGTACGGACGCCCAACGGCCGCCGGCGCGAGGCTCCGTCCCACGACGCCTGCGAGGATCACGATCGTCACGATATAGGGCAGCGCGCCGTACACCTGCGAGGGGATGGCTGACATGATGGTGCCGAGGTCCGGATAGGCCTCGCCAGGTGGGCGGATGCGGACGGCCTGACCGAAGGCGCCGGAGAAGGCAAAGAGCAGGGCGGCACCCCAAGCACCGATCGGCGTCCATCGCCCGAAGATGACGGCGGCCAGCGCGATAAACCCGCGACCAGCGGTCATGTTGTTCTGGAACGAGCCGGTCCCCTCCAGCGTGAGGTAGGCCCCGGCCAGCCCGGCGAAGATGCCGCCCACGATGACGTTCCTGTACCGCAGGCGGATGACGTTGATTCCCACCGTGTCGGCCGCGCGCGGGTGCTCACCGACCGCACGGGTACGCAGGCCCCACCGCGACCGGAACAGCAGAATCTGGAGCATGACCACGAGCAGAATGACGGACATCGCTATGGGGCCCTGCTCGACGAACATCTCGAGCAGCCAGCCGACGACCGGAAAGTCGCTGACCTCACCCGGCAGACGGAATGACGAGAAGGTGCCTGCGCCGAGCCGTGGGTTCGGCGAGATGAGGAGCCGGTTGAGGTAGCCGGTCAGCCCGAGGGCCGCGACGTTGATGATGACGCCGCTGATGATCTGGTCCGCGGCCACTGTGATCGATAGCCATGCGTGGAGGGCCGAGAGGACCATCGCCGTGGCGACCGCGGCAAGCACGCCGACGAGCAGGGCCGGCGTAATGCCGAGCGGTCCCCAACCCTCGCCGCCGAAGGCTTGCTGAAAGAGGCCAGCCGCCAGGAAGCCGGCGAAGGCGCCAGACAGCATCATGCCCTCGATGCCGATGTTCACGATGCCTGAACGTTCGTTCATGATCCCGCACAGCGATCCGAGCGCGATGGGCGCCGCCAGGCCGACGACGATCGGCGCGATGCCGGGCGTGACATCAATCACATAGCCGATGAACTGAAAGATGACGCCGATGACCGGGATCGAGTAGACGACGTCCATCAGATCGTGCCGCTGCCGTACGTCTTGCTGACGGTCGCGAGCTCATCCGGCTCGATGCTTGGGCCGCGGACCCTGAGGAACCGCCTGAGCATCACGTCGGCGGCCAGGAAGAGGAGGACCATCGCCTGGATGACGTCGATGATCTCGACCGGGATGCCGGCCTGGATCTGCATCAGACCCGATCCCGCGCGCAGAGCGCCGAACAGAAGGGCCGCGAGCATGATCCCTACCGGGTGCGCTCGTCCCAGGAGTGCCACGGAGATTGAGTCGAACCCGATCGAAGTTCCGTACGACGCATTCATGAAATGGCTGATGCCCAGGATCTGGCCGGCCCCCGCCAGCCCGGCCAGCAGGCCGCACAGCGACATCGTGAGAATCGTGATGAGCGCCGGATGCATGCCGGCGTAACGTGCCGCGTCGGGATTGGCGCCCACGGTGCGGATCTCGAACCCGAGCGTGCTCCGCCACAGGATCCACCACACCACCGGGACGAGGAAGAACGCGATGAACACCCCGAGGTGGATGCTCGTGCCGAAGAGGGTCGGGAGCTCCGCATTGCCGAGCGCCCCGGTTCGGGAGAACGAGAAGCCGGGCGCCTCGAGCGGCCCGGTGATCAGGTAGCCGATGAGCGCGCCGGCAATGAAGTTGAGCATGATGGTGGTCACGACTTCGTGAGCGCCCGTCCATGCCTTGAGCGCTCCGGGAATGAAGCCCCATGACGCTCCGAACAGGGCGCCGGCCAGGATGGCCGCCGGGATGGCAACGATCGCGGGAGCACCTGCGACGTATGCGCCGACGGCGGCTGCGCCGAGCGCGCCCATCAGGAACTGGCCCTGGGCGCCGATGTTGAACAGGCCTGCCTTGAAGCCGAGCCCCACCGCCATCCCGCCCAGGATGAGCGGCGTGGCGCTGACGATGGTGAACAGGATGCCGCGCAGGCTGCCGAATGCGCCCTGGAACAGGCTGCCGTAGGCGTTGAACGGGAGTCCAAAGTCGAGCGCCCCGTTGGCCAGACTCGAGATCAGGATGATGACCCCGCCCACCAGGAACCCGCCAACGACGGCGGCGGCCGGGACGATGGCGAGCTGCAGGTTGCGGCGGATGAGCGTCGGTCGGGAGCGCGGCGCAGGGTTCTTGGTCGTCACGAAACCTGCTCCAGCTCGGCGGACATGACCCTCGTCGCCTCCGGGCTGATCCGACCGCCGGTGGCCATCAGGAGGCCGATATCCTCCTTGTCGGCGCCGCGGGCGTCGACGACCGCCACGAGCTCGCCGCGATACATGACGCCAATCCGATCGGACAGCTCGAGGACCTCGTCGAGCTCCGCGGAGATGAGCAGCACGGCGGTGCCCGCGTTGCGGCTCTCGATCATGCGGCCATGGATGAACTCGATGCTGCCCACATCCAGGCCGCGGGTCGGCTGATCCAGCACGAGGAGCTTCAGCTCGCGATCGAGCTCGCGCGCCACGACCACCTTCTGCTGGTTGCCACCCGACAGGGTGCCGGCGTTGACGGTGATGGACGGGGTGCGGACGTCGAACTCGGTGACGCACTCCTGCGCGCGCGCCCGGATGGCGTCGTCGTTGCGCACGAGTCCGCGCGAATACGGCTCCGCGTGGTAATCGGTGAGGACGATGTTGTCGGTGATAGGGAAGGTCAGGACCAGCCCGAAGCGGTGACGGTCGGCCGGGACGAAGCCGACGCCCTGCTCGTGGAGGTCCCGCGGCGTCGCGGCGGTAATGTCGCGGCCGTTCAGCGTCACGCGACCGGCCGTCGTCTTGCGGAGCCCGGTGATCGTCTCCACCAGCTCGTCCTGACCATTGCCCGCCACGCCGGCGATACCGAAGATCTCGCCCGCCCGGACCTCGAAGGTGACGCCGTGGACGACCTCCCGCCCGCGGTCGTCGGCGACTCTGACGCCATCCGCCACGAGCATGACATCGGTCGGCTTGCTTTCGCCGCGGTTGGCCGTCAGCTGGACCTCACGCCCTACCATCAGCTGGGCCAGGTCGTCCTCGTTCGTCTCGGCCGGAATGCGCTCGCCGACGACCTTGCCGCGCCGAATGACGGTGATGCGGTCGGCGATGTCGAGCACTTCGTACAGCTTGTGGCTGATGAAGACGATCGAAGTGCCGAGCTCCGAGCTGAGCTGGCGCAGGACGGCGAAGATCTCGCGCGTCTCCTGCGGCGTGAGCACGGCGGTCGGCTCGTCCAGCACGAGGATGCTCGCGTTGCGGTAGAGGGCCTTGAGGATCTCGACGCGCTGTTGCCATCCGACCGACAGTGAGCCGACCTTCGCGTCGGGGTCGATGTCGAAGCCGAAGTTGGTGCCAAGCTCACGAATGCGAGCATGTGCCGCCCTGCGATCGAGGAAGACCGGGTTCGCCATTGGCTCGTCGCCGAGCAGGATGTTCTCGGCCACGCTGAGCACGGGCACGAGCATGAAGTGCTGGTGGACCATGCTGATGCCGCGGGCAATCGCGTCGGCCGGGCTGTGGATCGTGACCGGGTGGCCGTCCATCAGGATTTCGCCCTCGTCGGGCTCGGCCAGGCCGTAGAGGATGTTCATGAGCGTCGACTTGCCGGCGCCATTCTCGCCGAGTAGGGCGTGGATCTCGCCGGGCTTCACCTCGAAGTCGATGCCGTCGTTGGCCAGGACGCCGGGGTAGCGCTTCGTGACGCCCCGCATCTCAAGGGATGGCGCTCGGACCGCGGGGAGACCGGTCTCGCTCATCGGTACCCTCGTCACCGGTTTGCAGAGGAGCGGGCCCAACAGGTGGACCCGCCCCTCACTTCGTCAGCGTGCGCAGCGGCCGCTCAGCCGCTCCGTGCGCTCGTCAGTCAGGGTCGCCAAACGGGCACGCGCCCGAGCCTGCGCACGCGTCGAGGTCGCCGGACGCCAGGCCCTCCGTCGCGTCGTCGAGCGCCGTCTGGAGCTCATCGGTCAAGAAGTCCGGATGGTTGTGGAACGCCGAAACGCCGACCTTTGGCGGGTCGGACGCGGCATTGAGGAGCAGCGTGCCGCCGACAGCCGAGCCGTCAGCCACGCGCTGGATCGCCTCGCTCACCGCCTCGACCAGCTTCTTCTCCGCGCTGGTCACGATGCAGGTCAGGTTCGGGAGGGCCAGTGCCTGGTCGCCGTCGACGCCGATGCCGTAGATGTCGGCATCGCATGCCGCCTCGAGAGCTCCCTGCCCGGAGAGGCCCGCAACCTGGAAGATGACGTCGGCATCGGCGCCGATCATCTGCTCCGCCAGCGACGCACCGGTCGTCGGGTCGTTGAAGGCCACCGTGATGTCCTCGGACACGTAGGAGACGAGCACCTCGATGTCCGGGTTGACCGACTTCGCGCCGTTCTCATACCCGGCGATGTACAACGTGACCGGCGGAACCGACTCGATGCCGCCGACGGCGCCGATCACGTTTGTCTCGGTCAGCGTGCCGGCCACGATGCCGGCCAGATAGCCGGCCTGCTGCTCGGCAAAGATCAGGCCCTGGTAGTTCGGCAGAAGCTCGGCCGCGTCGCCGGCGCAGGCGAAGGTCGGATCCGGGTCGCCGTTCTCGTCGACGCAGACGCCCTGGTCGAGGCCGATGAACTGGATCTCCGGGTTCGCCTTGGCGGCGATGGCCGTGTCGTTGCCCAGGGCAAAGCCATAGGTAACGATCATGTCGTAGCCCTGGTCGATAAAGGTCTGCATATTGGGCTGGTAGTCGGCCGGATCCTCGGTCACGATGACGGTGGCCGAGCCGCCGACGGCTGTGGCGCCGGCGATGGTGCCGCACCATCCGCCCTCGTTGAATGACTTGTCCTCGAGTGAGCCGACATCGGTGACGCCGCCGATCAGGAAGGCGTCGCCGCTCTCCGGATCGCCGCATGCCGCAAGGCCGGTCGCCGGCTCGCTCGGCGCGGCGCTTTCTTCAGGTGCCACCGACTCGGCGGCGCTTTCTTCGGGTGCCACCGACTCGGCCGATGGACTGCTGTCGCCGCCACCGCAGGCGGCGAGTATCAGCGTGAGGACGACCAGGATGGCCATCGTCGGGCTGGGGATTTTCCGCATCTGTTCCTCCACACCGCTCGGGGTGCGCTCTGCCGCGGAATCGCGGCGCTCGGATGCGCTCGGGCCATGGGCAACCGGCGCTCAATCTGCGGCATCATACCGCCTTGCTTCCCCAGCGCTCAAGGGTATTCGCGCCCGTATGATCGGCGGCATGGCCGAACTTCCACCCCGCGTCCGCCTGGTGATCTTCGATCTCGACGGCGTCATCTATCGTGGAAGCGACCCGGTTCCGGGGTCGCCCGAGCTCGTCGCGTGGCTGCATGCGAGTGGAGCGGCGGTGCGTTTCGCCACCAACAACTCGATGGTGACCCGCGCCGGATACGTCGAGCGCCTGGGCGCCATGGGCATCCCGACCACCGTCGAGGAGATCGTCACCTCCACCTTCGCGACGGTCGAGCATCTGCGCCGGCATGCGCCCGAGGTGCGGTCGGTGCTCGCCATCGGCGCCGATGGGATGCGCGAGGAGCTGACCATGGCCGGCCTGGAGGTCGTCATGGCCGATGCGGCCGAGCCGCCCACGGATCCGGGCGGGCCGCTCTCGCGCCATTTCGACGCGGTAGTCGTGGGGCTGGACCCGCACGTCGACTATGCCCGCCTGGCGATCGCCATGAGCGCGGTGGCCGCCGGGGCGCGGCTGATCGCCACCAACGCCGACGCCCGCTACCCGATGCCGGCCGGCTTCCTTCCCGGTGCGGGGTCGATCGTGGCGGCACTGGCCACCGCCACGGGCGCCACGCCCGAGGTGATCGGCAAGCCGGCGCCGGCAATGTTCCGCGCCATCCTGGAGGCGAGCGGCATTCCGGCCGCGGAGTGCGTCGTCGTGGGCGACAACCCTGATGCCGACGTGGCCGGGGCGCATCGCGCCGGCTGCGCGGCGATCCTGGTCCTGACCGGCGTCGCCGACGCCTCGCTGGCCGCAGGGCTGGAAGGTGAGCGCGCCCCGGAGGCGGTGGCCGCCGACCCGGCCGAGGTTCGAATCCTCCTCGAGCGACGCGTCAGCTGATGGCCGCCATACGCCAGGCGTCCCACGCGCGCGCCGCATCGGCCCGCAACGGTGCCATGACGGCCGGCGGGGCGAAGG
>JBDSGF010000050.1:0-6046 GCA_039919135.1 Candidatus Limnocylindria bacterium | reverse complement strand
GGCCGATGAACCTGGCAGTGGATCGGGACGAGGTGGTGACGAGGACGTGGGACGCGCTCGCGACGCTGGGAATCGACGGGCTCGCCGAACGCGATCCGCAGCGCCTCTCCGGCGGTCAGCAGCAGCTCGTGGCCATTGGCGGGCTGCTCGCCATGCGTCCCGCGTATCTCGTCCTGGACGAGCCGACCGCACAGCTCGACCCGGCCGGAACACGGCTGGTGGCCGATGCCATCGCGCGCCTGGCGCGGGACGGCGCCAGCATCCTGGTCGCCGAACAGAAGACCGATCTCCTCGCCGCAGTCGCGTCGGAGGTCATTGTGCTGGCCGAGGGTCGCGTGGTCTTCAGCGGCCCGACAGCGGAGGTTCTGGCCGATTCGCGTCTTCCCGAACTTGGCGTGCCCGAGCCGTCCGCGGTCAGGCTGGAGCGGGCGGCGGCGGCAGCCGGCGTCGGAGAAGCTCTCCATGGTTGAGATCGCGGTCGAGGGCCTCGTCCATGTGTATCGCGCCGGCGAGGTGCGCGCCCTGGACGGCGTGGATCTGCGCGTCGCACCGGGCGAGCGGGTGGCGCTCATCGGCCAGAACGGAAGCGGCAAGACGACGCTCGTCCGCCATCTCAATGGCCTGCTGCGGCCGACCGAGGGGCTTGTCACCATTGGCGGGACCGATGCGTCGCGCCTGACCGTTGCCCAGTTGGCGTCCCGCGTCGGCCTCGTCTTCCAGGACCCCGATCGGCAGATCTTCTCCGGCTCCGTGCGAGCCGAGGTCGAGTTCGGGCCACGCAATCTGGGCCGCTCGGGCGACGAGCTGCGCCGCGCAGTGGTCGATGCACTGGCCGCCACCGGCCTGGACGGCGAGGAGCGCACGAATCCATACGACCTGGGCCAATCGCGCCGGAAGCTGCTGGCACTCGCATCGGTCCTTGCCATGCGCACCCCAGTGCTCGTGCTCGATGAGCCGACGACCGGACAGGACGCCCGTGGCGTCGCGCGCGTGCGCTCCGTGGTGGAGTCGGTCGCCGCGGAGGGCCGGACGGTGATCGCCATCAGCCACGACATGCGCTTCGTGGCCGAGACCTTCGAACGAGTCGTCGTCATGCGCGCGGGCCGCATCATCCTGGATGGTCCGCCGTCGCGGGTCTTCGCCGCCGATGCATGGGACGCGCTGCGCTCCACCTTCCTGGAGCCGCCGCTTGCCGCCGTGGTGGGCGAGCGGCTGGGACTCGGTTCCACGCCCACCGACGCCGGCCTGATCACCGCACTCGCAGGCAGGTAGACCGATACATCGGTCTAATCGAGCCCGGTGAGCCGTTCAGGCGCGGATGGACCGATGTATCGGTCCGGCCTAGTAGAAGCCGGGAGGCGGCGGCAACGGGTTGCCCTCGGCGTCCAGGCGCTCCTGGGGCGGAAGGTCGTCGCGGTGCTCGCGCTCCCCGATCGGCCCGGGAATCGGCAGCGCCATCACCGATGACGGCACCTCGTCGAGCCGGTCGCTGATGCCACGCAGGCCGAGACGGCGCAGGGCCGGCGCGAAGCGATCGGCGAAGTCCTCGCTGCTCAGCAGGCCGAAGGTGAGCGAAGAGTGCGCGCGGTTGAGAAGCTCGATGCCGCGGGCGGCCTCGGCGGGATTGACGTGGTTGAGACCCAGCTGGCCCTCCAGGATGTCGAGTGCCCGATTCGCTTCGCGGCGCGTCCGGGAACTGAAATGCGGGGTACGGTTGACGAGGATGCGCGTCCGGTACAGCGCTTCGCGCACGCGCTCTTCGCGATTGAGGTGAGCCTGGGTCATGGAGCGAATACTACGCGCTGACGCCGGCTGGGAGCAGGCCGTCGCCCTTGCGGTGTCGCGCGCGCCGCGCCCCATTCCGCTCGACGGGCGCCTCCTGCCGCGGACCATGGACGGCGAGACCACGCGGGGCCGATACGACCGCAACGACTTCCCGACGCCTCGGCTTGCGGCAACGCTGCTGGCCATCTACCCCGATGACGCCGGAGACCTCGTCATCCCGCTCACCGTCCGCCACGGCGACCTGCGGGCCCACGCCGGCGAGATCTCGCTGCCCGGCGGCGCGGTGGACGCCGCCGACACCAGCCGCCAGGCGGCCGCGCTGCGCGAGGCGTGGGAGGAGATCGGCCTGCCCGCCGACGCGGTCCGCATGGCCGGCGAGCTCGACGATGTCTGGATCCCGGTCAGCAACTTCGAGCTGCGGCCGTTCGTGGGGACGGTCGCGCACCGGCCGCTGCTGGTCCCGCACGACGCCGAGGTGACCGCGATCATCGAGCTGCCCCTTCGCGCGCTATGGGACCCCGACGTCGTCGGCGAGGAAGAGTTCAGTGTCCGCGGTTTCACCGTGCGCGCCGGCACGTACCGGTTCGGCGGAGTGCGCATCTGGGGGGCCACCGCCATCACGCTCGGGATGTTCGCCCACGTCCTGGACTCCGGGTGATCAGCGACGAGCCTGGGCCGTGGTCTTGAGCCCGACCAGGAGGTCGAGCAGCGGTCCATGCTGCGCGGCGGGTGCGGCCACGACGCTCGCGCGCCCTCCGCTCAGGCGCGGGTCCCACCACGGGCCGCCCTTCAGGTCGGTCACCACCGCCCCGGAGCGTTCGACGATGAGCCCGGCGGCGGCGACGTCCCACGGCGACAGCCCGCCGTTCTGGATGAAGGCGTCGAAGCGGCCGTTCGCCACGTACGCCAGGGCCAGCGCCGCGCTGCCCATGCGCCGATGGATCCGGATCTGCGGGGCGATCTTCCGCTCGCGCGCCAGCCCGCCCCGCCCGATCACCGCCAGGCTGACGACGTAGTCGGAGAGCGTCTCCTTGGTCGATGCCTCGATGGGCTCGGCGCCCAGGCAGGCCGGCCCATCCAGCGCGGCGCTGTACAGGTCGCCGCGCGCCGGGTCGAGGACCACACCCACCGTCGGTCGGTCATCGACCACCAGACCGATGCTGACGCAGTAGAACGGGATCCCGTTGGCGTAGTTCACCGTTCCGTCGAGCGGATCAATGACCCAAGTGCGGCCGTTGTGCGAGCCGTCGTCACGGAGCACGCCAGCGTGCTGCCCTGACTCCTCGGCCAGGATGGCGTCGCCGGGGTATCGGTCCTTGATGGCGTCGATGACCAGGCGCTCGGATGCGTAGTCCGCGTTGGTCACCACGTCGCGCTTGCTCTTGTAGTCGATCCGCTCCAGGCGCTCGTAGCTCTCGGTGAGGAGCGTTCCGGCCCGGCGGGCGACATCGGTCGCGAAGGCGAGCTCATCGGCCCATCGGCTGATCATGAACCTCAGGGTAGCCGGAAGCCGACTGTCGACACCGTGACCTCACCTTCGGGTCGGCCACTGAAGCCGAACGAGATCTCGACATCGGTGCCTGCCGGCAGAAAATCGATTGATGTCTCGCTCTCCTCCTCGGCTCCACCGACCGTGGCCGTCGCGCGCAGGACGAGTGCCTCGGCCGCTCTGTCTCCTTCGTTCGTCACCGTGGCGGGCAAAATCCAGCCGCCGGGGACGTCGTAGGCGGCGTCCGTCTGCAGCTCGACCACCGGCACCGGCGGGCGCGCCTCGTCGGTGACCCCGTCGACAAGGAGGAAGCCGACGAGGGCGACGACCGCCGCTGCGCTGATGCCCAGAACGACCCATTCCAGCCAATTTTGACGCACGCCTACGACGCCTCTTGCTGCTGTTGCTTGCCCTGGCCGCCACCCACCAGGAGTCGACCGGCAGCCGCGCCGAACGACGCCACCACGGCGAGCATGATCATCTGACCAACGATCACGGACCACGATGCACCATCGGTGCGACCGAAGGCCCACAGCGCGAGCAGGCTCACGAGCAGGCTCAGCGCGTACGCCGCCAGCGTCTCGGTGACCGGATAATCGAGCGGGCTGTCCCCGACCGCGAGCGAGCGGCCGCCACGGAAGTCGGCCAGGAAGACGATGGCGAACGTCATGGCCAGTGTGGCGGGAACGACGAGGAGGATCAGCCACCACTCCGCCTCGATCCCCAGGAGCATCGGCTCCTCCGTGGGAGCGATGTTGAGCGCGAACAGGAGCGCCGCCCCGCCGGCAATGAAGAGCCGGCCGAAGGCGCCGACGCCGGCCCCATCGCCCACCGAGCTGCCCTGGTCCTCTGCTTCCCCGGCATCATCATCTGAGGCGAACTGGGAGGCTGCCAGCGAAACGCCGAAGGCAACGGGGATCATCTCGAGGGCGACTTTGCCGATGGCGTCGCGCAGTCCGGTCTCGACGCCGATGCGACCGAGAAGCAACAGGGCCACGGCAGACACGACCGCCGCGATCCCCATCGTCTCCACCGAGTCGATCAGAAGCTCGCTCCAGGTTCGGTCGCGCCGGAACCCGCTCACCGCGTTGTAGCCCACGACGACGACGAACGCCACGCCGAGCAGGAGAACGATCTTCCACGACGGCAGCAGGAATGAGTGGGCCCACATCTCCAGCGTGAAGAGCAGGGGAAGGCCGATGAACAGCCCACCGCCCATTGCCCGCACGAGGTCACGCGCGGTCGTCCGCACGGATGCCGCCTCAGATTGCTTGCTCGGTTGACTCACGACGCTTGACCATGCAGGGGATGCGCCATTCTGTACGCTAGGCGCATGCCACAGATCCACCTCCGCGCCGAAGAGGGCGACTATGCGCCGCTCGTCCTCCTGCCCGGCGACCCGAACCGCGCGCGCCGCATCTCCGAGCGTTTCGACGACGGAAGCGTGAGCCAGGTCAACGACCATCGCGGCCTCTTCGGATTCACCGGCACCTACCACGGCACGCCGGTCAGCGTGCAGACCAGCGGGATGGGCACGCCAAGCCTGAGCATCGTGGTCGAGGAGCTCCTGCGCCTGGGCGTGAAGCGGCTCATCCGGGTCGGCACCTGCGGCGGCATCGCGGCCGACTTGAAGACCGGTGACCTCGTCATCGCCACGGCGGCCTGCCCGGTCGACGGCGCGACCACCACGTACCTGCACGGCGAGGCCTACGCTCCCGCCGCCGACTTCGCGCTCACGCGCGCCCTGGTGGACGCCGCCGAGGCCGCGGGCATCGCCGTCCGAACGGGCCTCGTCGCATCGGTCGACGTCTTCTACAACACCGATGCGGACTACGCCCAGCGCTGGCGCGATCGAGGCGTGCTCGCATTCGAGATGGAGGCGTCGGCGCTCTTCTACCTTGCCGCCCGATCCGGCGTGCAGGCCGCCTGCGCCCTGACCGTCAGCGATGTCCTCTCAGAAGAGGTCACCACCGAGGAGAGCTACCTGCCGCTCGAGGAGCTGGATCGGGCCATCGACCGCATGATCGACGTGGCCCTGGAGGCCGGGACCGGCGACTGAGTTGGTATCGGTCCTGCGGTAGACTCGTCCACCATGACCGATACGATCACGCGCGGGGCTGCAAACCAGGCTGGCGCCATCATCAACCCCAATGCCGCCGCCGAAGCGCAGTACTTCCTGCCCCTGAACGGGATCGACCACGTCGAATTCTGGGTCGGCAACGCCAAACAGGCCGCACACTACTACCGTGCGCTGTGGGGCTTCACCCCGGTGGCCTACGCGGGGCTGGAGACCGGCGTGCGGGATCGGTCCAGCTTCGTGATGGTCCAGAACGACATCCGTTTCGTATTCACCGCGCCCCTCTCGCCGGACGGCGAGATCGCGGAGCACGTGGCGAAGCACGGTGACGGGGTGCGCGACATTGCCTTCGCCGTCGACGATGTCGAATCCGCCTGGCGCGAGACGACCTCGCGCGGCGCGGCATCCGCCCTTCAGCCGACCGAGCTGGAGAGCAAGAAGGGCACACTGCGGAGGAGCGCCATCCACACCTACGGCGAGGTGCTCCACTCGTTCGTTGATCGGCGCGAGTATCACGGCACCTTCGCGCCGGGGTACCACCGTATCGGCACTCCGGCGTCCGCGGCCACTGGCCAGACGCTGCTCGAGGTCGATCATTGCGTCGGCAATGTGGCGCTCGGCGACATGGACCGCTTCGTCGAGTTCTACCGCAACGTGATGGGCTTCAGCCAGCTCATCCACTACGACGACAAGGT
>JBDSGF010000049.1:0-10798 GCA_039919135.1 Candidatus Limnocylindria bacterium | reverse complement strand
CGAGCTCGATGTCGAGGTTCGCCTTCATCCGGCCGTCGCCGAACTTGCGGATGTCCTTGATGACCGGCTTGTAGCCGTTCTTGCCCAGGAAGTCGATGAACTTGCGCTGGTTTTCATTCTCCGGGTCGAGCCCGGTATAGGCGTATGCGCGAATGAGGTCGCGCCCCTTGGCGGCGTGCTTGAGGAGGGCGACGTAATCGACGTCGACATCCTGGCCTCGAGCCGCGTAATACATGTTGGCGACGTCAACAAACATCGCCACGTTCTTGCTCACGTGAGCTGTCTCCTGAAAGTGTTTTGATATGGCCGATGCGGGTGCGAGGGCTCAGCCGATGCTTCGGCCAAGCGTTCGGCCGCGGCTCGCGAACCCCAATCGCTTCCAGAGCGACGGTTCTGCGGATGCCAGCGGCTCGGAAACCTCCACGCGCGTGCAGCCCTTGTTTTTTGCCGATGTGGCGAGGTGCTCGACGAGATCGTCGGCAACCCGGCGCCGTTCGGCGGTGTCCAGCGCCGCCCCATTGAGACCCAGCTCGTCGATGATGCCGACGAATGGACCGGATCGCACCGATGGCCTGATGGAAAGGACTCCCACGCCAACCACGCGTCGTTCGGCCTCGGCGACGAGAACCGTCGCGGAGGGGACGAAGAGCAGGGTTCGCAGGTAGTCAACGTCGTTGCGCTCGGCGTCAGGACCCGCGTCGTCGTGCGCAACGATGCGGACGGCGGCGTCAAGATCGGTCAGACGGGCGGTGCGGACGTGAACCTCCACGAGGGCCTCAGGGTGCGATTCGCAGCGAGCGTGCTGCTGGACAACCCGTGAGAGGATACCACGAACGGCCGTGAACCCCTCGGGCGACGTGGCCGTACCAATGGATAGACTGCGCAAACGTATTGCGCTCCGCAACTCCGCGCCGCTATGATGCCGCGCACCTTTGATATGCCGGGCCCCGCGCATACGCGACGTCCCCAAGCACACCCATGGAGGAAGAAAATCGGATGCAGAAGTACATGAGATGGAGCGCCATCCTCGTCGTGCTCATGCTCGTTCTCGCCGCATGCCAGAGTGATGGCGGCGGTGACACGAGTGAAGCGCCCAGCACGGATGGCAGCCAGCCGGCCGAGACCGAGGGCACGGCAAATGAAATTCCGACCGATGAGCTCGGGGTTGTCGAGATCCCCGAGGGCGACCCGATCCACCTCGCCTTCTGGGGCGTGCTGTCGGGTCCCGACTCATCACTGGGCGTGGATGCCCAGCGTGGCTTCGAGATCGCCATCGACGACCGCGGCGGGGAGCTCCTCGGCCGCGAAATCGAGTTGTCGTCGGAGGATGGCCTCTGCACGCCGGAGGGCGGCGCGACGGCCGCTCAGAAGCTCGCGGCGGATACGACCATCGTTGGCCTCATCGGCTCCGTATGTTCGGACGAGACGGTCGGTGGCATCAAGACCATCACGGAAGCGGGCCTGACCACCATCTCGGCCTCGAACACCCGGCCCGCGCTCACCGCCGAGGATCGCGATGAGACCTTCGCCGGCTACCTGCGGACCGCGCACAGCGACGCAATCCAGGGCGACGTGGCGGCCCAGTTCGTCTACAACGAGCTCGGTCTGACCACCGCCGCCACGGTCCACGATGGCAGCGCCTATGCAGAGGCGCTGCAGCAGGTGTTCGCCGACAGCTTCACCGCGCTCGGCGGAACGATCACCGCCCAGGAGGCGGTCGACAAGGGCCAGACCGACATGTCGACGGTGCTCAGCACCATCGCCGCCAGTGAGCCGGAGCTGCTCTACATGCCGATCTTCACCGCTGAGGGCGGGTTCATCGTCGCGCAGTCGGGCGACGCAGCTGGTCTCGAGGACGTGGCGCTGATGGGCGCCGACGGCCTCTTCTCAACGGACTTCCTCGAGGCGGCCGGTCCGAACGTCGAGGGGATGTACCTCTCGAGCCCGGACTTCAGCGCCTTCGGCGACGCGTACCAGGACTTCCTCGCAGCGCACGAGGAGAAGTACGGCGAACCGCCGCTCCAGGTCTTCCACGCGCACGGCTACGACGCCGCGAACATCCTGATGAACGCCATCGAGGAGGTTGGCGTGGAGGTCGACGGCACGCTGTACATCCCGAAGGGAGCCCTTCGCGAGGCGATCTACGCCACGACGGACCACGAGGGACTGACCGGAACGCTGTCGTGCAGCGAGTTCGGTGACTGCAGCGCCCCGGTCATCGCGGTGTACCAGATCACGGCTACCGAGGTCGGCCCGCCGCCCGTCCTGCCGACGGCCCCCATCTGGAATCCGCCTGCGGAGTAGCGGCGCTGTTCTGATTCCGCGGACGATGTTCGCCCGCACGTAACCGAAGGGCGGGATGAGCGACGCTCATCCCGCCCTCCAACCGCACGAGGCCCAGCCATGAACGGGAGTCGAGTCGAGCGGTTCACCGACGTTGCAATCGCGGCCTTCCTGTGGGCTCTGCGCATCGCCGTCATCCTGGTGGTGGTGGTGGGGTCGTTCCTGACCATCTCACAGGGCCGATTCACCGGCGCGGCCTGGATCGGCCTCGCCATCGACGGCCTGGTCCTGGGCAGCATCTATGCCCTCATCGCGCTCGGCTATACGATGGTCTACGGCATCCTGCGCATGATCAACTTCGCCCACGGCGAGATCTTCATGGCGGGAGCCTTCGGCGGATACTTCGCCGGCGTGTTCCTGGCCGGCGCCGGCATCCTCAACGCGCACCCCGTCCTGTCGGTCCTCTCGATCATCGTGATGATCTGCGTGGCGGCCGCGTTGTCGGTCGCCATCTCCCTCCTGGTGGAGCGGATCGCGTACCGGCCACTCCGCAACGCCCCGCGCCTCGTCCCGCTGATCAGCGCGATCGGCGCCTCGTTCGTCCTGCAGTACACCTTCCGTGGCTTCCTGGGTCCGGGCATCTACGCCTACCCCGACATCGACTTCCTGGCGACGCCGCTGCCGTTGCCGTTCGACTTCCGGGTCCGTGACCTGTTGATCATCGGCTCGGCGGTCGTGATGATGGCCGGCCTCTACCTGTTCGTCATGCGCACGCGCTACGGCACCGCGATGCGTGCCGTCTCCGAGGACAGGTCCACCGCGGTGCTGATGGGCATCGATGTCAACCGCACCATCATGCTCACCTTCGCCATGGGCGCCGCCATGGCCGGGGCCGCCGGCGTGCTCTACGGCCTTCTCTTCCGCCAGGTCTTCTTCTTCACCGGCTTCGTGCCGGGCATCAAGGCATTCACCGCGGCGGTGCTCGGCGGGATCGGCAACATTCCCGGTGCGATGCTGGGCGGCCTCTTCCTGGGCGAGGTGGAGTCGATCGGCCCCATCCTGTTCCTCGACGGCTTCGGCGTCCCATCGACCAACCAGCTGAAGGATGTCGTGGCCTTCACGATGCTCGTGCTGATCCTGGTCTTCCGCCCATCCGGCATCCTGGGTGAGCGCGTCTCGAGGCAGCGGGCTTGACGACCGCGCTACCGCCCGTTGCGCAGCTCACCGCGGTTGCGTGGGGCCATGTGATCCGCACCGGGTTGATCGGCGCAGCGGTGGCGGTCTACGCGTGCCTGGTCGGCATCGTCCCGACCTTCCACGAGCGACCGATGATCCAGGGCATCATCTCGCTGGGACAGACCGCGCTTGTGCTCATCCTGCTCGGCACCGGCTATCTCGCGGCGCGCCGCCATGCCGCGGGATTAACGGCGCTCACTGCCGGCGCCGCCAGCGGGCTCATCGCGGGCGCCGGAGTCACCCTGCTGGTGATCGTGGGCCAGCTCATCGACCTGCGAGCAGTCTTCTCTCCCGCTTCGCCGGCGCTGTACGACGTGGTCACGTTCGAGCTCGGCGTGGCGGGGGCATGGATTCCGGCGGCGTTCGGGATCGGCCTGGGAATGGCCGCCGGCGGGCTGTCGCTGCTCGCACCCGCCGTGCGCCGCTCGATTGTCAACGGCCTCCTCGCGGTCCTGCTGCTCGGCCTGTTCGCCGGGCTGCTGCGCACCCCGATGCTCGGAAGCCCCCTGGGCGGCCTCGCGCGCCTCCTGTTCGCCTCCAACGGGCTCACGATCGCCGGCGCGGTCATCTCCTTCGTGCTCGTCACGGCCGTCTCGCACGTTCCGAGGCGGGTCGACAT
This sequence comes from Candidatus Limnocylindria bacterium, assembly GCA_039919135.1. Classification (GTDB taxonomy): domain Bacteria; phylum Chloroflexota; class Limnocylindria; order QHBO01; family QHBO01; genus JACDBZ01. The sequence goes on along the minus strand of JBDSGF010000049.1, from coordinate 6,660 downwards.
CGCTCAACCCCTCGCCGATCTACCCGCCCCCCAGCGTCGGCTGCTGACCCTGCCGTTTCTGATCGGCGGGTTGATCCTGCTCCTGGTGATTCCCCAGGCCCTCGGACCGTTCTTCGCCCAAGTGATCGCCCTGGTCGCGATCTACGTGCTGATGGGATTCGGCCTCAACATCACCCTGGGGCTGGCCGGCCTGCTCGATCTCGGCTTCGTCGCCTTCTTCGCCGTGGGCGCCTACACCGTCGGGTTGATGACCTCGACAGCCGAGTACGGGCTCCTCCAGTGGCCATTCTGGGCCGCGGTGCCATTTGCCGTCATCCTGGCAGCGGTGTTCGGTGGCTTCCTCGGCCTGCCCATTCTGAGCATCCGCGGCGACTACCTCGCGATCGCAACCCTCGGGTTCGGCGAGATCATCAGGCTCCTCGCCGGGTCGGACCTGCTCAAGGCGGTGCTGGGCGGGCCACGCGGCATCGTCAACATCCCGAAGCCGATCTCGGTTCCGCCCGACCACTTCCTGGCAGGTCCCGACCAGATCTATTACATCGCCCTGGCCTGCGCCGCCGGCGTGGCCTTCGTAGCGTGGCGCCTCCGCGCGTCCCGGCTCGGCCGCGCCTGGATCGCGATCCGCGAGGATGAGGACGTAGCCGAGGCGCTCGGGATCAACCTGGTGAACACCAAGCTGCTGGCCTATATGCTCGGCGCCGCATTCGCGGGGCTCGGCGGCGCCGTCTTTGCCGGCCTCGTGGGTTCCATCTTCCCGAGCAGCATCGACCTGTTCGTATCGATCAACGTGGTGGCCATCATCATCATCGGCGGCATGGGCAGCCTCCCTGGGGTCGTGGTCGGTGCGATCTTCCTGATCGGCATCCCGGAGCTGTTCCGCGAGTTCTCGGACTACCGCTTCCTGTTCTACGGATTTGCGCTGATCGCCATGATGCGCTTCCGGCCGGAGGGATTGATCCCATCGACGATCGTCGCTCGAGAGCTCCACGGCGACGCGGAGCCCGAGGAGCCCGAGGAGCCCGCCACCGGTCCGGCGCCCAGCGCGGCGGCGAGCTAGGAGCGCCGCGATGCCATTGCTCGTCGCCGACAAGGTAACCAAACGTTTCGGCGGCCTGGTCGCCGTTCGCGAGCTCGACTTCGTGCTGGAGGAGGGATCGATTGTCAGCGTCATCGGCCCAAACGGGGCCGGCAAGACGACCTTCTTCAACTGCGTCGCAGGCTTCTACCAGATCGACGATGGGACGCTCACATTCGACGGGATGGCGATCCAGCACATGCGGCCGGACCAGATCGCCCAGCTCGGCATCGCGCGGACCTACCAGAACATCCGGCTCTTCACCAACGTGACGGCCATCGAGAACGTTCTGATCGGCCAGCATCGCCACCTCCGGTCGCCCTGGATCGCGTCGGTGCTCGGGACGCGGGGGGTCCGCGCCGAGGAGGCGGCCGCGCTCGACGAGGCAAGGCGGCTCCTCGTGTTCGCCGGCCTGCGCGGCAGAGGCGACGTGCTCGCCGGCAAGCTCCCGTACGGCGACCAGCGACGCCTGGAGATCGCCCGCGCGCTGGCGACCAAGCCGCGACTCCTGCTCCTCGACGAGCCGACCGCCGGCATGAATCCGGCCGAGACGGGCGGCATGACGAAGTTCATCAGCCGGCTGCGTGACGAGCTTGGCCTCACAATCCTGCTGATCGAGCACGAGATGCGCGTGGTGATGGGGATCTCCGAACGGATCACCGTCCTCGACTACGGTGAGAAGATCGCCGAAGGAACGCCGCGTGAGATCCAGACCAACCCGAGGGTCATCGAGGCGTACCTCGGGCGTGGCTACCTGGAGCGCCAGGAGCAGCGCCAGCGCACCGCAGCCGGCGATACTGCCGCCGCGGGCGAAACCTGAGCCGATGGCACTGCTCGAGGTCCAGGACCTCCACGCTCACTACGGCAGCATCCACGCGCTCCAGGGCGTCTCGTTCACGGTGGCGGAGAACGAGATCGTGACCCTCATCGGCGGCAACGGAGCGGGCAAGTCGACGACCCTCAACGCCATCAGCGGGCTCGTCCGGGCCAGCGAGGGGCGCGTCACGCTCAACGGCGCCGACCTGGCCGCCGTGCCCGCCCACGAGATCGTCGGCATGGGGGTCGTACAGGTGCCGGAGGGCCGCCGGACATTCGTCCGCCTGACGGTCGAGGAGAACCTGCGGATGGGCGGGTTCACCGTTTCGGAGTCGGACGTGCACGAGGGGATCGAGCGCGCCTACGCGATCTTCCCCCGCCTCAAGGAGCGGCGAAGTCAGGTTGCCGGGACGCTCAGTGGGGGAGAGCAGCAGATGCTCGCCATCGGGCGTGGGCTCATGGCCAAGCCGTCGCTGCTGCTCCTGGACGAGCCATCGATGGGCCTCGCGCCCAACCTGGTCGAGCTGATCTTCCAGACCATCCGCGAGATCCACGAACAGGGCACCGCCATCCTGCTGGTCGAGCAGAACGCACACATGGCCCTCGAGATCGCCGACCGCGGCTACATACTCCAGACCGGCAAGGTCCTCCTCGCCGATACCGCCGCCAACCTCGCCGCCAACGAGCAGGTGCGCCAGGCCTACCTCGGCGAGATCTGAACCACATGGGCTCCGATCCTCCGCCACCCGGGCGCTCCCCGCGGGACTATCGCCCCGACCTCCGCCCCATGATCATCCTCGGCGCCATGCTGGTGGCCGTGGTCGTCGCCTGGATCCTCGTCTCACCGGTGATCCTGCCGCGCTGAGCTGCACCTCCGTGGATCATGCCGTGAACTCGCACAAAGCCCCCGCGGGCGCTGAGCGGTCGCAGGCCCATCGGCCACGCTCAACGGGAGCACCACGTCGGCCGACTCCCCGGCTAACGCCCTCTGGTGCGGCATATGACCATAGGCGACGGTCGGTCCGATCATATGCCCACATAGCCAGCGTATGACAGTCGCGTGATGCGCGTGACACGAGCCGTTCTCAGTAGCGACGCGGCACGCCGAAGCCGGTGCCGGCGCCGTACAGGACAAGCGCCACTCCCACGGCGGCCAGCGCCAGCCCGGGGGATTGCTGCGGAAACGGCAGATAGCCGACCGACCACAGCTCCCAGCCACGGTAGGCGAGGGCCGCCGCCCCCACCAGGCCCAGGGCGAGGTACACCCATGGCGCGTCCAGGACGAACCCCCATCGGCCGCGCATGTAGCCGATATCGAGCAGCACGAGCGCCAGAATGGCCGCGCCGTAGATGACGATCCCCGGCCCCTCGAGTCCAATGCCCTCCTGCCCCGGGACCTGCACTCCCGAGACGGAGTCGCCCCCGGAACGCCACCAGGGAAGGAATCCGGAGCCGATCATGGCCAGGGCGCCCAGCAGGATCAGGAATCGGAAGCGCTGCCCGCCACCCCCGTCCATCGGCGTCTAGCCCTCGGGCGGCGCGCCGCCGTAGACGGACGGCTTCAGCACGCCGATGTACGGCAGGTTGCGGTAGCGCTCGTCATAGTCGAGGCCGTAGCCGATGACGAATCGGTCCGGGATGGTGAAGCCGATGTAGTCGATCGGAATGTCAGCCACACGCCGGGCGGGCTTGTCGAGCAAGCAGCAGATCTTGATCGAGGCCGGCTGGCGATCGGCGAGATAGCCCAGCAGGTAGTTGAGCGTCAGGCCGGTGTCGATGATGTCCTCGACCACGATCACGTCGCGCCCCTCGATCGGCTTCGAGAGGTCCTTCAGGATCCGGACCTGGCCCGATGACTCGGTGGCGGCGCCGTAGGAGGAGACCTCCATGAGATCGATGCTGGTCGGCAGGTCCATGGAGCGCATCAGGTCGGCCAGGAAGACGACCGCGCCCTTGAGGACGCTGACCAGGACCGGGTCGCGTCCGGCATAGTCGGACTCCAACTGCGCTCCCAGCTCGGCCACTCGCGCGGCGATGGTCTCCGCGTCGAGCAGGATCTCCTCCACGTCGTCGTGCAGGCTCAGGGGTTGATCCCGGCACCAGTGTGCCCGTACGCGCCGTTGGCGGCGGCCATATCGGTCAGGAAGTCCAGGCGGCCGTACTTCAGCATCAGGGCCCTGAAATCACGGGCGTAGAACAGTTTCACGCGGATCTCCGGGTAGAGCTGTCGCAGGTAGCGCAGCTTGCGGTTCTTCTTGCGCACCAGCGACTGCTTCAGCGTGGTCAGCTCGATGTAGAGGTCGATCTGGGGCAGGTAGAAATCGGGCGCGAACGACTCGATGACCGCGCCGTCGGCGTTCCAGGAGATGGGGAAGACGTCGGGTTCGTATCGCCACGCCACACCGTAGAAGTCCAGGATTCTCGCCAACTCCGCCTCGCTGTCGTGCGCGAAACGGGGTGGCGAGTCCGAGGTCATCTGATCCGCCACCTGACCTCGATCGTAGCGTGCCCTCGCGATGCTGACGCCATCACCGGGGAGTATATGCGGCGGACTTATCCACAGGTTGGCTCTCGTCGCGCAAATGGTGGATAACTTGCCTTGTGATCCACATGCGGCGGCTGGTACGGTGACTGTCCTGCTTCTGCGAGCGACCGAGTACGGTAACCGCAGATGGTTCGGGGCCGATGCGAAAGCCGGCCGCGACGCCGACCATCCGCCGGGAAGACCGAAAGGCGCTCGAAGGAGCATTTCCTTGTCTCAGACCGATGCGCGCGCCACGCGCGAGGCGCTCGAGCGCCTGCTCCGCACCGATGCGCTGGAGCTGCCATCCGGCTTCGGTGACGCTGTCGAGCGGTTCGTCTTGCTGCTGCTGGAAGCGAACGCGCAGCTCAATCTGACCCGGGTGGTGGAGCCCGATGCCGTTGCCCGCCTGCATCTGCTCGACTCGCTGGCCGCGCTGCCGCTGATCGACGCCCTCGCGCCACGCCGCGCCCTTGATCTCGGCTCAGGCGGCGGCGTGCCGGGGATCGTCCTGGCCCTGGCTCGCCCGGAGGTTCAATGGACGCTCGTCGACTCGGTCCACAAGAAGGCCGATGCCATGCGCTCCTTCGTGGAGGCGCTGGAACTGCCCAACGTCGAGGTCATTGCCGAGCGCGCCGAGATCCTCGGCCATGATGGCGCTGCCCGCGAGTCCTTCGACCTCGTCACCGCACGGGCCTGCGCCACCTTGCCGGTGCTGGTCGAGTACGCGCTGCCGCTGCTCCGCCTGGGCGGGACACTGATCGCCTGGAAGGGTCCGATCTCGTCGGACGAGCTGTCCGCCGGCGGCGCCGCGTCGGCGCTGCTCGGTGGCGGCGAGCCGCGCGTTCACGCCGCCGGCTTCAAGACGCTGGGGGACCATCGGTTCGTGTCCGTGCGCACGGAGCGGGCGACGCCTGATCGCTTTCCGCGGCGCCCAGGCGCGGCGACCCGCAGGCCACTCGCCTGAAGTGGCTCAGGGCGGCGCGGCTCCGCCGATACATCGCGGCAACGCCACACGAGAAGCCCGCGCCGTCGGGCCGGCCCACGTCGGTATACTCGGCCCTCGCATGCGTATCGCCGTCCTGTCGGACATTCACGCCAATCTGCCGGCGCTGGAGGCAGTGGTTTCCGACCTTCCATCCGTCGACCAGGTCTGGGTGCTGGGCGACACCGTTGGCTACGGCCCGCAGCCGAACGAGGTGATCGCCACCCTCCAGGCCATGGGCGCGCGGGCGGTCCTCGGCAACCATGACGGGGCGGCGATCGGCACGGTCGACGCGAAAGACTTCAACCCGGATGCGCGCACGGCGATCGAGTGGACCGCGCGGACCATCGATGCCAACACGCGCGCCTATATCGCCACCCTGCCGGAGGTCCGCCGCGACGGCGACCTCACCGCCGTCCACGGCTCGCCGCGCGACCCGATCTGGGAGTACATCACCGGCCCGGACGTGGCGGCCGCCAACCTCGATGCCTTCGAGACGCGCCTCTGCCTTTTCGGCCATACCCACGTGCCCGTGGCGTATCGGGCCGTCGACGGGCAAGTCGAGGCAACGCCCGGTCTGCCGGGTGAGCCGATGAAGCTGAATGGAACTCGAGCGCTCCTCAACCCCGGCAGTGTCGGGCAGCCGCGCGACGGCCTGTCCGATGCCGCCTATGCCATCTTGGACATGGACGGAAGTCCGGACCAGGACGCGTTCGAATTCCGCCGCGTGCGCTACGACATCGACCGCACGCAGCGCCTCATGCGCGAGGCGGGCCTTCCGGGCCGGCTCGCGGAGCGGCTCAGCTACGGACGCTGAGCGTCCGGACGCCGTAGGATAGGGAACGGCATGCCCTCCTTCCGGCGCTCCGAGAAGCGCCCCTCCACCTTCGACCACGCCCGCGTCCTCGTGCCACTGCTCGGCGAGGCGAGCGTGGACGACCCCGCGCTCAAGGTTGCGTCCCTGCTGCTCGGCGGGCGCGACGGGGTCGAGGTCTCGCTGCTCCACGTCATCGAGATCCCGTTCGAGCGCAACCTCGACGCCGAGGACGAGGCGGCCGTGGCGAGCGCCGATGAGATCCTGGCCCACGCGGAAGCCATGCTTGCCGAGCATCGCATCCCGACCCGGACCAGCACGGTCCAGGCGCGGGCCGCCGGGCCGGCCATCGTGGACGACGCGAACGAGCTCGGCGCGGACCTGATCGTCATGGGCCTTCGCTACAAGAAGCGATTCGGTGGACAATGGGACGCGGGACGCACCGTCCC
>JBDSGF010000048.1:0-26251 GCA_039919135.1 Candidatus Limnocylindria bacterium | reverse complement strand
TGTGTCGATCCGCCGCCGTTCGCCGGCCACCAGCTCGGGGTGCTCCATCATGGCGTCGCGGATACGGGTGAGGGCCGAGCGCAGGGGTGGATCGGCCACCGCCGACGGATCGGCGAGACGGGCGAATGCGGTCGCCAGCCCGCGCAGCGGCATGCCGAAGCAGACGACCCCGCAGCCGTCAACGGCGGTCGCGATCTCCTCGATCGGCACGTCTGAGACGGCCGACACCGTCTCCAGCGCCAGGCCCTGGACCGGGTGGTCAGGATGCCAGTAGGTATCGATCGGCCACCCAGACGCCTTGGCGAAGAGCACCATTCCGGCGTGCTTTCCCGAGCAGTTGCCGCGCAGGACGGTCGGGCGCTCGCCGTCGCGCAGCAGCCGATGAGCAGTCTCGGTGTCGTAGGGCGGATGGACCTGGTTCTGGAGCACCCCACTCGTCAGCCCGGCACGACGCAGGATCTCCTGGACCAGTCGCACGTGGCGATCCTCGCCGCTGTGGCTGGCGGCCATGATGGCGAGCGCATCGGTCCCCAGGCCATACTCGTCGAACCGCCCTGAGGCCACGAAGGGCGCCAGTTGGAACGGCTTGGCGCTCGAGCGCGTGAAGGTGAACTGGTCGGGGTCACCAACCGATGCGATGGTGCTCCCGCCGGGGTCGACGACCACCACCGAGCCGCGGTGGACCGATTCGACGCGGCCGCCGCGCGTCACCTCCACCAGCGCCGGCGGTGCGGTCGTGGCGGAGCCGCGAGCCGTGCGACGACGTGCGCCGCCTGTCATTCGTGCGCCCCGCGCACGCTAGGCGACGTGACAGGCGACGGGATTGGCCTTCGAACGGGCCACCGAGCACGAATCCGGCGCGAACCGACGCTCCCCGCCACGAACACCCGGCCTAACGTGCGTCTGACGCAGGATTGGCAACGAATCGGTCTCGCGAGCACCGTATCGTGCGTTCGACGCACGAACAGCTGACCAGGGCCTCAGGGTAAACGTGCGACTACTGGCCGCCGCCTCCCTGTCCGGCCGCCTGGCCCTCGCGCTGCTCGGCTGCGGGCTTGTCGCCCTTGTCGCCCTCGGCGCGCTCGCCGCGATCGCTGCGCTCGCCCTTGCTGAAGATGCTGCCGCCGGAGCCGCCGCCGGTGGCATTGCCGCCCTGGCGCTGCGCAGGCTGGTTCGCTCCGGAATCCGGCGCCGCGGGTCGGGCGCCCGGCTCGCGGGTCATCGTGACGCCGCCTTCCCAGTGGGCGCCTTCCTTGACGACCAGGACCTGCGTCTTGATATTGCCCTTCACGCGGCCGGTGGAGCCGATCTCGAAACGGCCTCCGCAGTCAACGTCTCCCTCGTAGTCGCCGTTGACGACGACGTTGTGGGCCTTGATCGCGCTGCGGACCCGGGCCTGCGGGCTGATGATCAGTGTCCCCTGACACTCGATCTCGCCCTGCGCCTCGCCCTCGATGCGCAGATCACGATCACTGACGTACTTGCCGTTGAATCGGGCGTGCGGGTCGATCACCGACTCGTTGCCGCGATCCGACGTCCGGGGAGGAAACTCGCTGGGTGACTGTGCCACGTCGACCTCACTCGTCAGGCTATCCGGATACAGGTTCCCGACCACGTCCTCGCGCGACAGGCTGTCCGGCTTGGTTTCACGCTTCGATCCGAAGACCATGCTCTTCCTAACCTCCTGAAGTACGGATCCGGCGACGGGCTGGGCACGGTCCGTGCGCGATTTCTTCGCGCGGGACAGATAGCCTACCAGCATGCCGCCAGTGGAGGTAGATCCGTGCTCGGCACCGCATACCGCGTACCAGCACCGTCTGCTCGTCGCGCGCGCTGTCCGCAAGTGGCAATGTCACTCGCCGTGCGCGACGCGGCTTCGTGAAGCCAGCACGATCACCGCGGCTGCCAACGGCACCACCGCCAGCGCAACCCGCAGCCCTGCGAGTTCGCCCAGGATGCCCACCAGCGACGGTCCGACCAGGAACCCGGCATAGCCGAGCGTCAGTACGTACGAGGCCGCCCGGCCCGCGTGTGCGCCAGCACGCCCCGCCGCCAGGCTGACCACCACCGGGACGACGAACGAGGCCCCCAACGCCGCCAGCGCCATGCCCGGGATGGCCGCCGCGGGCACGGGCACCAGCAATGCCACTGCCATGCCGATCACGGTCATGCAGCCGGCCACCAGCAGCGTGGTCGGGGCACCGAAGGTCCCGGCCACGCCCGCACCAACGAGCCGCCCGGCCAGCATGGCCGCATGGAATGCCGCCGGCCCCAGGGCGCCGACGAATGCCGCCGCGCCCAGCTCATCGCGCAGGTAGATCGCCGACCAGGTCTCCATGGAGCCCTCGGCCAGGAAGGCAAGCGCGGCAAGCCCGGCAAGCGGCAACATCGAAAGGGCAATCGCACGCGGCACCGATTCGCGCGAGCTTGCGACGGTCCACGGAGCCGCGGCCGCCAACAGCGCCGCCGCCACCAGACTCACGGCCAGCACCGGGTAGACCGCCTCAAATGGCAACCGGGCGCCGATGAGCGCCCCACCGCCCACAGCGCCGAGCACGCCCCCGCCGCTGAAGGCCGCATGCAGCAGCGTCAGTCGCGCGGGGCGGCTCCACGTCGGGTGGCCCATGGCCGCGCCGTTGATGGCAACGTCATAGGCACCGCTACCCGATGTCATGAGGATGACCGCCACCACCAGCAGTGGCAGCGGAGGCAGAGTCCCGACCAGCAGCATGCCGAACGCCATCGTCACGGCCGGCAGGCCGATCCCCCAGCCGGCGCCCATGCGGTCGAACAGGCGGCCGGTGAGGAGCATCGCCGGCAGCGAGACGGCGAATCCCGCGGTCAGGATGAGGCCAAGTGGTCCGCTCGAGAGGTCGTAGTGACCGGCCAGGTCGGGCAACACCGCCTGCCAGGCTCCCCACAGCACGCCGAGCACGGCGAAGGAGACCGGAAGCGGCGATGGGCGCATCGGTCCATTGTGCGCATCCGTCCACGGCTAGAATCGGCGCCAATGCCAGTCCATGTCAGCGGGCACCCGCTGGTGGCCCACAAGCTCGCGATCCTGCGCGACAAGACGACCGAGCCGAAGAAGTTCCGCGAGCTGGTCCGCGAGCTGACATGGCTGCTGGGCTACGAGGCCATGGCCGATCTCGCCACGCGTCCGGAGCCGATCGAGACGCCTTTGGAGCCGATGACGGCCGCGCGCCTGGAACCGAAGGTTGGCCTCATCCCCATCCTGCGGGCCGGCCTGGGCATGGTGGATGCCATGCTGGAGCTACTGCCGACCGCGGAGGTGTGGCACATCGGCCTCTACCGCGACGAGCGCACCCTGAAGCCGGTCGAGTACTACAACAAGCTGCCCGATGCGGCGACCGTCCAGGTGTGCCTCATCCTGGACCCGATGCTGGCGACCGGAGGGTCTGCCGCCGCGACGGTCGACATCCTCAAGCAGTGGGGGGCCGCGCGGGTGAAGCAGGTGTCGCTGATCGCCGCGCCGGAGGGCGTTGCTACTTTGTCGGCGGCACATCCCGATATCGACATCCACGTCGCGGCCATGGATTCGCACCTGAACGAGCGGGGCTATATCGTGCCGGGCCTGGGCGATGCCGGCGATCGCCAGTTCGGCACCTTCGCCGGGCCGGAATCGGTGCCCGGCCACGGTCCGGACGATGAAACGGCCGAGGTGGTCCGGCGCCTCCAGCGCGATCTCGAATCGTAGGCCGTCGCGCTCTATGGGCTAACTGTAACTCCACGCGTTACAAATCGGCCGTGGGTGATTGCGGTTTGCGTGGAATGACGAAATGCTCCCGAAGGAACCTCCGCTGGACCATTGATGCAATCGCTGGTGCCTTTGGCTGCCCCTTCGGGAACAACGCAACAGTAGGCGCGGCGGCGAAGTGCGCGCAATCCCCGTTCTCCACCACCTTCGACCATCGAGACGGGGTTATCCACAGGTTATCCACAACGGTGGACATTGACGTGACTTTTACACAGCGGCAGTAAATTGCACCCATGAAGAACGAGCGCCAGCGCGTCATCTTCGTCTGCACTCACAACAGCGCCCGCAGCCAGATGGCCGAGGGCATGCTCCGCACATGGGGCGGCGACCGCTTTGAGTCGTTCAGCGCCGGCACCGAATCCACCGGCGTGCGACCCGAGGCAATCGCCGTCATGGATGAGATCGGGATCGACATCGCCGGCCACACGAGCAAGACGCTGGAGCCGTTCATGGGCGAATCCTTCAGCTGGCTGATCACCGTGTGCGACCAGGCCAGGGAATCCTGCCCCGTGATTCCGGGCGTGGCGCAGCAGGTACATTGGAGCATCGACGACCCGTCGGACGCGGAGGGTGACGAGGCCGCGCGCCTCGACGCGTTCCGCGAAGCGCGCGACCGACTGCGCGACCGAATCCACGTGTTCATCGGAGCCTCCGCCGACAGCTAGCTCGTGAGCGGGCTGCGCTACACTCGGAGCGACCCTTCATCGACAGGAGACCGATGACCGACTCCACCGTTCGCGTGGCCGTGACCGGAGCCGCCGGCCAGATCGGCTACGCGCTCCTCTTTCGCCTGGCGTCCGGCCAGGCGTTCGGACCCGATACGAAGGTGCTCCTTCAGCTGCTCGAGCTCGAGCCGGCGCTGCCCGCGCTCGAGGGCGTGCGCATGGAGCTTGACGACTGCGCATTCCCGCTGCTCGGCGGCGTCGTCGCCACCTCCGACACCGATGAGGCGTTCCACGGTGCCAACTGGGCGCTCCTGGTGGGAGCCGTGCCGCGCAAGGAGGGGATGGAGCGCAAGGACCTGCTCAGCATCAACGGCGGCATCTTCACCGGCCAGGGAGAGGCGATCGCCCGCAATGCGGCCGATGACTGCCGTGTGCTGGTGGTCGGCAACCCGTGCAACACGAACGCGCTCATCGGCTCAACCGCTGCTGCCCGTCACGGGATGCCGAAGGACCGATGGTTCGCCATGACCATGCTCGACGAGAACCGCGGCCGCTCCCAGCTGGCCGACAAGGCCGGCGTGGCGGTCACCGAGGTCCGCGACCTGGCGATCTGGGGTAACCACTCCTCGACCCAGTTCCCGGACGCGTGGCATGCGAGCATTGGCGGGCGTCCGGCGCCCGAGGTCATCAGCAACGAGGAGTGGCTGCGCGGCGAGTTCATCTCCAACGTCCAGCAGCGTGGCGCGGCCATCATCAAGGCCCGCGGCCAGAGCTCGGCCGCCAGCGCCGCGAACGCGGTGATCGACACGGTGCGCAACGTCGCCCGACCCTCGGGCGAGACCTTCAGCTCAGCGATCGCCGCGCCCGCGGACCGGGCATACGGCATCCCCGAGGGCCTCGTCTTCGGCTACCCGCTGCGCGCGCGCGCGCCCGGTACGGTCGAGATCGTGCAGGACATCGAGCACGGCGACTTCGCCCGATCGAAGATCGAGGCGACCACGAACGAGCTGCTGGAGGAGCGCGCCGCCGTCGAGGACCTGCTGGCATGACCACCGACTCGCCGGCCCGCGCCAACGCCGCGAGCCTGCGCATCGGCGAGGTGGAGCTGGAGCTGCCGATCGTGTACGGCAGCGACGGGGACGACGCGATCGACATCAGCAAGCTGCGTGGCGAGACCGGCCTGATCACCCTGGATCCCGGCTATGGCAACACCGGCGCGTGCACCAGCGCCATCACCTTCCTGGACGGAGAGGAAGGGATCCTTCGCTACCGCGGCTATCCCATCGAGCAGCTCGCCCTGCACTCGACCTTCCTGGAGGTCGCCTACCTGCTCATCTGGGGCGAGTTGCCGACGCGAGAGCAGTTGGATCGGTTCGTCTCCGAGGTCACGCATCACACGCTCATCCGCGAGGAGATGCGCCACTTCTTCGACTCGTTCCCTTCGGATGCCCATCCGATGGCGGTGCTTGCCTCCGGCACGGTGGGCATGAGCAACTTCTATCCCGACAGCCAGAACATCTTCGATCCGGACGCGGTCGAGATCACAATCAATCGGCTCATTGCCAAGCTGCCCACCCTCGCCGCGTGGTCCTTCAAGAAGGCAATCGGCCAGCCGTACGTCTACCCGCGCAACGACCTTGGTTACTCGGCAAACCTGCTTCACATGATGTTCGCCGTCCCGTCGGAGGCCTACGAGGTCAACCCGCAGGTGGCGGAGGCGCTCGACCTGCTGCTCATCCTCCATGCCGATCACGAGCAGAACGCATCAGCCTCGACGGTGCGCATGGTCGGCAGCACGCATGCCAACCTGTACGCATCGATCAGCGCCGGCATCAGCGCGCTGTGGGGACCTCTCCATGGCGGCGCGAACGAGGCGGTGATCGACACACTGGAGCGCATCGTGGCGGACGGTGACGGCGTGCAGAAATGGGTCGACAAGGCCAAGGACCCGAACGACACGTTCCGGCTGGCCGGCTTCGGCCATCGCATTTACAAGAACTTCGATCCGCGCGCGAAGATCATCAAGTCCGCCGCAGAACGGGTGCTGGCCGCCACCGGAGCCGATGACGACCTGTTCGAGGTCGCCCAGCGCCTGGAGGACGTGGCGCTCAACGACGAGTACTTCGTCAGCCGCAAGCTCTACCCCAACGTCGATTTCTACTCCGGCCTGATCTATCGCGCCATCGGCTTCCCGAAGAACATGTTCACCAACTGCTTCGCCATCGGGCGCCTCCCGGGCTGGATCGCCCAGTGGAAGGAGATGATGGAGTCGCCCGAGACGAAGATCGGCCGTCCGCGACAGGTGTACATCGGTCCGGCGACGCGCGACTACGTGACATTTGAGCAGCGCTGAATGCGCCTGACGGTTCTCGGTCGCTCACCGGCCTCGCCCAACCCGGGCGAGGCCTGCGCCGGCTACCTCGTGGAGGGCGGCGGCGCGCGCGTGCTGGTCGACATCGGTCCCGGCGTGGTCTCGCAGCTGGTAGGCCGACACCATCCAGATGAGCTCGACGCGGTGGTGGTGAGCCACATGCATGCCGATCACATGCTCGACCTCGTCACACTTCGATACGTCTATCCGTGGCGCGCCCGGCCAAAGGACGAGCGGCTGCGCGTCGTCCTGCCACCCGGATCGGCGGACCAGATGCTCGACCTCGCCCGTGGCGTCGGAAGCGCGAAATTCTTCGAGAGCAGCTTCCGCCTGGCGGAGCACGACGGAGGCTCGTCGCTGTCGTTCGGTGCGCTCTCCTTTCGTCCGGTCGCGACGCAGCACTACATTCCGTGTTGGGGCTTTCGCATTGAGGCCGATGGGCGCCGGCTCGGCTACACCGCCGATACCGCCCCGTGCGACGGGTTGAGCGACCTCGCCGACAGTGCCGACCTCTTGCTCAGCGAAGCGACATTGCGCTCGCTCGATGAGGACGCCGTTGCCCCAGAACCGCGCGGACACCTGACGCCGGCCGAAGCGGGTGAGGCGGCTCGAGAGGGCGGATCGCGACGCCTCCTGCTGACCCATCTCCCCGTCGACGGAGACGGCGCATGGGCCCGCGATCTCGCCAGTGAAGCCTTCGGTGGCGAGGCCGAAATCGCCGAGCCGGCACGTTCCTACGAGGTCTGAGCCGGAACGACCGTCAGCTCATCGGTTCGTCAATGACATCCAGGGCGAGCCCCTCCCATGTGAGGCGGCCCGCCGTCAAGACGAAGGGATCGATCAGAAGCGGGTGCGGATCCATGTCCTCGAGCGCCGTCGTCATGTCGACGATGACATGCGCAGGCACCGTTGCATCGAACGACAGCAGCATGTTTCTGGCTGGCGCGGCGAACACCTGGTCCTGGGGCCGCGGCGGCGACGGCTGAGGCCGCCGGCCGTGGGTTGACGCGTGGGCTACCCTACCAATCAAACGTTCGTTTGGTTGGAACAGTCCGCCGATGACCACCCCCATCCCCGCCCGACCGCGCGAGGCCGAGTTGCATGCGACGGCCACTCGCCTCTTCCGGCAGCGCGGATATCACGCGACATCCATGCAGGACCTGGGCGAGGCGCTAAGCATGAACCGCGGTAGCCTCTACCACTACATCAGCGGCAAGGACGAGCTGCTCTGGGCGATCCTCAATCGCGCGCTCGACCTGCTCGAAGCACGCGTGCTCCCCCTGCTCGACACGGACGCTCCACCGCTCGAGCGCCTGACCGCCGCCATCCGCGAGCACCTGCGGGTGGCCGCGGACCATGCCGACGAGCTGTCGCTCATCCAGATCGAGCTGCGCTCTCTCAATCCCGAGCGCCAGCGCGAGATCATCCACCGCCGCAACGCGTACGAGAACCGATGGCGTGGCACCATCGAGGCTGGCATCGACGACGGCAGCCTGAGGCCATTCGACGTGCGTCTGGCCGGCATCGGCATCCTCTCGGCCTGCAACTGGTTCACGCAGTGGTATCGACCGGACGGACCGATGAGCGTCGACCAGATCGCCGATGCCTTCGGCGAGCTGTTCCTGGGCGGGCTGCGATCGTGACCCCGCGCGTCGCGTCTGCGGTCGTGGTGGGCGCCGGCACCATGGGCGCCCAGATCGCCTGCCTGCTGGCCGGCGCCGGCGTCCGCGTCCACCTCTTCGACATGACCGAGAAGGTCGCGCGCTCCGGTCTCGACCGGGTGACCAGGCTGAAGCCCGCGCCGCTCTACACTCCCGCCCATGCCATCCGCATTCGGGTCGGCGGACTGGACGTCGAGGGCGGCCTGGAGGCGGCCGTCGTCGAGGCCGACTGGGTGCTCGAGGCCATCGTTGAGCAGGTCGAGCCGAAGCGGGCCATCTTCGAGCGTCTGGACGCAGCGCTCGCCGATCGGACCCGGTTCGTGACGACCAATACCAGCGGGCTCTCGATCTCCGCGCTCGCCGCGAACCGGAACGATGCGTTCCGGGCGCGCTTCTTCGGCACGCACTTCTTCAACCCGCCTCGCTACACCCGCCTGCTCGAACTGATCCCGCTTCCCGAGACCGATCCTGAGCTGGTCGCGCAACTGGCCGAGTTCGCGTCACGGCACCTCGGCAAGGGCACCGTCGTGGCGCGCGACACCCCTGCATTCATCGCCAACCGGCTCGGCGTGCACGGCCTGATGGTGGCCCTGCGCCTGGCGCAGGAGCTGGATCTCGGCCCAGACGAGGTGGACGAGCTGACGGGTGAGCTCATCGGCCGACCGAAGAGCGCGACCTTCCGGACGCTGGACCTCGTCGGCGTCGACGTTGCCACCGCCGTCGCGGACCACTGCCATGACGACCTCGTCGGCGACCCCGAACGTGGGACTTTCGCGGTTCCGGCCGTGATGCGAGGGCTCGTCGAGCGCGGAGCGTTGGGCGAGAAGAGCGGCGCTGGATTCTTCCGCAAGGAGGGCGGCGAGATCCTGGCCCTCGACCTCGCGACCGGTGAGTACCGGCCGCGGCGGAAGCTCGCGTCCCCTGCCGTCCAGATGGCCCGCAACGAGGCCGATCTCGCTAAGCGCCTACGCATCCTGATCGGCGCACAGGACACCGCGGGCGAGTTCCTGCGTCGGGCCCTCGCGGCCAACCTGGGCTACGCGGCGCGCATCGGTCCGGAGATCGCGGACGGTGTGGCCGACGTCGACGCCGCCATGCGGTGGGGCTTCGGCTGGGAGCTCGGCCCGTTCCAGATCCTGAGCGCGCTCGGCGACGACGCGGGCCAGCTGCTGCCGGAGGTCGAACTGCCCGCTCCGATCTACGACAACGGCTCCGCCTGGAGCTTCACGGCGGGAGCGCTGGAGCCGATCGCCGTCCGCCCCGGCACCACCGATCTGGCGAGGGCGCGGAACGCGGGACTGCCGTCGAACGCGGCGGCCTCGGTAGTCCTCCTCGACGACGGCATCCTGGGCCTCGAGCTGCACGGCAAGCTGAACATCATCGGCCTCGACACCATCGCCATCGTCGAACAGGCGGTGGCGTTGGCCGCAGAGCGTTACGACGGCCTCGTGATCGGCACCTCGGCGCCCGACTTCAGCGCCGGCGCAAATCTCGCGCTCATGCTCATCGAAGCGGAGGAGGGCGAGTGGGCCGAGCTCGACAGGGTCATCCGCCGCTTCCAGGGCGCCACGCAATCCATCCGCCACGCCACCATTCCGGTGGTCGTGGCGCCCAGGGGCCGCACGCTGGGTGGCGGCGCGGAACTGGTGCTGGCCGCTGACCGCGTGCAGGCGCTGGCCGAGACGTACATCGGCCTCGTCGAGCTGGGCGTCGGGCTCATCCCGGCGGGCGGCGGCTCGACCGCCATGGCCCGACGAGTCGCCGAGCGCCTGCCCCAGGGCGCGCGGGATGACCTCTTCCCGATCTACAGCCATGTCTTCACCGCCATCGCCTCGGCCACGGTGGCGGCCGGTGCCTGGGAGGCTCGCGACTACCTCTTCCTCACCGAGGCGGACCCGATCACCGCCGACCCGGACCGCCAGTGGGCCGATGCGGCCCGCACGGCGCGCGCCCTGGCAGATGTCGGCTACCGGCCGCCGGGCGAGACGCGCATTCAAGTCCTCGGGCGGCGCGGCATCGCCGCCGCTGAGGCCCTCTCGTACAACCAACTCGTTGCCCACCACATCAGCGAACACGACCGCAAGCTCGTGCTCGAGTTGGCCCGAGTCATGAGCGGCGGCGGCGTGGCCGAGGGCACGCTGGTGAGCGAGCAGCACCTACTGGACCTCGAGCGCGAGGCGTTCCTGCGCCTCCTCGGCGAGCGGCTCACCCGCGACCGCATCCGCCACATGCTCAAGACCGGCAAGCCCCTGCGGAATTGAAAGGACCGATGCAGATGCGTGACGCCGTCATCGTTTCCGCCGCCCGGACCGCGGTCGGCAAGGCGCCGCGCGGCATGCTGCGCGAGACGCCACCCTCCGAGCTGGCCATGGTCGCCGTGCGCGCCGCGCTCGAGCGGGCCCCGGGCCTCGATCCGGCCGAGGTCGAGGACCTCGTCCTCGGCTGCGCCATGCCGGAAGGTGCGCAAGGCCTGAACATGGCACGCCAGGTGGCGCTCGGCGCCGGCCTGCCGATCAGCGCATCGGCCATGACGATCAACCGCTTCTGCGCCTCCGGGCTCCAGGCTCTGGCGCTGGCCACGCAGGCGGTGCAGACCGGCAGCCATGACGTTGTCGTCGCCGGCGGCATGGAGTCGATGAGCTTCGTGCCGATGATCGGGCACCGCTTCACGCCCGACCCTGCCCTGGCCGACACGCGGCCGCAGGTGTACCTCAACATGGGCCTGACCGCCGAGAACGTGGCCGAGCAGTTCGACGTCACCCGCGACGACCAGGACGCCTGGGGCCTCCGTTCGCACCAGCGCGCATCCGCCGCTCAACGGGGAGGGCGCTTCATCGACGAGGTCGTGCCGGTGCCGGCTTCCGTGACCGAGGTGGACGGCGACGGCCGTCCATCGGTGCACGAGGTCGCCTTCGAGGCCGATGAGGGCATCCGCCACGATGCCGATGCGGCCCAGATGGCCGGGCTGCGGCCCGTGTTCGCCGCCGGCGGCAGCGTCACCGCCGGCAACTCGTCCCAGATGAGCGACGGCGCGGCCGCCCTGGTCGTCATGACCGGGGAACGCGCCGCCGCCCTGGGTCTCACCCCGCTCGGCCGGCTGGTGGGCTTCTCGACCGCCGGAGTCGATCCCGCGATCATGGGCATCGGTCCCGTCGATGCCGTCCCCAAGGCGCTCGCCAGAGCCGGTCTCTGCCTCGACGATATCGCGCTTACCGAGCTCAACGAGGCGTTCGCCGCGCAGGTCGTCGCCGTCGTCCGGCAGCTCGGCCTGGACCCCGAAACGACGAACGTCAACGGCGGCGCCATCGCGCTCGGCCATCCGCTTGGTGCCACAGGCGCGAAGCTCAGCGTCCAGATCCTCTCCGAGCTCGCGCGCCGCGACGCCCGCTACGGCCTGGTGACGATGTGCGTCGGTGGTGGCCAGGGCGCGGCCGGCATCATCGAGTGGCTCGGCGGCCGCCAGGCGGCGCGGGCCGGATCGGCCCGGGAGGTGGCTGCATGAGCGCGCGAAGCGTCCAGATCCACACCAGGCAACCATTGAGCGGGGAAATGGGGCTTCGAACCGGAGCAAATCACACAGGGCGTGAATCGAGACGCTCCGACGACCCTATTCCGTGCATAACGCACGCTCCACATGAATCCCGACGGTTCGCGGGAGTAGACACATGACGGCCCACACACCGGAGCGCGCGACGGCGCCGGGCGGCAGCTTCATGACCGGACCGGTGCAGGCCGGATCGGTCTACACGCCGGAGCAGCTGAGCGACGAGCACCGCGCCATCCGCGCGGCCGTGACCGCCTTCGTCGACCGAGAGGTCGGAGCGAAGCGCGAGGCGGTCGAGGGCAAGGACTACGCCACCCATCGCGCGCTCCTCGAGCGGCTCGGCAGCGATGGCTTCCTTGGGATCGACGTACCGGAGGCGTACGGGGGCGCAGGGCTCGACCGCATTAGCAGCCTGGTCGTCAACGAGGCGATGGCCACCGCCGGCTCATTCGCCGTGACGTACGCCGCGCACACGGGCATCGGCACCCTGCCGACCGTCTTCTTCGGGACCGATGCGCAGAAGCAACGCTACCTTCCCGGGCTGGCCGATGGCACCCGCGTCGGCGCCTACTGCCTCACCGAACCCGCCGCCGGCTCCGATGCCATGGGCATCCGCACGCGGGCAACGCGCCAGCCGGACGGCTCGTGGCAACTGGACGGCACGAAGCAGTTCATCACCAACGCCGGGTTCGCCGACCTCTTCACCGTGTACGCCAAGATCGACGGCGAGGCGTTCAGCGCCTTCCTCGTCGAGCGTGACTCGCCGGGGCTGACCATCGGCGCCGAGGAGGAGAAGATGGGCCTCCACGGCGCATCCACCTGCCCGGTCACCCTGGATGGCGTCATCGTCCCGGACGACGCGCTGCTCGGCGAGGCCGGCAAGGGGCATCGAATCGCCTTCAACGTCCTGAACGTCGGGCGGTTCAAGCTCGGAGCGGCCTGCCTGGGCGGCATGCGGCCCGCACTGGCGATCGCGACCCGCTACGCGAGCGACCGCACCGCATTCGGACGCAAACTGGTCGACTTCCCGCTCATCGGCGCCAAGCTGGCGGCCATCGCCGCCCGCACCTACGCGGTGGAGTCGAGCGTGTACCGCATCGGCGGCCTGCTGGAGGGCAGCCTGGCGGCCGCCGAGGACGCCAGCAGCCCGGAGGCGATCCGCACCGCGCTCGAGGAGTACGCCGTCGAATGCTCCATTGCCAAGGTCCTCGCCAGCGAGGAGCTGGGCTTCGTCGTTGATGAGCTCGTCCAGATCCATGGCGGCTACGGCTACATCGAGGAGTACCCGGCGGCCGGCTTCTACCGCGACGCCCGGATCCACCGTATTTGGGAGGGGACGAACGAGATCAACCGCCTCCTCATCCCCGGCACGTTGCTGAAGCGAGCCATGACCGGGCGAATCGACCTGCTCGGTCCCGCCCAGCGCGCCACTGACGCGCTGATGGGCGGCGACCTCCCCGAGTTCGACGGCCCGTTCGCGGCCGAAGAGGCATCGCTCGCCAACTCCCGCACCGCGACGCTGCTCCTCGTCGGCGCCGCGGTTCAGCGCTACGGCACCGCCCTCGAGCACGAGCAGGAGCTGCTCGCCGGCCTGGCCGACCTCGCCATCGACCTGTTCGCCATGGAGTCGTCGCTCGAGCGCGCGAAGCTCTCGGCCGACGCTGCGGCCGCATCGGTCCATGCCGACCTGGCCCGACTTGTCATCGCGGAGCGCTCGGCGAGCGTCGAGACGCGGGCGAAGGCCCTCGGCGCCGGCCTGGCCACCGGGGACGAAGCCCGCACCCTTGTGGCAGGCATACGACGCATTCTGCGCGGCGAGCCGGTCGACCGCATCGCCCTTGGACGCCGCGTCGCGGCGTCCGTCATCACCCGTGGCGGTTACCCCGCCTGATCATCGAGAGAGAGAGAGGGAAGAGCCGCCGTGACCACACTCGAGCGACCCTGGCTCGCGCACTACGAGGCGGGCGTGCCTGCCGAGATCGACCTGCCCGACGTGCCGGTCGACGCGCTGCTGCGCGAAACCGCCGCGCGCCACCCCGACCGCACGGCCCTCATCTTCTTTGGCGCCAGGACCTCGTTCCGCGAGCTCGACCGGGCGGCGGATCGGTTCGCCCACGTGCTGCGAAGCATGGGCGTCGCGAAGGGTGATCGCGTCAGCCTGCACCTGCCGACCAGCCCGGCGTTCGTGATCGCCTTCATGGGCGCCATGCGCGCGGGAGCCATCGCCGTGCCGATGAACCCGCTCTACGTCGAGCGTGAGTTGGGAGTGCTGTTCGCGCCGGTCGCGCCGAAGGTGTCGGTCACGGTGGACCTGCTCGTGCCCCGCCTCGATCGGGTGCGCGAGGCGGGCGGCCCGCAGCCGGGCCGATACATCGTGACCGGCATTCAGGACTCGCTGCCGATCCCGATCAAGTGGCTCTATCCGCTCAAGGCGAAGAAGGAGGGTCGCTGGAACCCGGTGAAGCACACCGATCGGACACCCAACCTGTTCAAGCTGCTCGATGACGCGCCCGACGGTGCCTTCGAGTCCGTCGCCACGCCGGACGACACCGCCGTGCTCCAGCCGACGGGCGGCACGACCGGCATTCCGAAGTGCGCCATGCTGACGCACCGCAACCTGGTGGCCAACGCGCACCAGGTGGCGGCCTGGTTCCCGCGCATGGCGGGGAGCGATGATGCGGTCTCGATCCTGTGCCCGCTGCCGCTCTTCCACATCTACGGGCTGACCGTCGACATGAACTACGCCATGCTCGTGGGCGGCACGCTCATCCTCATCCCGCGCTTCGACCCGGAGATGGTGCTCAAGGCCACGAAGCACCGGCCGCGCCTCTTTCCCGGCGCACCGATCATGTACCAGACCCTGGCCCATCACCCCGAGGTCGGCAAGTACGACCTGTCGAGCATCGAGGCCTGCATCAGCGGCGCCGCGCCGTTGGCGCCCGAGGTCCAGCGCGACTTCGAGGCGGTCACCGGCGGCCGCGTGGTCGAGGGCTACGGCCTGACCGAGGCATCGCCGGTCACCCACTGCAACCCGGTCCACGGCGAGCGCCGCAACGGAACCATCGGCCTGCCCTTTCCCTCGACCGATGCGCGCGTGGCGGACCCCGAGACGGGCGCTCCCGTGCCGGTCGGCGAGGTCGGCGAGCTGCTGGTGCGCGGTCCGCAGGTCATGGCCGGCTACTGGGAGCAGCCGGAGGAGACCGCCGCGTGCCTGCGTGACGGCTGGCTGCACACCGGCGACATGGCGCAGATGAGCGACGACGGCTTCTTCACCATCGTCGATCGCGCCAAGGATCTCGTCATCGTGGGCGGCATCAACGTGTACCCGCGCGAGGTGGAGGAGGTCCTGCTCACCCACCCGGCCGTCGCCGACTCCGCCGTCATCGGCGTGCCGGAGGAGCGGCATGGCGAGGTGCCACACGCCTTCGTGGTGCTGACGCATGGTGCATCGGCCACCGAGGAAGAGCTGCTCGCGCACTGCCGCGCCAACCTGGCGCGCTACAAGGTTCCCGCCAGGGTCGAGTTTCGCGACGAGCTGCCCAAGACGTTGATCGGCAAGGTCCTCCGCAAGGACCTGCGCGCCGAGATGGAGTCTCGGGGCACCTGACCTACGGCTCGCTGATACGGGCGCGTGCGATCCAGCGGTCTGCGCCCCACGTCGCCAGGGCCCAGAGCACCGACAGCGCGACGGCCATGATCGCCAGCAGGCCCGCCGCCAGGAGCGCGCCGGCCCCGGGGATGATCCCAGCCATGATCAGGGTCGCGCCGAGGACGAAGAAGAGACCGATGGCGACCATGACGAGCGCGATCTTGGCAGCGGTGAACAGGAACCATCCCAGCGAGTACCCCTGCGCACGGCCGGTCAGCCACAGCACGCACGGACCGGCGGCCCCGGCCAGCGAGGTGTAGATCCCGAACCCTCCGAACAGC
This sequence comes from Candidatus Limnocylindria bacterium, assembly GCA_039919135.1. Classification (GTDB taxonomy): domain Bacteria; phylum Chloroflexota; class Limnocylindria; order QHBO01; family QHBO01; genus JACDBZ01. The sequence continues at coordinate 10,302 of JBDSGF010000048.1, read as the reverse complement.
GCGCCGACGCCCAGCCGCTCACCGGTCACGATCCACACGAATGTCCAGGCCGCCAAAAGCGTCGAGAGCGCTCCAACGCCGATGAGCCAGATCAGCAGCAGCGTGGCCGTTCCACCCGACAGTCGCTCGATGAGCTCGCCATCTGGCGCTTCGACGAGTTGGGTGGGACCGTCCCTACGGGGGGTCCCGCTCACGAAGCCGATGCGGCAAAGGCCGCTTCCAGGTCGGCACTAAGGTCGTCGGCCGCCTCGATGCCGACCGACAGGCGCACGAGCGAGGCGGACACCGCCAGCGGCGAATCGGCGACCGACGCGTGGGTCATCGGCGCCGGAAGCTCGATGAGCGATTCGACCGCGCCGAGCGACTCGGCCAGGGTGAAGAGGCGAGTGGCGCCGGCGAAGCGCCGCGCGGCATCCTCGCCGCCGCGCAGCTCGAAGCTCAACATGGCGCCCGGCATGCGCATCTGGCGTTCCACCAGTTCCGCGGCCGGGTGGTCGGGCAGGCCGGGATAGTGGACGCGCTCGACCTCCGGGCGATCTGCCAACCAGAGTGCGAGCACGAGGGCGTTGGCGCACGCTCGTTCCATGCGCACCGCGAGCGTTCGCATGCCGCGCATGACGAGGAAGCAGTCGAACGGGCTGGGAACTGCCCCGGCCGCGTTCTGGTGGAAGCGCAGCCGCTCGGCCAGCTCATCCGAGCGCGTGGCGATCAGCCCGCCGATGACATCCGAGTGCCCGCCCAGGTACTTGGTGGCGGAGTGCAGGACCAGGTCGGCGCCCAGCTCAAGCGGCCGTTGGAGGTACGGCGTGGCGAAGGTGTTGTCGACCACCGTGGTGGCGCCGGCCACGGCCGCCAGGCGAGCCACGGCACTGATGTCGATGACCTTGAGCAGTGGATTCGAGGGCGTCTCGATCCAAACCATCCTTGGCGGCCGCTCGGCCGCGAACGCTGCCGCCACCGCGTCGAGGTCGCGGAGGTCGATCGTATCGGTTTCGACGCCATACCGGCGCCAGACCTTGTCCGCCAGGCGCCAAGTGCCGCCGTACACGTCGTCGCTCATGAGCAGCCGATCGCCGGGATCGAGCAGGTAGAGCACGTTCTGGGTCGCCGCCAGTCCGGAGGCGTAGGCCAGACCGTGAGAGCCGCCCTCGAGTGCAGCGATGGCCCCTTCGAGCGCCAGGCGCGTCGGGTTCCCGCTTCGGCCGTACTCGAAGCCGCCGCGCAGGCCGCCGACGCCGTCCTGCTTGAAAGTGGTGCTCATCTGGATGGCGGGCACCACCGCGCCAGTCACCGGATCGGGTTCAGCGCCGGCGTGGACCGTCAGCGTCTCGAATCGGTCGGTCATCGTGCCGGCCATTCTGACATCGATGGCGCCCAACCTCACCCGGCGGGAGATTCGGGCGCAATCGGCTCGGCAGGGGCGGGCGCATGGTTCGTCTGCCAGGCGCGCCACGCGTCGCGGGCCACCCAGACGGCGATGAGCAGGATCAGGAATCCGTTCACCGGGTGCAGCAGACTCAGCGGGTCCGCGGGAAGCCGAGATCCACGGAAGAAGTCCCCGGATCGGGCCAGCGCGCGGTGACGACCTTGCTGCGCGTGTAGAACTGGATCCCCTCGGGGCCGTACATGTGGATGTCGCCGAACAGCGACGATTTCCATCCGCCGAAGCTGTAATAGGCGACCGGCACCGGGATCGGCACGTTGAGGCCGACCATGCCGACGTTCACGTCGAACTGGTACTGGCGCGCCGCACCGCCATCGCGCGTGAAGATGGCCGTCCCATTGCCGTACTCGTTGTCGTTCACGATCTTCAACGCCTCGGGGTAGTCATGCACGCGAACGATTTCCAGCACCGGCCCGAAGATCTCGTTGCGATAGCACTCCATCTCGGGCGTCACGTTGTCCAGCAGCGAGACTCCCAGCCAGAAGCCCTTGTCCTCCTTGTAGAGGGCGTGCTCGCGCCCATCGACGCGCAGCGTGGCCCCCTGCGCCGGACCGCTTTCGAGATAGGAAGCGACCTTGTCGCGATGCTCCTTCGTGATGAGCGGGCCCATCTCCGACCCCTCTTCATGACCCGGACCGATCTTGATCTTCGGCAACCGCTCCTCGATGGCCTTCACCAGCGGATCGGCGACGTCGCCCACAGCGACGACCACGGAAATCGCCATGCAGCGCTCGCCGGCGGAGCCGTAGGCGGCGGAGACGGCGGCATCGGCGGCCATCTCGATATCGGCGTCTGGCAAAACGACCATGTGGTTCTTGGCACCACCCAGCGCCTGCACGCGCTTGCCGTTCTTCGTCCCTGTTTCGTAGATGTAGCGCGCGATCGGCGTCGAGCCCACGAAGCTCACGGCAACAATCTGCGGATGCTCGAGAATACGGTCGACTGCGACCTTGTCGCCGTGCACGACGTTGAAGACGCCGTCGGGCAGGCCCGCCTCTTTCCACAGCTCGGCCATATAGACCGATGCGGACGGGTCCTTCTCAGACGGCTTCAGGATGAAGGTGTTGCCGCACGCAATGGCGTTGGCGAACATCCACATCGGCACCATGGCCGGGAAGTTGAATGGCGTGATGCCCGCCACCACGCCCAGGGGCTGGCGAATCTGGTAGACGTCGACGCCGGTGCTGACCTGCTCACTGAAGCCGCCCTTGAGCAGGTGCGGGATGCCGGTCGCGAACTCGATGTTCTCCAGGCCGCGGGCGACCTCGCCCAGCGCATCGGTCCTGACCTTGCCGTGCTCTCGGGTCAGGTGCGCCGCGATCTCTTCGCGGTGCTGCTCCACCAGGTTGCGGATGCGGAACATGATCTCGGTCCGCCTGCTGATGGACGTGGCGCGCCATGCCGGAAAGGCATCGTGCGCCGCGGTGACCGCCGCATTGACCTCCTCGACCGACGCGAAGTCGACCACGCGCGCGACCTCGCCGGTGGCCGGGTTGTAGACCGGCCCGTTTCGGCCGCTGGTGCCCGCCACGCGGGCCCCGTTGATCCAATGGTTGACCCGCTCCAGCCCGGTCGCGTCGGCGCCCGGCGCGACCGGCGGCTCTGCGACGTGCGTCATGACGCTCCTCGTTCGTGCGCTCGGTGTTCTCTGAGAGGCAACCATACTCCGCACGCACCGATGCGTCAGCGATGGCACGGAGACCATCCCTTGAGCTACGCACCTCCCAGCGGCGATTCGAGGGACGCCACCGGCCGCTGAGCGGCGCTATCCGTGAAGAGGGCGACGCCGTTGCCCCGCAGATGCGGTCCCTGTTAGCTTACCGCCGCTCACCGACGCTGGCCGTCAACGAGCACCTCGCTCTGATGAGAAGGCGGAGGTTTCGATGCCGATCATGCTGAATTAGCGCCGCTCAGCGACGGACCGAACCGTCAGCGTCCGTCACCAATCCAGGGCAGTGCAACCGCGACCACGGCGTAGGCCGCCGACAGGCCGACAAGGATGGCAAGAGCCATGGCGCGGTTGAACTGTAGGCTCGTTCGTTCAACGTCATCGTCGCTCAGATCAACCTGGCTGAGGAATCTCCTCGCCGCGCAGCACGACCTCAGCCTCCGTCGCCCGCCAGTCATAGTCGGACACGGCCTCCCCCGCGCCCAGGAGGCCTTTCTCGCGCAGCCAGTCGTCGGAGTACAGCTTGCCGACGTAGTTCCGTCCCGAGTCCGGCAGCAGCACGACGAAGAGCGCATTCGCATCGTCCAGGGAGCGGGCAACCTGGAGCGCGGCCCACAGCGCCGTCCCGCACGACTCGCCCATCAGGATGCCCTCGGTCGCAGTAGCGACGCGCGCCGTGAGCATCGAGTCGCGGTCCGCGACGCGGACGACAAGGTCGCAGATCGAGGTGTCGTAGGTCGTGGGCCAGAAATCCTCGCCGATTCCTTCGGTCAGGTACGCGCCCGGCGCGTCACCCGAATAGACCGACCCGGCCGGATCGGCTCCAACAATGACGACCCCAGGATTCCGTTCCTTCAGGTAACGACCCGCCCCGGAGACCGTCCCACCCGTTCCGAGCGCCACGACGAGGTGCGTGACACGTCCGTCGGTCGCGTCCCAGATCTCAGGTCCGGTCGTCGCGTAATGGGCGTCAGGATTCGCCGGATTCGAGTATTGGTCCGGCTTCCAGGCGCCGGGCGTCTCGCGTGCCAATCGGTCCGAAACCCGGTAGTACGAGCGCTCATCGGAAGGATCCACGTCAGTGGGGCAGACGATCACCTCGGCCCCATAGGCCCGCAGCAGGGCCCGCTTCTCCTCCGACTGCTTGTCCGCCATGACGAAGATGCACCGATACCCCTTCACCGCCGCGGCCTGCGCCAGCCCCACGCCGGTGTTTCCGCTCGTGGGTTCCACGATCACGCCGCCCGGGCGGAGCAGGCCGGCCCGCTCGGCGGCCTCGCTCACGGGCAGCGCAATGCGGTCCTTGACCGAACCGCCCGGGTTCATGTGCTCGAGCTTGGCGACGATCCGCGCGCGCACCCCCGCGGCCAGGCGATCGAGGGCAACGAGCGGCGTGTCGCCGACCGCGGCGGTCACATCGGCCAGGATGCCCAGCCGGTCAGCCAGCGGAGGCCTCCGCCTGCGGCTGTCGCTCGGGCGCATCGGTCTTGGCATCTTCGGCCGGCTTGATCATGGGCGAGCCCCATCCGCGTCGATGGCGGTACAGGAGCCAGGCCCCGGCCAGGACGAAGCCGATGATGCCCACCCACATCGCGGTCGGCACGCCGAGGATGGTCCAGTTGTTGACGCGGTACGACTCGAGCAGGGTGCGCACGGCTCCGTACCACATGATGTACATGAGCGCCGCATCGCCGGCCAGCAGACGCGGGCCGAACCGGCGGATGGCGTACAGCAGCACCAGCATCCCGACGAGGTTGAGCGCCATTTCGTAGGCGAAGAGCGGCACGAACTGAGTCGCCTCGACCGGGAAGGTGACCGCGTCCCAGGGCGTGCCGGCACGGTGCGCCGCGTCGATGGGGATGCCGAACGGGAGACACCGCGGGAAATCGGTGCCACACAGCGAGGTCGGCGGGCCGTACAGCTCCTGGTTGACGAAATTGCCAAGGCGACCGATGACCTGCCCCAGCAGCAGCGCCGGCGCGAAGGCGTCCAACCAGCGCGCGGTATTGAGCCCCTTCGACCGGGTGGACAGGAAGATGCCCAGCGCGCCGCCGGCCACGGCACCCGGAATGCCGATGCCGCCGTTCCAGACCTGCGGAATCAGCAGCGGATTGGCGCTGTAGAACTCCCACAGGTGAATAACGTGGTAGACGCGAGCGCCGATGACGGCCAGCACGATGACGAGCAGAAGCATGGACCAGCCGTCCTCCGGATCCTCGCCAACCCAGGTCGCCACCCGCGCTCCGAGAAGCGCCGAAATGAGGACGGCACTGGCGATGATGATCCCGTACCAGTGCAACTGGAGGGGACCGATCTCGAAGGCGACGGGGTCGATCACCCGCCGATTCTAGCGGGCTCCCGCATTCCGGCCGCAGTGCTTGTGGCTCATCGTGCTGCCTGATCCGCCAGCGTAGGCTATGGCAATACCGGAGAGACCTGAGGTGACCGATGATCGAGAGCGCAGCTCACTCCGCCGCGGATGACCGCGACGAGTTTGGTCGACCGAAGGCACCGCTCTCGACAGGGCGGCTGCTGGCGGTCACAGCCTACTGGCTGGCAATCACCAGCCTCATGGGGGCACTGACCTTCAGCGTCATTCCTCGGCTCGTTGAGTCGGACGGCGTCCTCGGCAGCGCGCAGCACCCCCTGGCTGGCCTCGCCATCGGTGCCATCACGACCATTGGGGTGGTGATCGCGATCCTCGTGCAGCCCACCATGGGCGCCATCAGCGACCACACCCGGCATCGCCTCGGACGGCGCAAGCCGTACATCGTCGCCGGAACGCTCATGGACCTCGTCTTTCTCTCGTTCCTGGCATGGGCCTTCTGGAACGAGCTGTACCTGCCCTTCCTTATCGCCGTCGCGATGCTCCAGTTCAGCAGCAACTTCGCCCAGGGCCCGTACCAGGGCTACGTGCCCGACCTCGTGCCGTCGCGCCAGGTGGGGACCGCATCCGGCCTGCTGGGAGCCGCGAACCTCGCGGGGAATCTCATCGGCCCTGGGCTGGCGATCCTGTTCATCGCGGTTCTGCCCGGCGTGCTCGGCTTCCCGGAGATCACTCTGGGACTCTTCGTCGTTATCGGGCTCATCGAGGTGGTGACGATGCTCATCACTGTCATCTGGGTGCCTGACCGCCCCGCCCCGCCCAACGAGCTGAGCCTCATCCAGCGCGCGAGGTCGGCATGGGGAACGGACATCCTTGCCGAGCGCGACTTCGTGTGGGTCATGATCAGCCGTCTGCTCGTCCTCACCGGGCTCGTGACGCTCCAGGCGTTCGCGGTCTTCTATCTCGAGAATTCGCACGGCATGGCGCCCGACGAAGCGCAGGGCTCCGCCTTTCCCGTTCTCATTGCGCTACTCATCGCCGCGCTCATCGCCGCCATCCCCGGCGCCCGCATCTCGAGCCGCATCGGCCGCAAGCCAGTCCTGTACGTGGCCATCGGGCTCGGGGCGCTCGGCGGTCTGATGCTGGCAGTGGCACCGGCCTACTGGGTCGTCCTTGCCGCCGCGGTGCCGATCGGAATCTGCTCGGGGGTCTTCCTGGGTGTCGACTGGGCGCTCATGACCGACATCATCCCGAAGGCCGAGTCCGGCCGGTACATGGGCATCAGCAACATCGCCGTCGCCGGCGCCGGGCCCATCGGATCAGCGGTGGGTGGGCTGATCGCGTTTGGCGTCACCCTTCTCATCGCCGACCGGACGATGGCAGCCGAAATCGGCTATCGCGCGCTCTTCGGTGTCATGGCGCTCGAGCTCCTGCTTGGCGGCCTCGCCCTTCGCCGCGTGCGAGAGCCGGTGCGCGCCGGACGACCGGCAACGACCGAGGACCCGAGCCCGGCGGCCGCATAGATGGCCACGATCGACGTCGCAAAGGAGCGCGTCCGCCGCACTGGGCCGCGGGAGCTGAGCGTCGAGGTCACGCCGCGCTATCGGCTCATGTGGGGCCTCATCCGGGCCGTCGTGCGGCTGCTCTTCGACGTTCGTGCCAGCGGCCTGGAACACTGGCCGAAGCCGCCGTTCCAGCTAGTGGCCAACCACCACAACGGCTGGGACCCCATGCTCGTAATCAGCGTGGTGCCGGTCGAGCCGCGGATCACCTGGTTCGGCCCGCGCGAGGCGGACTTCAGCCGCGGCTTCAAGAACCACGTCATGGCCTACTTCGGTGGCATGATCCCGTACAACCCCGACAGGACGACCCTGACCTCGGCCGTCCGCGCGGTTCGACGGGTGTTCGAGGCCCGTGGCGTGCTCGGCATCTTCGCGGAGGGCCGCATCGGCTTCCGGGAGGCCAAACTCCTCGAGTTCGAGGAGGGCGCCGCCGCCTTCGCCGTCACCTCCGGCGTGCCGGTCGTGCCCTGCGCCATCGTGGGCAGCACCGACCTGTGGTTTCGCAAGCGGGTCGAGGTCCGCTTTGGACCGCCCATCTGGACCGATGCCGTCCGCGGGCGGGAGGCACGCGCCGCGCTCGACGTCCGCATCCGCGAGGGTGTCGCGGCGCTCCTGCCCGACCGGGAACCGCGCCTTCCTGCCCGGCGTCCCCTCGCCTTCCTGACCAACCTCCTCAATGGCGCCGAGGACATCGCCCGCCGCCGCTCGGGCCCGCGCTAGCATCGGTGCGACATGCTCCCCGTGATCTGGACCCTCTTCGCCGTGCTCGCCCTGGGCGGCTTCTTGATGATCGCCGCCTACTGGCTTGATGTGCAGGACCGGCCCGATCTCAGCGTGCGCGCCCGCATCGGCTGGTCGGCGGCGGTGCTGGTCTTCCCGTTCTCGATCCCGGCCTACGCCTTCGCCGGTGGTCCGGGCTGGCCGACCTTTCTGCGGGTGGCGAGCCTTATCCCGGCGGTCGCCCTCGCCCTCTTCTTCGGCTTCGTCTTCGGCGTCTTCAGCTAGGCCTTCGACGGAGGAACGCCCATCCCGAGACTGCCGCCACGACGACGATCGCGCCCAGGACGAATAGGACGGGCAGGCTCGGCGACGAGGGCTGCGCGGCGGGCTCGGCCGCCTCCGTGGCGGGAACCACGATGAGCATGCCAACGATCTGCTCCTCCATATCAGGCTCGATGCCATCCATGCGCTGATTCATCGAGCAGCTGGAACTCGACAGGCGGCCCTCGCTCTTGTGGGCGATGACCAGCCACTTCTCGCCGACCCCGAACGACACGCCGCAGTTCGCGCCATCGTCCGGCCACGCGACCAGGTCGATCCGTGCGGTGGTGAGTGCGTCGCGCGATCGCTCAACGTCCCACGACCAGACGATCTCGCTCGTACCGGGCTGCATCGCAGCGGGAATCGGCTGGTCGGTGCCCGCGAGCGTGCCGACGAAGGCCACGTCGGCGCCGCGGACCGCGTCGGCCAGCGTCTGCTCCATGCACGAGCATGCTGCAACCCGCGCCGGGATGGCCATGGCCATGGCAAGGGCGAGCAGAGAGAGGCTGAGGCGAGCAATCCGGATCATCTATGCACCATGCTGCGGATCATTGCCCGCCAGACGCCGGCAGGCCGGCCTGGGTTCCAAATCGCTACCATGGCTCCATGACCCCCCAGACCGATACCCCCGCCACCACCGAGGCCGCCATCGCCTACCTCCGAGAGCACGATACCGAACACCTGGCCCAGCTTGACGAGTTCCTGCGCATCGAGAGCGTCAGCGCCGATCCAGAGCGCAACGCCGAAGTCCGACGCGCCGCGGAATGGATCGTCGACGAGCTGACGCGCCTGGGCGTCGAGCAGGCGACCATTCATGAGACCAGCGCGCATCCCATCGTCACCGCCGAGTGGATGAAGGCCGGCAACGATGCACCGACCGTCCTCGTCTACTGCCACTACGACGTCCAGCCCGCCGATCCGCTCGGCGAGTGGATCCGCCCGCCCTTCGAGCCGCGCCACGAGAACGACCGCGTCTATGCCCGCGGCGCCGGCGACGACAAGGGGCAGCTCTTCATGCATCTCAAGGCGGTCGAGGCGTGGATGAAGACGGCCGGACGCCTGCCGGTCAACCTGCGCTTCTTCTTCGAAGGTGACGAGGAGGTCGGCTCCGAACCGGTCGAGCAGTTCATCGCCGACCACGCCGAGCTGCTGCGCGCCGACGTGTGCGTGGTCAGCGACGGCGACACGTTCGACGACGAGGGGACGCCCGCCATCGGCTACGGCCTGCGCGGGATCGCCTACTGGGAGGTCCGCGTCCATGGCCCGCGCCAGGACGTCCACTCCGGCCAGTACGGCGGTGGCGTCGACAACCCGGCCAACGTGCTCGTCCGCGTGCTCGCCTCATTGACCGATGCGGACGGTCGCCTTACGGTCCCGGGCTTCTACGACCGCGTGCGCGACCTGACCGATGACGAGCACGCCGCCTATGCCGCCCTTCCGTTCGACGAGACCGAATGGGCCGATGAGACCGGCGTATCAGCACCGATGGACGGCGAGCGAGGCCACACCCTGCTGGAACGCCTGTCCGCGCGCCCGACCTTCGACATCAACGGCATCTGGGGCGGCTACACCGGGGATGGCGCCAAGACGATCATCCCGGCCTGGGCCGCGGCGAAGATCTCGACCCGCCTGGTGCCCGACCAGGACCACCGCGAGATCGAGCGAATGGTGAAGGCCCACCTGGAGTCCGTCGCGCCGCCGACCGTGAAGGTCGAGGTCAAGATCATCCACGGCGGCGCGCCCGCCATCACGCGTCTCGACCATCCGGGATTCGGTCCTGCCTCGCGCGCCTTGGAGGCCGGCTTCGGCAAGGCGCCGATCTTCCAGCGCTCCGGCGGATCGGTCCCGGTGGTCGCCGCCCTCGATGCCCACCTCGGGCTCAAGACGCTCATGGTCGGCTTCGCGAATCCGACCGGCAACTTCCACGCGCCGAACGAGTGGATGAGCCTGCGCAACATCCGCGACGGGATGACCTCACTGGTGCATCTGTGGGCCGAGCTCGGCGCCATGCGCGCCTCCGACCTGCGCGGCGACTGAGCAAAGGCGCCGCTCAGCGACGCTATCGACGAAGCGCCACCGTCGCGTGGGCATTCCAGGCCCTAGATCACAGCCGCCCGCCGCTGGGCGGCGGGCGGCTTGACGCTCCACTCACCGCGCGGTTAGGGTACCGGGCGACATAGATTTCAGAGGTTCTCGCTCAGTGCCCGTTCGCCCGCCACCACCGGCAGCATCGGCACGCCGGCATTGGCGTAATCGGTTT
>JBDSGF010000047.1:0-10882 GCA_039919135.1 Candidatus Limnocylindria bacterium | reverse complement strand
ATCGTGCTGACCAAGCTGGACGGCAGCGCCAAGGGCGGCGTCGCGCTTGCGGCGGCGGACCGCCTGGGCGTACCCATCCTGTTCGCGGGCGTCGGTGAGGAGATCGACGCGCTCGCTCCGTTCGATCCGGAGGCATTCGTCGAATGGCTGCTCAGTGAGTAGCTCCGTTGCCCGTCCGCGCGGCGACGCCTAGAATGGGCAGCCGTTTGCCGGCGCCAATGCGCCGGGCCTGATTCCCGTATCGGTTCATTCATGTTCGAATCTCTATCCGCGCGCCTCCAGGGCGTCGCCGAGCGCCTCCGTGGTAAGGCTCGCATTACCGAGGCCGACCTTGATGCCTCCTTGCGCGAGATCCGGCTTGCCCTGCTCGAGGCCGACGTCAACTTCAAGGTCGTCAAAGGCTTCGTGGCGCGCGTTCGCGAGCGCGCCGTCGGCGCGGACCTGCTCAGTGGGCTGAGTCCCGGCCAGCAGATCGTCAGGATCGTCCACGACGAGCTGGTGGCTGTCCTCGGCGGCGAGCGCCATCGACTGAACCTCGCCGCGAAGCCCGCGGTTGTCATGCTGGTTGGCCTTCAGGGCGCGGGAAAGACGACCACCGCGGCCAAGCTCGCGGTTCGGGTGCGCAGGGAAGGCAAGAAGCCGCTGCTTGTTGCGGCCGACGTCTACCGCCCGGCCGCCGTCGACCAGCTCGTGCAGCTTGGCGACCAGATCGGCGCGGAAGTTCATACCCGCCCCGTCGGCACGCCGGCGCTGGAGGTTGCGCGCTCCGGCCTTGAGGTTGCGCGCCAGCGCGGGATCGACGTGATGATCCTCGACACGGCCGGCCGCCTGCACGTCGACGAGGCGATGATGGATGAGCTCGTTCGCATCTCCGGCGCCGTGATGCCATCCGAGACGCTGCTGGTGGTCGATGCCATGACCGGGCAGGAGTCGGTTCGCGTCGCCGAGGCCTTCCACGCCAAGCTGCCGGTGACCGGCCTGGTCCTGACCAAGATGGATGGCGACGCACGCGGTGGTGCCGCGCTCAGCATCCGCTCCGCCACCGGCCTGCCGGTCGCCTTTCTGGGAACGGGTGAGCGGACCGACGGACTGGAGCCATTCCATCCCGACCGCCTGGCGCAGCGCATCCTGGGCATGGGCGACATCCTCAGCTTCGTCGAGCGCGTGCAGGAGAACGTCGACACCGCGGAGGCGGAACGAACCGCGCAGCGGCTGATGGAGAACCGGTTCACGCTCGAGGACTTCCGCAGCCAGCTCCACCAGATCAAGAACATGGGACCGATCGGCCAGTTGATCGGCATGATCCCCGGGGCGGGCCAGATGGCCGGCGCGGCGCAGGAGGCGGTCGACTCGGGCCAGATGAAGCGGATCGAGGCGATCATCGACTCGATGACTCCCGAGGAGCGGCGTCGACCCGACCTCATCAAGGCGAGCCGCCGCCGCCGAATCGCGCTGGGCAGCGGCACTTCGACCGCGGAGGTGAATCGGCTCCTGAAGCAGTTCGTGGAGATGCAGAAGATGATGAAGATGCTCTCCGCAGGGAAAATGCCACGGCTGGGGGGCGGCCTCGGCGCCCTGCTGGGGCGCTGATCGATGAATCGCCTCGTCGTCGCGCTCGTCACGCTCATCGGCCTCACCGGCGCCGCCTTCATTGCGGGCTACCTGGTTCTCTTCTCCGCCTCGACCGATCGAGCGGCCACGCTCGCCCCGGCGAACAGTGCCTTCTACGTGAATATCTACCTCCAGCCGTCGACCGGACAGCAGATGAACCTGTCCGGGCTCATCGGCCGCCTGCCGGGCTTCGCTGATGAGGCCTCGCTGGACGCGAAGGTGGATCTTGTCGTCCAGAACCTGCTCAGCGGCTCGGGGATCGATTACGTGTCCGGGGTCAAGCCATGGCTTGGCAACCAGGTCGCGATCGCGGGGTGGCCGGCGGGCGACGACCCGTCGCAGACCGAGGTGGTCGTCATCGCCGAGGTGAAGGACCGTGAAGCGGCCGACGCGGCCGTTGCCGAGTTCGTGGCGGATGGCGGCGCCTCGTTCAGCGCGGAGAACTATGCCGGCGTCGACCTCCAGGTCGCCGATGGCAGCGCCTACGGCTTCGTCGACGACATGCTCGTCATCGGCACCGGCGCGGACGGCCTGCATGCCGTGGTCGACGCCAGTGGCGATGCCGCGTCGCTGGCCGATCAGGCGGATTTCCGCGCGACGATGGACGCGCTGGCGCCCGACCACCTGGCCTCGGCCTACATCGACCTCGCGGCGATCGCCGAGTCCGCCGGCGTGGGTGACCAGTTCGGGAGCTTCAGCACCGCCAGCGCCATCCTCGTTGCAGAGCATGACGGCCTTCGGGTGAGCGGGAGCGCTCCATTCGATATTGCGGCGGCAGCGCCTTCGGCACGTGACCGCTTCGCGCTCGGCGGCGAGCCGAGCAGCCTGGTCGACTGGATGCCCTCCGGCACGCTTGCCGAAGTGGTCGTCTTCGGCCTGCGGCAGACGCTCTCCGATGCCGAGGCGGCGATCGGCGCCTCCCCGGAGGGTCAGGAGCTCACCAGCACGCTCGATACGTTCCGCGCCATCGCCGCATTCGCGCTGGGGATCGACCTCGACGCCGACGTCCTGCCGCTGCTCGACCGGGAGGTGGCCGTTGCGGTGACCGGCCTGGACGGAACGCTCCCCTCGGGTCAGCTGCTGCTGCGGCCCGACGACCCGGCCGCCGCCCTCGCGGCGCTGGATCGGATCGCCGAGCGGCTGTCGGCCGTCGGCGCGACCTCGCGGACGGAGGATCTGGACGGCACCGAGGTCACGGTGCTCACCATTCCAGACATCGGGGAGGTCGCGTACGCCATGGTCGACGACATCATCATCCTGGGCCTCGGCACGGAGGACGTGGCGGCCGCGCTGTTCGCCCACGACAGCGGCGACTCGCTGGGGGGCACCGATGCCTACGCGCGGATCTTCGAGGTCGCCGGAGCGCGCGCCGGGACGGAGGCATACGTCGACATCGGCGCGCTGGTGGAGCTCATGGGGAGTGGCGTCGAGCTTAGCGACGACATGCGCGATATCCTTTTGCAGATCGGGACCTTCGGGCTGACCGTTCCGTCCCGAGATGATCAGATCGAATTCCACGCGGTGCTGACGGTCGACGAGCCGTGAGCCCGAATCAACAGTGACCGAATCCACATTGAGGTAAGCACCACTTGTCAGTAGCAATCCGGCTGACGCGCGTCGGGGCCACGAAGCGCCCCGCGTATCGCGTGATCGCCATCGACAAGCGCCGTTCGCGAGACGGCCGCGCGCTCTAGATCCTCGGGTTCTATGACCCGCTGACCGAGCCGGCAACCGTCCAGCTCAACACCGACAAGATCAACGCCTGGATCGGCAAGGGCGCCCAGCCGTCGGAGACGGTGGTGAAGCTCATGCGCCAGGCCGAGAAGGCAGCGACAGCCGCCGAGGCTGAGAAGCCGAAGCGCGCCACCCGGCCCGCTAAGCCGAAGGCGTCGAGCAAGGCGGCCACGAAGGCGAAGGCGAAGGCAGAGGCTGGTGAGGCCGATGCGGCCGCCGAGGTTCCCGCATCGGAGGATGCTCCCGCGGAGATGGCTCCCACCGAGGGGACTCCTTCAGCAGAGGAGGCCCCGGCCGCCGTGGAGTCCCCGGCAGCCGACGAGGCCCCGGCAGCCAACGAGGCTCCCGCCGTCGAGACTGAGAAGGCAGACGCATGAAGGAGTTCCTCGAATACGTCGCCAAGTCCCTCGTCGACAAGCCCGATGCGGTCTGGGTCGAGGTCGATGACGATGCCGACGAGACCGTCCTGACCCTCGGTGTCGACCAGGAGGATATGGGGCGCGTCATCGGGCGCGACGGACGAATCGCGAACGCCCTGCGGAGCCTTCTGCGCGTGATGGCCACCCGGGACGGGCGCCACGTCGAGCTCGAGATCGTTTCCGACGCCGACTGAGCGTCGCCTGGCGATCGCCCGGGTCCTGGGTCCGAAGGGCCTGAAGGGTGGCGTCCGGATCGAGCTGCTGACCGACTGGCCGGAGCGCCTGGCGCCCGGCGCCGAGGTCTGGCTGGAGGGCGACGAGCAGCCAATGCGGATCGCCCGTATCGAGCTTGGCGGGCGCGTTCCGGTCCTGTACCTCGAGGGGATCGCAACGCGCGAGGCGGCGGAGCCGCTCAACGGCCGCTACCTCGAGGCGCCCGCTCACGAGCTGGAGCCCGGCTCGTACTTCTGGGGCGACCTGGTCGGGCTTCGAGTTGAGGAGCCGGATGGGACGCTGGTCGGCGAGCTTGTCGAGATCTTTCGCGCCGGGGGCAACGAGGTGTACCGTGTCGTCAGCGCCGATGGCGAGCGCCTCGTTCCCGCGCTCCGCAGCGTCGTGCAGCGGATCGACCTCGGGGCCGGACTGATGGTGATTGCCGCCGATGACGCCGAGGAGGTCCGCTGAGCCGATGCGGATCGATGTCGTCACCATCTTCCCGGAGCTGTTCGAGCTGCCTCTGCGCACATCGATCATCGGCCGCGCCGCAGAACATGGATTGGTGGACTTCGGCATCCACGATCTCCGCGAGCATGGGCTCGGCCGGCACCGATCGGTCGACGACTATCCCTACGGCGGGGGAGCGGGCATGGTGATGCGACCCGAGCCGCTGTTTGCCGCGATCGAGCCGCTGCGCAATGCCGGTTCGCACGTCATCCTGCTCGACCCTGCCGGTGAGCGTCTGACCGATGCGCTGGCGCGCGAGCTGGCGCGACGGTCACGACTCGCGCTCGTGTGCGGCCGTTACGAGGGGATCGACGAGCGCGTCCGCTCGCTGGTCGACCGCGAGGTGAGCATCGGCGATTATGTCCTCACCGGCGGGGAGCTTCCGGCGCTCGTGCTGATCGACACCGTCGTGCGCCTGCTCCCGGGTGCCATTGCAGAGGCTTCCCACACCGGCGACTCGTTCGCCGGTGGCCTGCTGGAGCAGCCGCAGTACACGCGCCCGGATACGTTCCGCGAGATGGCCGTGCCTCCCGTCCTGCTCTCGGGAAACCACGGCGAGGTTGACCGATGGCGCCGCCGCGAGGCCCTGCGCCGTACCCTGGCGCGCCGGCCGGACCTGCTTGAGTCCGCGCCGCTGACCGATACGGATCGGTCCATCCTCGACGAGCTGCGCTCGGCCGATGAGGAATCCTGAGCCGTCTTGCCCGCCTCCGGCCGGCGCTGCTATACTCGCTGGCGTCGCGGCCGCCATGTGCGGTCGCGTTCGTGCGTCACATTGGTCAACGAGGTCGCCACCGAATGAATGCCATCAAGGAGCTCGAGCGTGAGCAGCTCCGCACCGACGTACCGGAGATCGCCCCCGGCGACACGGTTCGCGTCTCGGTGAAGGTGGTGGAGGGCACCCGCGAGCGAATCCAGGTATTCGAAGGCACCGTCATGCGCATGCGCGGCGGCGGCCTGAACAGGGCAATCACCGTGCGCCGCATCGCCAGCGGCGTCGGCGTGGAGCGAACCTTCCTGCTCCACGCGCCACGCATCGAGAAGATCGAGGTGGTTCGCCACGGAGTCGCCCGACGCGCGCAGCTGTACTTCCTCCGCGATCGGGTCGGCAAGGCCGCCACGCTCCGCGAGCGCCGCGCCAACTGATCCGGTGCGGCCACGGCCGCAAATCGGCGCCCGCGGCTGAGCCTCCCGATAGACTGACGTTCGTGACGGTTGTCAGGCGCCCGGGACGCATCGTGAAGCCCTCGACTCGCATCGAGCGCACCCACTGGAACGCCGGCCGCACGCTGGTGGTCGGGGCCGATGCCGTGGGCGTGGCCTGTCTCAGCGGGCCGGTGCTGGCCGCCGCCGTCGCCATGCCGCCATTCGGCCGTCGCATCCCCGGCATCCGCGACTCGAAGATGCTGTCGCGTGCCCAGCGCGAACGGCTCTTCCCCCTCATCATGCGGCGCGCATCCTTCGTCGGTATCGGCGCCGCCAGCGTTGCCGAGATTGATCGGCTGAATATCTACCACGCCACTAACCTCGCCATGCGCCGCGCCATCTGCCGCATTCCGGGACGCGAGCACGTCCTGATCGATGGGCTGCGGGTGCATCGGCTCGAGGAGCACGTTGGTCGGTACACCGCCATCGTGCGCGGCGACGCACGCTGCTACTCGATCGCTGCCGCCTCGATTGTGGCCAAGGTGATGCGCGATCGGCTCATGGACCGGCTCGCCGCCCGCTACCCGCACTACGGTTGGGAGCACAACGTCGGTTACGCCACGCTCGACCACCGGCGGGGGATCGAAGAGCACGGCATCACGCCATTCCATCGTCGCTCGTTCGCGCGGATCCGAGCGGCCGAGCTGGGCACCCAGCTGGAGCTGGAGCTCATCGGCGCCCAGATTGAGAGGCGTGAGGAGCTCATGGTTCCGGCCTGAACCAGGTGACGGAACCGCGGCGTATCGGTCCATGGCTCCCGGTGCGCACCGGCAGCCAGGCTGATAAGCCGCCGGTAAGGGACCGCGTGCGACGATCGGCAGATGACTGATCCGCGGCATTCGCTTGGGCTGGCTGCCGAGGACGCCGTAGCGGCCTGGTTGTCGGCCTGTGGCTGGCGGGTGGTCGCCCGGCGACGCCGCTCGACGGATGGTGGCGAGGTGGACCTGGTGGCCCTCGATCCAAACCGGGTTCTCGTAGCGATCGAGGTGCGTGCGAGACGGACTATGCGCGCCGGCGCCGCCGCGGCCAGCGTGGATCAGCGACGGATCGGCCGCGTCGGCCGCACCCTGGCGAGCGTCGCGGCATCGTGCGGCGAGGCCCATGACGGGCTGCGGATTGATCTCGTCACGGCAGAGCCGGCGCCCGACCAGCCGGGCCACTGGCGTCTGCGACGCATCCCGGGCATCGGATGAGCGGAGGTCAGCCGCCGAACAGGCGCTCGAGGTACAGGATCGACGCGATGTACGGACGGCTGACGCTGTAGATGCCGTGGCGATCCGCAGCCGTCTGACCCTGGTAGTACGCCGCCAATACGAGATCGCGGTTGCCGGCGTAGCGGGCGAAATAGTGGGCGAGCAGGCAGACGCCAGCGCGCACGTTGTCGCGCGTGTCGTTGATGTTCACCGGCGTGCCGAGGATGCCTTCGCCAACCCAAACGGCGGTCGCGGGCATGAGCTGCATGACGCCGACCGCGCCGGCGTGGCTGACCACGCCCTGCTGCCAGCCGGACTCCTGCCACGCCACCGCCAGAGCGAAGGGAGAGGGGACGCCGTAGCGCGTTGCCTCCTCGACGATGACCTGGCGAACGGCGTCGCGGCTCGAGGCGGCGGCGGCCATGGAGTACGGCATGGACGGGGCTACCGGGGCCGCAGGAGCGGCTGCCGGGGCGCTTCCCGGGATGGTCAGCTGCTGGCCGCCGAAGATGCGGCTCGGGTTGCTGATGCCGTTGGCGCCGACGATGGCCGCGACGGTGACGCCATAGTGCCGCGCGATGGTGGTCAGACTCTCGCCGCGCTGGACCACGTGCACCCACGCGGGGCCGACAGCCGGCGCGGCGGCCGTCGGTGCGGGAGCGGCCAGCACGAGCGCGGGAGCGGCCGGCACCAGCGCGGGAGCGCCGCCCTGGATGGTCAGCTGCTGGCCGCCGAAGATGCGGCTCGGGTTGCTGATGCCGTTGGCTGCGACGATGGCGGCGACCGTAACGCCGTAGTGGCGCGCGATGGTGGTCAGGTTCTCGCCACGTCCGACGACGTGGACTTGCGCACCGGCAGCGAGCGGCGCCGGAGCAGTCGGGGCCGCCGCAGGAGCCTGAGCCGTGGGCGCCATGCCGATCCGCAAGGTCTGGCCGGCGTAGACACGGTTCGGATTGCTGATCGCGTTCAGCTGGACCAGATCGGCGACGGGCACGCCGTGGCGCTTCGAAATGCCGGTGAGCGTATCACCGGAACGAACGACCACGGTCGGATCGGCTGCCAGCGCGACGGCGCCGAGCAGGGGGCCCATGGCCAGGGCCGTGACGAGGCCGCCGGCGAGGGCGACAAACTTGGGGCGCTGCAAGGCATCGGTCCTCTTGGTTGAGGTCGTTCGACCGCGGGGCATGTGCTCACGGCGGGCCGATGCTAGGAGTCATCCGGTCTGGGTCAAGGTACGAGCGGAGTGCCTCGGGAGTACGTCGGTACCGATCGGTGAGGAGCGGGCCTTCGGTGGCAGGCGAACCGCAGGCCGATGCGCCGAGGTTCAGGCTCCCGCTCATGCCGTGGTGAATGAACGGGAGATCAAACCTCGGGCCGCTGCCCTCCTCCGGCATTTCATTTACCACGGAATGAATCGTAGGCCGAGGCCAGTGCCCCGCCTCTTGTTCGCTGAAGCGCCTGATATACTTCAGCGAGTTCGTACCACGGTGCGAGCGTTTTCCCCATCACACACGCTCGACTGATCCCGCTGGTCGTCGGTGCCCTCGCGAGGGTCGACCCGGGAGCATGATGTCGAGCGGAGGAACAACCGGAGGTTTCTCTTGGCTGCCACCAGCATGAAGCAGCTGCTCGAGGCGGGCGTCCACTTCGGGCACCAGACCCGGCGCTGGAACCCGAAGATGCGCGAATTCATCTTCGCGGAGCGCAACGGGATCCACATCATTGACCTTGCCCAGACGGTCTCCCTGCTCGAGTCCGCGCTCGAGTTCGTGCGCGAGACCGTTCGCCGCGGCGACAGCGTGCTCTTCGTGGGCACGAAGAAGCAGGCCCAGGAGGCGCTCGCCGAGGCGGCGACGCGATCGGGCCAGCACTACGTCAACACCCGCTGGCTCGGCGGGATGCTGACGAATTTCACGACCATCAAGCGCCGCATCCAGCGCCTCGAGGCGCTGGAGGCACGGCGCGATGCCGGCGAGTTCGAGCGTCTCACCAAGAAAGAGGCGTCGAAGCTCACCGAGGAGATCAACAAGCTCAACGCGGTGCTTGGTGGCATCCGCAAGATGCGCCGCCTTCCTGGCGCGGTCTTCATCGTTGACCCGCACCGCGAGGAGATCGCCGTCGCCGAGGCCCGACGTCTCGAGATTCCGATCGTGGCAATGACCGATACAAACTGCGACCCGGACCTCATCGACTGGGTGATCCCTGCCAACGACGACGCGATCCGCTCGGTTCGCCTCATCTGCGGGCTGGTTGCCGAGGCGGCCACCACCGCCCAACAGGAGCGGCAAGCTCGCCTGGACGAGGAGTTCGAGCAGGCGGAGGCCATGCCGCCGGTCGACGAGACCGCCCTCACCTCGGAGGCGGACTACACGGCCGCCCTCGCGACGGGCGAGGCGCTCATCTTCGAGCCGGAGCCGGAGGACGACGAGGAGGAGGAGCGCAAGGCGCGCGCTCGTCGCGTCGCCCATATCGACGAGGGCGAGCCGGAGCACGATCCCGACCGGGAGCACGAGCGACAGATCGCAGAGCATGCAAAGGAGCCACGCCAGCCGGCGTAGGCAGCGAAAGGATTATGACGAACACGTTGATGATCAAGCCAGAGGATGTGAAACGGCTCCGGGAGCAGACGGGCGCCGGCATCATGGACTGCAAGCACGCGCTGGAGGACTCCGGCGGCGATTACGACAACGCGGTGCGGTGGCTCCGCGAGAAGGGCCTCTCGACCGCCGCCAAGAAGGCTGGCCGCGCCGCGCGCGAGGGCATCGTGACCAGCTACATCCACCACGGCTCGCGCCTGGGCGTCCTGCTGGAGCTCAACTGCGAGACGGATTTCGTGGCTCGCACCGACGACTTTCAGCAGCTGGCGCGCGACATCGCCATGCAGATCGCCGGGATGGCGCCGATCTACGTCAGCCGCGAGGAGGTCCCGGCGGAGGTCGTCGAGGAGCAGAAGCGCCTGTTCTCAGTCGACGCGGCCCGCGACGGGCGCCCCGCCGACAAGGTGCCGATGATCGTCGAGGGCAAGCTGAGCAAGTGGTACGAGTCGGTCTGCCTGCTCGAGCAGCCATACCGCGACACCGACAGGAAGATCGCCGACCTGATCACCGAGAAGGTGGCCCTGCTGGGCGAGAACATCAAGGTCGCGCGCTTCGCCCGGTTGGCCGTCGGTGAGTCGGCCCAGACCGATGGCGACGAGGCCGCGTAGAGGAATGACCGATGCGGCCGCCGCGGCGGCGACCACGACGCCCCGTCGGGTGCTGCTGAAGCTCTCCGGCGAGGCGCTCATGGGCGAGCACGAGTACGGGATCGACCCCGGCGTCGTGCGCGAGATCGCCATGCAGGTGGCCGATGCCGCCGGTGATGGCATCCAGATCGCCGTCGTCGTGGGCGGCGGCAACATCTTCCGCGGGTTGGCCGCCAGCGCGCGGGGCATGGACCGCGCCACCGGCGATTACATGGGCATGCTGGCCACGGTGATGAATGGCCTCGCCATGCAGGACGCGCTGGAGCAGGTCGACTGTCCGACGCGCGTCATGAGCGCCATCGCCATGAACGAGATCTGCGAGCCGTACATCCGTCGACGGGCCGAGCGGCACCTAGAGAAGGGCCGCGTGGTCGTCATGGTGGCGGGCACCGGCAACCCGTACTTCACCACCGACACCGCCGCGACCCTGCGTGCCGTCGAGATCCACGCCCGGGTGATCCTGAAGGCGACGCGCGTGGACGGGGTGTACGATGCCGACCCGGAGAAAGAGCCGAATGCGCGGCGGTACAGCCACATCGGCTACACCGAGCTGTTGAGCAACCGACTTCAGGCGCTCGATGCCACGGCCGTGAGCTTGGCCATGGACAACGAGATGCCCATCGTCGTCTTCGACATGACCCAGCCCGGCAACATCGCACGAGCGATCCGCGGCGAGCGGATCGGCACCTTGATCTCGGGAGACCGCACCGATGACGCATGAGGCCCTGAGCACCATCGAACCGAAGATGCAG
>JBDSGF010000046.1:0-9144 GCA_039919135.1 Candidatus Limnocylindria bacterium | reverse complement strand
ACGATCCGGCGGTTCACGCGGACCAGCTACGACAGGCGCAGCGCATCCTCATGGAGGCTGGGATCGAGGCGCAGCTGCACGAGCCGAGCGGCGATCCTGCGCGGGTGATCGAACAGAAGGCCGAGGACGGTGGCTACGACACCATCGTCCTGGGAAGCCGTGGGCTTGGCGGGCTGGACCGCGTGCTGCAGGGCAGTGTGTCCGAGCACGTCGCGACCCACGCGAAGACAACGGTCATCATCGCGCGGTAAGGAGCACGGCCACCACGCGGTCGGTCCCGCTTCCCTGCGGGGCTGGCCGTGCATCCCCTCGGGGTGATGGGAAGTCGGGGTGGTCCAGTCCTCGAGCATCGGCTCCAGCTCCGAGCCCTGGCGACCTGCGCGAGCTCGCGAAGGCGACCTCTGCGTCTAGATCTGAATTCATGCACACCACATAGCCCAGCGGGGGGTCGGGCGCAGTCGCATCGTCCAGCGTGTCGAGATACAGACACTCCCGGCAGCGATCCAGCTCGACCGGGCCGAGCCGCCAACAGGCGACGCGATTGCCCTCAACCCGGAGTCACCGCTGAGTGCGCCTGCATGCTTGCCGCGCGATGTAGCGATGCTCGGCCGCCCTGTCCGGCGGGCCGTGGGCGCATCGGACCGATTGTCGTGGGCCATACGGCCCTGGACCGTAGAGCCGAGGGCGACGAGTATCGATGCCAGACCAGCGAGCATCTGCGGGAGAAGCGGCCATGACCCTCACAGCCAGGCATCTTCGGGTCGGGAACCTGATGACCATCGACCCGGTCGTCATCAGCGCCGATGCTCCCGCGAGCGAGGCAGAGCGCCTGCTCAAGACCCACCGCGTCTCGGGACTTCCGGTCGTCAACGGGAGTGCAACCGCCGGCGTCATCAGCCAAACCGACCTGGTGGTGGCCCGATCCAGCGGGATGATCAGCGGCAACTGGGAGCGGATGCTCGTCCGCCACCTTATGACTACGCCTGCGGTCACCGTCCACGCCGGCACCTCCCTGGCGCGCGCCGCGCGGCTGATGGTGACGCGGCACATCCATCGCCTGGTGGTGGTCGACGACGAGGACGTGCCGATCGGCGTCGTCAGTTCCCTCGACCTTCTGCGCTCGCTTCTCGACGATCCGGACATTGGGCCGACGCCTGAGCCACCCCTCACCGGGGCTCACAGGTAGATGCGCTGCCGAGCCTCGCGCGCCGAGGCGTCGCGAAAGTCGGGGTGGGCGACGGCGATCAGGGCACGGGCGCTCGCGCACGCTGCGCCCCGAACAGCTCTGCGACGCCGTCCGACGGGCACCCGATCTCCACCGGATACGTCGACCGATCGGTGGCTGTCGCCCACCTGTCAACCTCCGCTGTCACTTGCCCGCCCACCGAGCATCCCACTGCACGCGAGCAACGCGGTCTCAGCTGATGGGCACCTCTGCGCCGGCGACGAGGGTCAGCACCGATCGAACCTGCGCCAGCCGATCATCGGCATTGAGAATGGTCGCTAGGTCGGCCGACAGGACGGCCAGGTCGGCGCGCGCACCCGGCTTGAGATGTCCCTCGTCGGAGGCGCCGATGGCACGAGAGGGGCCCAGGGTATAGGCGCTCAGTGCCTCGACAACGGTCAGGACTTCGGCGGGCCTCCAGTCGGGGCGCGAATCGGTGGGCAGGCGGCGGTGGACCGCCGCAAACATCCCCAGCCACGGATTGACCGATTCGACCGGCGCGTCGGACCCCGCCGCCAGGTGCGCGCCAGACGCGACCAGCGAGCGCCAGGCATAGGCGCCGTCCTGGCGTCCGTCCCAGCACTCCTCGACCATGTCGCGGTCGGCGGCGGCATGAATCGGCTGAATGCTGGCGGTGACCCCCAGCGCAGCGAACCGCGGCAGCTCGACCACCCGCAGGAGCTGCGCGTGCTCCATCCGGTCGTGCGGTACGTCCCGAGAGCGGGCCGGCGCGCGGCCGACCGCGTCCAGGACGGTCGCGGCGGCGCGATCGCCGATGGCATGGACGGCCAGCCCGATGCCGGCCGGCCTCGCCGCGGCAAACAGGGCGTCGAGCCCGTCGGCGTCGACCCGCAGGATGCCCGTCCCGTCGTCGCCACAGCTCCGCGGCGCGAACAGCGCCGCCGTTCCGGATCCGAGCGCCCCATCGGCATACTCCTTCGCCCACCCGAAGCGCATGGTGTGGCGGCCTGCGAGTATCGCGCCGGTACGCAGGCCAAGGGATGCGGCCGCCGCGATCGCATCGACCGGAATGCCGAGCGTCAGGCGCAGGCGCCCGTCGACCAGGCCGGCGAGATCGGTGAGCGATGAGTACGAGTCGCCGAGCGCCGCATCCGCGCCGACACCGTTCGCATCGGTGTAGTCCCCCGCCTCGCTGGCGCTGGTGATCCCGAAGGCGGCCAGCTCGCGCAGGGTTGCATCGAGCGGCTCGCGCAGCGCATCGCCCTGGCGCCGCTCGACCAGCGGCCCGACGAGGTCGAGCGCCGTCTCGCGCAGGATCCCGGTTGGTGCACCGTGCGGATCGCGCTCCAGGCGCCCACCGTGCGGGTCGGAGGTTCCGGCGCTCACGCCAGCCAGCCGCAATGCGGCGCGGGACGCCCATGCGGAATGCCCGTCGTGGCTGGTAACGAACGCCGGATGCTCCCCCACCGCCTCGTCGAGCGCGCCGACGGCCACCGATGAGAGCTGAGCCTCCGACCAGCCTCGACCGCTGATCCATGCTCCCGGAGCAAGACCCAGCGTGGCTTCGCGCAGACGATCCAGGACCTCGGCGCCATCGGTTGCATCGTCAAGGCGCACGCCGTTCCGCGTGCGGGCGAGGCCCACGAGGTGAATGTGGAAATCATGCAGACCCGGGATGACGGCGGCGGGACCCACGTCGACCACGCGCGCGCCGGGCGCGGCGGCATCTGTCACCTCACGGCGGGTGCCGTTGCTGACGACCCGGCCGGCGGAGATGCCGATCGCCTCCGCCGTCTCGAGGCCGCTCGGCTCGGCGGCGACCACGACCTGGCCGCAGATCACCAGGTCGGCACGCGGCGCGCTCATCGGTCCGTGTCCGGGACGAAGCGTGGGGTCTGGACGAATCCGACCGGCTCCGGGCCGAACGCGATCCGAACGAGCGCCACCGGCACGACGAGCAGCCAGTGCGACAGGAAGAGGGCACCGCGGGTGGCGCGGCCGACCAGTCGCAGCCCGCGCTCGCCCGAGGCCGACAGGCCGCCCAGCGCCAGCAGGAAGACGCCGATGCCATAGCTGGCGGCAAGGGAAGCCGGCACGCTCCAGTCGGCCGGGCGCGGCAGTGGGATGGTGATGAGGCTGGCAAGGATCGTGGCGGCGAAGAGTGGCGGGACCAGAAATTCGCCGCTGAAGGCCAGGTAGTCCGCCTTGCGCGACAGCGGCTGTCGGCCAAACATGAGGCTCGGCCCGTGCTCGAGCAGCCGGCGCAGACTGCCCTCGGCCCAGCGCAGCCGCTGGTGCCAGAGCGCGCCGAGCGTCTCGACCGCCTCCTCATCGACCGATGTTTCCGGGGCCAGGGCCACATGCCAGCCGGCCGCGGAGAGCCGGGTCGAGAGATCGAGGTCCTCGGTCAGCGCTCGCTCGTTCCAGCCGCCAACCGCCTCGAGCGCGTCTCGCCGGACGAACATGCCGTTCCCGCGCAGCTCGGCCGTGCCATCGGTCGCCCAGCGCCCGCACTGGCTGGCCATGTCCATCAGCTGCTCCTCCGCCTGTGCCCGTGTGAGCCACGAGGCCGATTCGTTGCGTGGCCGTCGCGCCACCTGGAGCGCCGCTGCGCTCGCATCGCGATTCCAGGCGCGCATGGCGTGCTCGAGAAACGCCGGATCCACCCGCGTGTCGGCGTCGACGGTGCCGATCACGTTGCTTCGCAGGTACGGCATGGCCCAGCCGAGCACCGCACCCTTCGTCCTGCGTCCCCGGGTTGGCTCACGCCGACGGACCTGGACGTGTGACTTGCCGGCCGAAGCGTCTCGCGCGATCTCGGCGGTCGCATCGGTCGACCCGTCGTCCACGACCAGCAGCTCGAATGCAGGACGGCCGTCGACGCCGCCGTAGCGCATCTCGCTGAGAGCGGCGATGGTGCCTGCGATCACGGAGGCCTCGTTGCGGGCCGGGAGCACCAGCGAGACGAACGGCAGGTCGAGCGCACGTCCGGTCGGCTCGGCGGCTCCGCTGCGTCCCTGCGCGTAGGAGCGGCGCATGACGCGCGCACCCGTCCACGCCAGCCAGGCCACGTAGCCGATGGAGACCATGATGAGCACCTGGAGGACGCGCGCGGCGAACGGCACGCTGATGGTCAGCCACGCCACTGAAGCCGAAACGACGAGGAACCCGCCGGCGACGAGCCTAGTCGCCATCGGGGGTCGATCGGCGACGGCGGCGACGCCGGTGCGACGCCTCCGGTCGTGCCGCGGGATCGGCCATGTCCGGGATGCCCGGCGCCGTCATCTCGTCGATGGTGTCGGCCGGCGGCATGCCTCGATCGTGCTGGTGGAGACCTTGTCGTGAGTTCCGCCGCCAGGAAGCGACGCCGGCCCAGAAGGTCAGCACGCCCAGGAACGCCATGACGATGGGAATGCCGGCGCCATCGAAGAAGATGTTGAGGATGTCCGCCGCCGCCGGCGCGGCGATGACGGGAAGGAACGAGGCGACCGACAGCAGCGTGTTGAGGATGCCGAAGATCCGGCCGCGGACCTCGGAGGGGATCTCCTCGGAGAGCGCCGTCTGGGAAGGGATCGCCACGAAGGCGTATTCCAGACCGGCAAAGACGGCGATGACCACGACCACCGCGATCAGGCTGATGAGCGGCGCGATGACCGGCACCGCATCCTCTATCGGACCGGCGGCTCCGCCGAAGGCGATGGTGACCGGCTTGATGATTGCCAAGCTGACCAGCGTGAGGCCCATCGCCACCAGCCCGACATCGATGACCAGCCGCTTCGGGATCCCCTTGCCATAGGAGTTGAGGAAGAGGATGCCCACCACCGCGCCCAGGCCGGCGGGGCCCATGATGAAGAAGAAGTTCTGCGAGGTGAGGCCCAGGATATCGACCGCGAAGCCGGGACCGATGGCGCCCAGCACCCCGATCAGGCTCGAGGAGATGCCCAGGTAGGCGAGGCTCCAGGCGATGGCACGGTGGCGCCGCACGAAGGCCATCCCCTCGGCCAACTGTTCGACCAGCTCGTGCAGCGCGCGCCCGGCCGCGTCACCGGCCGAGGCCACCGCGTGATCCGGGCGCACCGCGGGCAGGGGCAGGATGGCCAGGGAGGCCACGCCGAACATGACCGCCACGATCACGTAGACGCCGATCGGCCCCAGGACGTTGAGGACCAGCGGACCGAAGAAGCCGAAGCCGATGGCGAAGGTGGCGTTGATCGTCAGCACGAAGATCGAGTTCGCGGCCATGAGATGTCGCCGGTCGACGATGCGCGGGATGGCCGTCAGCTCGGCCGGCGCGAACACCGCGGTCGCGGTCGCGATCCCGAAGTTGATGAGGTAGATGAGCGGCACATTGGCGCTTGCCGTCGACGGTGCAACGAAGATGAAGGCGATGATGCCGACCGCCCGCACGATGTTCGTGGCGAGCATGATGACCTTCGCATTGCTGCGCTCCACGAGCACGCCGCCGACGGTGCTGAAAAGAACCGCGGGTACGAGGAACGTGAGCAGCAGAACGGCGACGGCGGTGTCGGAGCCGGTCGTCGCGTGCACCGTCGCCATGAGCGCGGCGAGCACCATGTTGCTGGCCAGCTGGCTCAGCGTCTGTGCTGACCACAGGAAGACGAATGATCGGTTCTGGAAGACCGTTCCAGCCCCACCGACGTCGCCGCCGGGCAGATCCATGTGCGCCATCGGTCTAACCGCTCGCCTCGGGACCGCGTGCCAGGTACCCCGTGAAACGGCGCTCGACGTCCAGGCGGTCCATCAGGATCCGGTGACCGCAGCCACCGCACACCAGGCCGATGTCCGCGCCCAGCCGGACGACCTCCCATTCGCGGCTGCCGCATGGATGCTCATTGCGCAGGCGGAGCTGGTCACCGATGCGAAGCTCGAGCGGGGCGGCCACCGTCACGCCCCGCCCTCCGTGGCGGTGACCCCCGTGAAGTTGAACGCGCCAAGGTGCAGCGCCGGCACCCGGTAACCGCCGAAGAACTCGCCGGGCAGCAGCTTCGTGCTGGAGCTCGCGGCGCGGACGTCGCTGAACGCCTCCGGGATGGACTGGGTGAAGCGGAAGTTCAGCAGCGGTCGGGTCAGCTCTCCGTCCTCGATGAGGAAGGTCCCGTCCTTGGTCATGCCGGTCAAGATGGCCTTCTTGGGGTGGACCGGGTTGATGTAGTGGAAGCGCGTGACCCACACGCCGCGCTGCACGTTCTTGATCAGGTCCTCACGCGACGTCGTGCCGGGCGCCATGAACAGGTTGAGTGCCATGGGGCCAATGAGATTCGGCGCCGGCAGGCCATGGCCGGTCGAGCCGGTGCCAGCTCGCGCGCCGGTCGCGGCATCGTGGACGACCGATGTGGCGATACCGCGCTCGATCAGCTCCACGCGCTTACGGACGACGCCCTCAAAATCGATGGCCGCGGGAAGGCCGGACGGGTCGGCGCCATCGTCCCAGATGGAGACGTTCTCCCCCATCACCCGCATGCCCAGGTCCATGAACGAACGCCCCTCCTCGTGCGCAAGCCCCGAGAAGCCGATGTAGGACAGGTACTCCATCAGCCCGGCGACGGCGTACTCCTCCAGGATCACCTCGTACTCGCCGGCGTCCAGCTCCCCGGCGCCACGCATCTCGGCGCCCTTGCGGGCCGCCTCGGTGCCGAGCGCTTCGGCATCGATCTCGCCCACGTCGGGCGAGCCGGCGTGCGCATAGCCGGACGCGGCGCCCGAGGCGAAGCCATCCATCATCACCGTCAGGAGCGCGGCGCGCGTCGATTGATGCTGCACGCGAATGCCCCGCGTATTCGCGACGGCCACCGTCATCACCGAGGTGGAGAACGACCCCGCCGTCTGGAGCCCTACCGCTTCGCCGGCCGCGATGACGGCCCGCGCGCCCTCGGCACGGCGAACGGCCTCGGCCTCGGCCGTGGCCGCGACATAGCCCAGATGTGGGTCCCGCTGACTGCCGTCGGGTTCGGGCAGGATGGCCGCCGGCGGGTTGGGCGCGGAGCGCTCGGCGATCGCCAGCGCGCGCTCGACGACCGATCGAATGCCATCGGCATCGAGCCGATTCGTGCTCGCCACGCCGATCTTCTCGCGGTCGATGACTCGGACCTGGAGCGTGCCGTCGTGCTCGCGCACGTTCTGGTGGATCTGGTTGTTGGCGAAGCGCGTCAGCGCGGCGTCCTGGCCCAGGAAGAGGGCCTCGGTCTGTGCGGCCGTGGAGTGACCCAGGGCGCGGTCGAGCAGCGCGTCGATGTCGGTGCGGGTGGCTACCATCGGCCCACCCCCACCTTGACGCCACGAAAGCGTGCCGGTGCTGCGCCGTGGCCGACGTGGCCGGTCTGGACCGGCTCACCCTTGCCGCAGTTCGGCAGCCCCCACAGTGTCCATTCGTCCGGGCCGCAGATGGCGTCGCAGCTTCCCCAGAAGCGCGGCGTGATGCCGGTGTAGGTCGGGTTCTTGACCAGTTGCGTGCGCTTCCCGTTCTTGATGATCCAGCCGGCCTGGTCGCCGAACTGGAAGTTCAGACGGCGGTCGTCGATGGACCAGCTCTTGTTGATGCTCATGAAGATGCCGTCTCGCGTATCGGCGATCAGGTCCTCCAGCGAGCCCGCGTCGCCGGGGCGCAGGTTGATGTTCGTCATGCGAATGAGCGGGATGTTGCTCCACATCCAGGCACGGGCGCTGCCCATGCTCGTGCGGCCGATGCGCGGCGCCGTCTCGCGACTGGTCAGGTAGCCGACCAGCAGCCCGCGGTCGATGAGCGGCACGTTCTGCGCCGGCACGCCCTCGTCGTCATAGCCGAAGGTCCCCAGGCCGCCCGGCGCGGTGGCATCGGCGTCCAGGTTGACGATCTCGCTGCCATAGCGAAGCTCGTTGAGCTTGTCGGTGGTCAGGAAGCTCGTTCCGGCAAAGCTGGCCTCGGTTCCGAAGACGCGGTCGAGCTCGGTCGGGTGGCCGCATGACTCGTGGATCTGGAGCGCGACCTGGGTGGAGTCCAGGACGAGGTCCATCTCGCCCGACGGGCATTGCGGGGCGTCCAGCAGCGCCACGGCAAGCTCGGCGGTCTCCTGCGCATGCTCGGCCAGGGAGAGGGCACGCACCGCCTCGAAGCCACCCGTGACTGCCTGGCCGCCGAATGAGTTCGGATAGCTGCGCTGCTGCATCTCGCTGTCGTTGACCGCGGTGGCCTCGAGCCCGCCTCCGGTTTCGACGATCTCCTGCTCGATCCACGCCCCGGTGAGCGAGGCGAAGGTCTTGCGCTCGCGCCCGGCGACCATGTTGCCCTCGCGGATGGCGACGCCCGGGACCCGCGCCATGGCCGCGTCGGCCTCCATCAGGATGCGCAGCTTGTCGTCCAGGCTGACCGCGAACGGGTCCTCGTCGTACGGGGTGCGATATGTGTCGGTCACCGGCGGCGTGTCGTCCAGCTCAACCGGCTGGCGCTGAGCCACGGCCGATGCGCGCGCGATCTCGAGTGCCTCGCGCGTGATGCGCTCGGCCTCCTCGCGGTCGAGGGCGGCGCTCGAGCTGAAGCCCCAGGCACCGTCGACCAGCACGCGCACGCCGAAGCCCGCGCTGGTGTTCGAATTGGCCGCCTCGAGCCGTCCGTTCTTGACGGTCAGGCCCTCGGTCTCGCGCTCGACGACGCGAATGTCGGCATATTGGGCCCCGCCGCGCTGCGCGGCGTCCAGGGCGCGTTCGATCAGGGACTTCACGGCATCGGGAAGGCTACTCGACGGTGCGGGCGGCCTGCGGCGTCAGATCGCGCTCGGTCGCCGGCAGCGTGAGGTTCTGGCGCTCGATGACGTCGAAGCGCGCATCGATCGACTGCTGCAACTGCCGCAGGATGCCGCCCGGGCGTCCCAGCGCGGATGCCAGTCCGTCTCGAGAGCCGATGGCCGTGATCTCGAAGCTCCGGTCGATGGGCACCCCGTCGATCTCGATGGCGCTGGTGCCGA
>JBDSGF010000045.1:0-7684 GCA_039919135.1 Candidatus Limnocylindria bacterium | reverse complement strand
ACGACGGTGGCCACGGCCTTCGGCACCATGATCGGGCTGGCATTGACCCGCTACACCTTCCGCGGCCGCTGGATCATGAACCTGCTCATCTTCATCCCCATCACGGCGCCGGAGATCATCCTGGGGGCGTCGCTGCTGACCGTGTGGGTGAGCCTCGGGGTGGAGCGTGGCTTCCTCACCATCCTGGCCGCCCACATCATGTTCAACATCAGCTTCGTGGTGGTCACCGTGCGCGCCCGCCTGGCCGGCTTCAACCGGTCTCTGGAGGAGGCCGCCATGGACCTCTACGCAGACGGCCGAACCACGTTCTGGAAGGTCACCTTCCCGATCATCTTCCCGGGCATCCTGTCGGCGGCGCTGCTCGCCTTCGCCCTTTCGATCGACGATTACGTGATCACCCTCTTCTCCGCCGGCCACACGCAGACCTTTCCGCTGTGGGTCTTCGGGGTGAGCCGGCTCGGCATCCCACCGGAGGTCAACGTACTCGGCACGCTCATCCTCCTGATCGCGTTCGCCTTCATCGGCGTCCAGTTGTGGAGCCAGCGGCGGTCGATGGCGGCCAAACCCGCGGAGCTCGCCCCATGAGCTCGTCCGGCGAGGAGTTCCTGTATCTAGTCAACGGAGCACTGACCCTGCGGGTGGGGAACGAGGAACTCCACCGCCTCACGCACGCCGGGGACCCGTTCAGCTTCCCGTCCACGCTGCATCATCGCTGGCGCAGTGACGCCCGCTTGGAGACCCGACTGCTATGGATCAACGCGCCACCGACGTTCTGACCGATTGGTCCGCGCTCCGCGCGGGGATCCCGCCGGTCTGGGCGCGCTACACCGATCTCGTGGTGGAACGAGCATCCGGCTCCTGGATCGAGACGACCGACGGCCAGCGTTACCTCGACTACACCTGCGGCATCGGCGTCACGAACACGGGGCACGCGCATCCGCGCGTGGTGGCCGCCATCGTCGAGCAGGCCGCGCGCGGACTGCATCTCCAGCAGAACATCCTCTACCACCAGCCCGGGCTCGAGCTGCATCGGCGGTTGCCGGAGCGCTTCCCGAATGCGAAGGCCGATACGGCCTACGGCCTCTTCTTGTCGAACTCCGGTGCGGAGGCGGTCGAGGCTGCCGTCAAGCTGGCCAAGTATGTGACGCGGCGTCCATCCGTCATCTGTTTTCGCGGCGGTTTCCACGGGCGGACGCACGGCGCCATGGCGCTCACCTCCTCCAACGTCAAGTATCGCGCCCACTTCGGGCCGCTCATGGGCGGCGTCCATTTCGCCCCATACCCGTATCCACTGCGCATGGGCGGCTCCGAAGCTGCATTGGCCACGACCCTTGCCGCCATCGAGGAGTTGTTCGCCACGGTGGTGGCCCCGGATGACGTGGCCGCGTTCGTCGTCGAGCCGGTGCTCGGGGAGGGCGGCTACGTGGTCCCACCCGACGGGTTCCTGCCCGCCCTGCGCGAGGTGGCCGATCGGCACGGCATCCTGCTCGCCGTCGACGAGGTGCAGTCCGGCTACGCCCGCACCGGTCGGTTCTTCGCGACCGATTGGACCACCGCCACGCCGGACATCGTGATCATGGCCAAGGGCATTGCGTCCGGGCTGCCGCTGTCCGGCATCCTGGCGCCGCGGACCCTGCTCGACCAGTTGCCGCCCGGCGTGCACGGCGGTACCTACGGCGGCAACGCCGTGTCCTGCGCGGCCGCCCTTGCGACGCTGGACGTGATCGACGACGAGGGGCTCAGTGAGCGGGCGCATCGGCTCGGAGGGCGCCTGGTGGGTGGCCTGCGCGAGATGACGCAGGGCCGTTCATTGGTGGCCGAGGTGCGCGGACAGGGCATGATGATCGCCATCGAATTCGCCGAAGGGGACGCTCTTGCTCCACGACCGGACCTGGCAAAGGGGATGCTGGCCGAGGCGATGGCGAGGAACTTGCTGCTGCTGTCGTGCGGCACGTACGGACAGGTGGTGCGCATCATTCCGCCGCTCGTGACAACCGAGGAGGAAGTCGACCTCGCCCTGGGGATCATCGGCGAGGCACTCGACGCAATCGGCGCATAGCTAGGAGGCAAGGATGGGTCACCGGGTCTGGGTCGTCGACGATGAGCCGCTCATTCGCACCGCCATGCTGGCCGTGCTGTCCGAGCTCGACCTCGACACGCGCGGCTTCGGCAACGCCGCGGAGCTGTACACGGCGCTCGTCGAGGAGAACGTCACGCCGGATCTCCTCGTCCTGGACCAGCGCCTGCCCGATGAGTTCGGTTCCACCATCGTGCACTCCCTTCGCGAACGGCCGCAGTACCGAGACATTCCGGTGATCTTTGTGACGGCCATCGACGACGAGGAGGCCAACCGGCTCGAGGCACTTGCGCCGGTGATCCGCAAGCCGTTCGACTTCGCCGATTTCGTGGAGGCCGTGCAGGGGCAGTTGGCGAAGGCAGAGCCGATCGCCTGATCGAATTCCCTCCCCTCCGACCGATCAGCCCGTCCGATAGGCTGCGTCCACGCTGATGCCGCGGCAGGCGCACGCCTGGCGCTCCAGCTCCCCCTCCCCGATCACCGGACCGGCACCTGCCAGCAACGCCTCGAGCCGCCCGTCCGACCGTTCGATCACCAGCCCGCCGGCGCGAATCTCCCATGGCGTGACTACTGTCTCCTCAACCCAAGCAGCGCGCACCACCACCCCGGAGCCCACCCCGGAGTTGAGCATCCAGGCGTCGAACACGGTCGCGCCGCCGTGGTCGGGCAGATCGCCATCGACCACGCGCAGCTCAGGTACCTCGACCCGCCGGATGGCGCCCACCTTAAGCGGCCGATGATCCGCCGCCCGCAGCCGCTCCCAGGCCGGTTCGCTCACGTGACCACCTTCGCCAGCTCGCGGTAGCCCGAGGCGTACCAGAGCAGCGGCTCCGCGTCCTCGCGATACCCGGCAGCCACGATCTCGCCGATGAAGATGGCGTGGTCGCCGCCATCGTGCCGGGTGGTCAGGCGGCAGTCGAAGAAGGCCAGCGCCCCCTCAAGGATGGGCGAGCCGGTCTCCGCCTCGTGCCAGTCCGCATCGCAGAAGCGCTTCAGCTTATTGGCGGTCGTGGGCTGGGCGAAGCACTCGGCCAGGGCGCGCTGATCGCGGCTGAGAACGCTGACGGCGAAGGCATGCGAGCCGATGATTGCGCCATGCGTCTCCGCCCGCCGCGAGATGCCGGCCATCATGAGCGGCGGATCGATGCTGATGCTGGCGATGGCATTGGCCGTCATCCCGGCCAGGAGCGGTCCGTGGCGCGCGGCCACGACCGTCACGCCGGTGGCGAATCGGCCCAGCATGGCCCGCATCTGGCGGCGTGCCTCGTCCTCCATCGGTCTAGCGGTAGCGCTCGAGCTTCTCGAGGATGGCACTCGTGGTCGCCCAGTCCGCGTCGGTGGGCGTCTCGCCGCGGTGAAGGTGGAAGAGCGGGACGGCGTTCCAGCACGGACCGTCGACGCGCGGCAGGTGGATGCTCATGTCACCGAGGTCCAGCGCGGCAACCAGGGTCGCGCCCAACTCGCCGCCGCGCGCCAGGGCCCGGGCGAAGGAATCGGCAAAGCGGTCGGCATCACCGAACTCCACGCCAATCCGCAGGGCGGCCAGCCCGGTCGCCGGCGGCCGGATTGCGGTCTCGCTCATGTCAGCAGTCGCGTCAGCCAGGTGAAGGTGACCGCGGAGCCGATGACGGCGAAGGCGAGCACCAACAGCAGCAGCGCTCCGCCGATGAGGGTGGCCCAGAGCGGGACCCCGGTGGTCGGCATCGGACGCTGCTCGCGCGGCACGTCGGCCAGGGATCCGGAGCCCAGCCAGACGGCCAGCGCGTCACCGTCGACGCGCACCTCCACCTCGTCGTCGAGCGGCATGACCACCAGCCGCTCGCCGGCGGCCAGCTTGTCGGTGGTCAGGAGCGCGCGGGCGCGGTGATCGACGCCCGTCTCGCGCACCAGCAGTGCGTGGTCGCCGGCCGCGATCAGCGCCATCGCCTCGATGCGTCCGGAACGGCCGACGGGCAGGCTGGCCAGGCTGGCCGGGCTGGCATCGGTGCTGGGCTCCATGCGGCCGATGGTATCAGCCGTCGAGCGCGGCGAGGGTCGGCTCCAGTGCGGCGATGCTGTCGAGGGTGATCGGGTCGAGCACCAGTTGGACGTGGCTCACGCCGGCATCCGCGAAGGCTTGCAGGGTGGTCTTCAGCGTGGTGGAGTCGCCCGAAATCGGCTCGAAGACCTCCTCGCTGACCAATGAGCCGCGACCCAGGGCGCCCGGCAAGGCGACAACCAGCGCGACCGTGCGCTCGACCTCGGCCGGGTCGCGGCCGGCCTCGCGGCAGGCCTCGTCGATCTTCGCACGCAGTGTCTCGTAACCGGTGACGCTGTTGCCGAACCATGGGCCCCAGGCGTTCCAGGCCGCGACGTGCGGGAGCGTGATGCCCAGCATCCGTTCTCCGATCGAGCCCACCATCAACGGTGGCCCTTCGGGTCGCGGGCCGCGTGGCAGGAGCTCGGCGCGGTCCAGGTCGTAGTAGGTGCCTTTGCGCTCACTGCGGCCGGTGGCGAGGAGCTCGCGAATGATGGTGAAGGCCTCCTCGAAGCGGCTCACGCGATGGTCGTATGGAAAGCCGAAGGCGTCGTAATCGGGCCGATTCCAGCCGGCGCCGAGGCCAAGGATCAGGCGGCCGCCGCTGATCTCGTCGATGGCCGCCGCTTTCTTGGCCAGCATGGCCGGGTTGTGGAAGCTGGTGGACGCCACCAGCGGACCAATCTCCACGCGTTCGGTGACCGCCGCAAGCGCTGCCAGCAGCGACCACGCCTCCCACGGGCCGCGCGGCGGCCTCCCGTCGTCGCGGTAGAGCAGATGGTCGCCGACCCAGATCGAATCGAGACCGATGCGCTCCGCGGTCTCCGCCATCTCCCGCAGCTCGGACCAGCGCACCGTGCGCTCGACCTCGGGGAGCTGGACTCCAACCTTGAGCGGCCTCGTCATGCGCCGATTCTGCCATCCATTGCCGGGACGGCGTATCGTGCGCCCGTGGCGAACCCCGATCCGCTCGCCGGCGAGCCGTTCACCTTCCTGTTCGGCGCCGATGGATCGATCGTGATCCACTACCACGCCGCACCCGTGACGCTCCTGCGCGGCTAAGCCACCCGCTTCGTCTTCTTGGACACGTAGTCAACCAGCACGTACTCGCCCATGTGCTCCGGCTCAACATAGAAGGCGCGCCCGCGATTGATGCGCGACATGAGGTCGACGAACTCCGAGAGATACCGCGATCGCTCGAGCATGAACGTGTTGATGACGATCCCTTCGCGGGTGCATCGGCCCACCTCGCGCAGCGTCGACTGGACCGTGCGCAGCGTGGGCGGATAGGCGAACTCGACCTGGCCGTTCTCGATGTGAGCTGTGGGCTCGCCATCGGTGATGACGACGATCTCCTTGTTGCCACCACCGCCCCGGCCCAGGAGCTGGCGCGCGATGATCAGCGCGTGCTGGAGGTTGGTGCCGTACTCGAACTCGTAGGGCGACAGGGTGGGAATCGACTCCGGCTTCAGTTGGCGGGCGTAGTAGGCGAAGCCGACCACGTACAGCTTGTCGCGCGGGTACTTCGTGTGAATGAGCGTGTGGAGCGCCATCGCCACCTTTTTGGCGGCCGATGAGCACCCCCGCAGCAGCATCGATCGGCTCATGTCCAGCAGGAGGACGGTGGAGGACAGCGTCGTCTCTTCGGAGCGCGAGACCTCGAAGTCGTCGGGACCGATGATCACCGGTGTGCCCGGACCCTGGCGCGCCATTGCGTTGAACAGGGTGCGGTTGATGTCGACGGCGAAGGGGTCGCCGAACTCGTAGCGCTTCGTCTCCTCGGTCGGCTCGCCGCCGCGACCGGCCAGCGGGAGCGCATGCCCGCCGAAGCCCTCTTTTCGAAGCCGGCTGAAGATATCGGTCAATGCCCGCATCCCCAGCTTG
This sequence comes from Candidatus Limnocylindria bacterium, assembly GCA_039919135.1. Taxonomy (GTDB): domain Bacteria; phylum Chloroflexota; class Limnocylindria; order QHBO01; family QHBO01; genus JACDBZ01. The sequence goes on along the minus strand of JBDSGF010000045.1, from coordinate 1,706 downwards.
CGCGCGGCGCGCGGGGTGAGCTCCAGGTGTCCGCCCTCGCGGTCGAGGTACCCCGCTTCCTCCAGCGCCCGGGTCAGCTCGCGCAATTGATCGAGATCGTCGATGGCATCGTCGCCGGCGAGGTCGCGCAGCGCATCGGTGTCGACCTTCTCGAGCGCGTCGGGGTCGCGGGCGGCGCCGAGCGCCTCCTCCATAGCGTCGTACTGCTGCTGGCGGTCGATGGCGGCCAGCGCATCGGCCAGGCCCATCGGCTCATCACCACCGAAGGGATACGGCTCGCCGAAGGGGAGACCGGGACGGGCCGCCTGGAGATTGCCGGCCAGGCGCGCCATGTCGATCTTGAGCCGGTCGTCGCGCAGGAGATCGTCCATCAGCTCGCGCAGTTCGTCGCGCATCTGCGGGCTCATCGAGCTCATCAGCGACGCCATCTGCGAGGCCTGCCGATGGAGGTGCTCGATCAGCTCATCGGTGTTGCTGATGCCCGGCGGGAAGTACCGGCCGTGCCTCGCCATGAACTGGGCGAACTCTTCGTTGGTATCCGCGCCGCTGGCGTGCTTCTCCAGGAGCCCGTTCAGGTCGCGGACCATGTCGCGCACGCCGTCGAGGTCCTCGGGGGTGATGCCCTGCACGCCGTCTTTCAGCCCCTGGAAATAGGTCTGGAGCACCTGCTGGCGCAGCTCATCGGTCAGTGCCCCGAAGGCGTCGCGGGCGGCGTCGTCCATGAACTCGTAGTCGCTCAGCCCATGCAGACGGCCGGCAAGGTTGGGCCCGAGCGCGTCCAGGCGGTTCTCCCGTTGCCGAGCGGTGCGGCGCATGACCTGCTCCGCCATCCGCGCCTGGTCCTGTTCCTCGCCCGGTGGGGCGTCCAGCGCACGCTGCTCGGCGGCCTTCGTGCGTCGCTCGATCCCCGCGCGCTCCTGGTCCAGGATCTCGTCCAGGCGGCGATTGATATCGTCCAGCACGCCGTCGAGGTTGGCGCCCTCCAGCTCCTCCTGACGCCTGGCGCGGAGGCGCTCCGTGATCCTTCTCAAGCCCGGGATGTCGCCGCCTCTCGTGCCCCGCAGGCCGCGCTGCATGAGCCTTTGCAGCGCCCTTCTCACATCGCCCTCGGCCAGGATGTCGTCGGAGAGCGCATCGAGCACGTCATCCGCGTCGAAGGCCGGCAGCTGCTGGCTGCCGTCCCATCGCGAGTAGCGGAAGGTGCTCATGTGCGCCTCAGCCTAGGCCGATGTCGTGGCCACGTCCACGTTCCGCGCCGCCCGGGGCGCGCGCGGCGTCGGCCGCGTTTTACCCGGGGTACGGGGCTAATGACCAACGAGCTAGCATCCGAGCAGGGCTCCGCTGCCATTTGCCCCGTGGGGCGGGTAATTCGCCGGCGAACGGCCACTTGCTTCGTCGTTAGCCCCGTGGGGCGGGTAATCCGCCAGCGAACTGACCGTGCTTGGTCGTTAGCCCCGTGGGACGGGTCAACGCCGCGCGATGGACTCTGTCTAAACCAGCTCCGGCAAGGAGATCGGTTCTGGGGGTATGCCGGCCGGCTCGGCCAGCCGAAGGCCATACCAGGCGACGTCATGCCAGACGCCGAACTTGAAGCCGACCCCCTCGTAGACACCCACAAGCCGCATGCCAATCCACTCGTGGAGGGCGACGCTCGCGGGGTTGGGCAGCGCAATCCCGGCGTAGACGTTCACGAAGCCCTGGCGACG
>JBDSGF010000044.1:0-22589 GCA_039919135.1 Candidatus Limnocylindria bacterium | reverse complement strand
TGCGCGCGCACGGCGAGGTGATGGTCGCCTGGCACGCGACCCTGTTCAAGAAGATCAAGCTCCACACCCACGAGAACGTCGGCTGGGGGCCGATCACGCTGCCCGAGCAGCAGATGCACACCACCGGCGCCTGGATCGTGCCGCCGACCTCGATCGTCGAGCACTTCGACCGCGAGACGCTGGATGGCGCGCTCATCGGTTGGGCGCGGGTGGCTCGGTCGGCAGCCGCGCTGCTGCTGATGTGTGACCCGCGCGACGTGGGCGTCCTGGCGCAGGCACAGGCACCGCACACGCTGCGACCCACGCTCTTCCTGTATGACGCAGTGCCCGGCGGCGTCGGGCTTGCCGAGCGACTCCACCAGCTCAACGCGGAGCTCATCACCGCCTGCGCCCGCATGGTCGGCGACTGCGAGTGCCCCGACGGCTGCCCATCGTGCGTGGGGCCGACTGCCGAGGTCGGCGTCCGCGGCAAGTCTGCCTGCCTCGAGCTGCTCGAGGCACTCGCGGCATGAGCGCGCGCGCGCTCGCACGTCGCCTGGCCGCGGCCCGCTCCGAGCGGGCGCCTGCTCCCCCGCCGCGCCCGGTCGTCGACGATCGCCTGGCACTGCTGGCCCGCTGGTTCGACGCGCGAACGCAGGTGGTCGAGGGCGGCACGACGCTCGTCGTCGAACGTAGCGTGGCGGTACCGGTCGAGGTGGCGGAGGCGCTGGCGCCGCTGCCGGCCGCCGCCTACTTCGACACCGAGACGACCGGCCTGTCGACGGGCGCCGGAACGGTCATTTTCATGGCCGGCGTGGCTCGCGTTGATGGGGCGCGGGTCACGGTGCGGCAGTACCTCCTGCCCGACTACCCCCACGAGCCGGCCCTGCTGCGCGCCCTCGTGGCCGACCTCGCGACCTCCCCAAGACTCGTCACCTACAACGGGCGGACCTTCGACCTGCCGATGCTGACCGCGCGCCTCACGTTCCATGGCCTCTTCCGCGAGCAGGCGGCGCTGCCCGACACGCACGACGACCTGCTTCCCGACGCCCGGCGCCTCTTCCGCCGCCCTCTCGGCGGGGCCCGCCTGGCCGACGTCGAAACCGGTGTTCTCGGCGTGCGACGGACTTCGGACTGCCCGGGCAGCGAGGTGCCGGCCCGCTACTTCGGCTACCTCCGCGGCGGTTCGCCGGACATTCTGGCCGAGGTCCTCGACCATAACTTCCAGGACGTGGTCAGCCTCGCCCTCCTGGAGGCGGAGCTATGTCGCCTGCGCGCTGGCGGCTGGCGCGAGGCCCGCGTCCTCGATCCGCGCGGCATGGCGCTCGAGCTGCTGCGGGCCGGCGCCGTGGATGACGCACTGGAGCTGGTGGAGGCGGCGCAGACACTGACGGCCAACCCCGCCGAGGCGAATGCGCTCAGGCGAGTCGCCTCACGACTGCTCATCGCCCTGGGCCAGGTCGAACGAGCGGAGCAGTTGTGGACCCTCGGCACGCGCCGCGCTTCGGTGGACGCGGCGACCGCCTGGATCGAGGTCGCCCGCATTCGCGAACGCCATCGCCAGGACCTGCGCGGCGCAATGGAGGCGGCCGCGGCGGCGTCACGGGTGCTGGACATCGCCTTCGCCCTGGGACGGGGCGGATCAATGGCCGAGGTCGGCCGGACGCGACTCACGGTCGAGCGCCGCCTACGTCGCCTGCGTCGCTGGGTGGAGGCCGCCGAGCGACGGGCGCTGCGGGAGACACACGGCCGAAAGCAGGTGGCCTAGGAAGGCCGGGCCTCGAGCATGCGGATCACGCGCTCAGTGGCCGCCTCGGCGGCGGAAGTCGCGTCCTCGCCGCGGGAAAGATGAATGGCCAGGGCCGCGCCGAAGATATCGCCGGCTCCGACCGTCGGTACACCCTCCACCACGCGACGAGGCATGGTCGCCACAAGGCGATCGGTTCCCGGGTCGTCGAGCAGGTGGCCAGCCGCGCCGAGGGTCAGGACCAGGATCGGGCCGGGTCCGATCCTGGTGCGCAAGGCGGCGGCCTGCGCAAAGGGGTTCTCGGGGGCTTCGGCCAGGTCCTCGGTGGAGACCACGATGGCATCCGCCGCCGCGAACGTCACCCACAGGTCGGTTGCGACCGCATCCAGGGGCAGCGGGAGCACCGGCGATCCGATCTCGAGCCGGCGCAGCCAGCCCTGGATCAGGAGCACGGACCGTTCGGGGCGCAGGTCGCGCCGGAGCTCGTCGACCGCCGCCGCGGACAGCTCGCCGGCGATGGGCGCGAACAGGGCGACGCGCGGGATGGCGGCGCGTCGACCGACCGCGGGATCGATGGACGCGGTCGCCGCCTCGAAAACGAGGACTCGGCGGCCTGCCTTCTCTTCGTGGCGATAGGTGGTGGTTGCGGGCGCCGGCTGATGGATGAGCTCGCCGAGCGCCGCCAGGCGGGCGAGGCCTTCGCGTGCTTCCGGCTCATCCCCGGCGACGGCGAGGAAGGTCGGGGTGACTCCTTCCTGTACGGCCGCGAGGCCCGCGTGCAGCACCGATCCGCCGGGCGCGGAGCGGCCATCGGCAAAGTGGTCGATGGTCAGGCCGCCCACGATGAGGAGCTCGCTCATCGGTTTATCATCGGCGCATGCAACTCTTCATCTACGAGCTTCACGAGGGCGCCACGGACCTCATGACCGATGCGCTCCTCGTGTCCGAGCGCGACCATACCCCAGCCCAGTTCGCCTCGATGGTGCAGGCGGCACGCACCGCGGTGATCGAGACCTTCGAGGAGGACTCGCTGGTCGAGGCCGTCGCACGCGAGCTCGAGCGCACGCACGGATTCACGTACCTGGGTGACGAGAAGCTGCGGGCATCCATGAGCGTCGGCATGGCGGAAGAGGACACCTACCTGGTGGAGCAGAGCGACGAGTTCCGCTCCATCGTGGCGGAGATGGATCGCTCGTAGCGTCTCCGGGGCCTGATCCGTATGTACCGTATATACGATCAGGCGCGATCAACTACCGGCCGACGTTGAACAGGATCTCCAGGATTTCGCCGTCCTTGACTTCATAGACTTTGCCCTCCTGGCGCAGCGTCCCCCGGCTCCGCCCTTCGGCCATCGAACCCGCCTCGAGCAGCTCTTCGACGCCGATCACCTGGGCGCGAATGAAGCCGCGCGCCAGGTCGGAGTGGATGGCGCCGGCGGCATCCACCGCTGTTGAGCCGATGCGCAGCGTCCAGGCCCGGCATTCGTCCTCGCCGGCGGTGAAAAAGCTGAACAGGCCCAGCAGCGCGTAGGTCAGCCGGATCACGCGCCCTCGCGAGGGCTCGTCAATACCGAGATCGTCCATGAATAGCCTGGCGTCGTCCGCCGGCAGCTCGCCGATCTCGGCCTCGATCTTTCCGGCCAGGGCGGCGACATCGGTCTGCGGCTGCCCGTAGCGCCCGCGCCCGCCGGCCTCGAGCATTGCCACCTCCGGCAGGCGCCCGTCGTCGATATTGAGCACAACCAGCACGGGCTTCTGGGTCAGAAACCGATACCCGCGCAGGAGGAACTCCTCGTCGGTGGTGAGGCCGAAGGAGCGAATCGGCTTGCCATCCGAGAGATATGGCTCCACGCGCAGCAGCAGCTCTTCCTCCCGCTGGGCCAGCTCACGCTCCGCCTGCGAGCCGTGGCGCCCGGTGGTCTTGAGCTTCTCGAGCCGCTTCTCGATGACCGACAGGTCGGCCACCGCGAACTCGAGGTCGAGGTCCTCGACGTCGCGCCAGGGATCGGCCGCCACGGGGTTGGCCGGGTCGTCGAACGCGCGCGCGACGTGGAGAAGGGCATCCGCGTTGCGGACCTGGGCCAGGACATCGGGATTCACCGTGCCATCCCGCGCGGCTCCGGCCGGGATGGCGACGTCGACGTAGGTGACGTCGGCGTAGGTCGTCTTCTTCGGGTTGAAGAGCGCGGCCAGGCGGTCAACGCGGTCGTCGGGGACCTTCACGACGCTGACATTCGGCGCGGCTCGGCTCCCGGAGAAGCCGCCGGTCTCGGCGTGGCCGCCGGTGAGGGCATTGAAGACGGTCGTCTTGCCGCTGCCCGGCAGCCCGACGATGGTGACCTGCATCTAGTAGCCGGCCTCGAGGTCCACGAGGTTCCGCAGCGGCTCCCCCGCGCGGTCGCGACGCAGGTTGTCGACGAACAGCTCGACCGTCCGCTCGATGACCCGGTCGGACGCCCACGAGGTATGTGGCGTGATGATCAGGTTGGGCGTGCTGTACAGCGGCGAGTCAGGGCTGAGCGGCTCCTCGCTGAAAACATCGAGCACGGCGCCGCCGATCCAGCCCGACTCGAGCGCCCGGCGCAGCGCCAGCTCGTCGATCAGCCGGCCGCGCGCGATGTTGATGAGCCACGCGTCCTCGCGCATCTCGGCCAGTTGCTCGGCGCCGATGAGTCCGGCGGTCTCGTCGGTCAACGGCGCGGCAACGACGACGATATCGCTGGAGCGCAGCACCTGGCGCAGGTCCTCCAGGGCGAAGAGCTCGACGTTGGCCGCATCCGGTGCCCCACGCTCCGGATGCCGTCGCGTGGCCACGACACGGCAGCCGAACGGCTGGAGCAGGCGCGCCACCTCCTCGCCGATGCTGCCGTAGCCGATGATGCCGACCGTCAGCTCGGCGAGCTCGCGTCCGCGGAGCGGCTGCCAGGTTCGCTCGCGCTGGAGCTCGAGCAGCTGCGGCAGGCGACGGGCGATGGCGAGGGACATCATCACCACGTACTCGGCGATCGGTCGGCTGAAGACGCCGCGGGCGTTGGTCACGACGAGGCCGCGCTCGCGCACGATCGCGGTGGAGATGCGGTCAACACCGGCAGACGCCGAATGAATCCAGCGCAGGCGGGGCGCGCGCGAGACGACGTGGTCGAGCACCGACGCCGGGACCGTGCCGAGCAGGAGGATGTCTGCTTCTTCGAAGACTGACTCTTCGGCGTCCCCGTGGATCCGGCCGTCCGAGGCAATGCGGGCACAGTGCACGCCGTCGACGGCCTCGATGCGGGCGACCAGCTCGCGCGACAGTGCCGCGCCCAGGATCGGCGTGGCAAGGACGGTCGACGGCTCGCTCAGGAGGCGCCTCCTTCGACGCGCGCGATCCAACTCTCCGGGTTTCGGATCTCGTCCAGCGAGGGCAGCATCTCGGGACCGGTCCACACCCGGTTGAGGAAGGTGCGGTCGCGCTGCGTTATGACCGCATCGGCGAATCGCTCGCCGGCGGCGTACTGCTCCATCTTCAGGTCCAGCCCGGTGAGGCGCATGATCGCGCGCTCGACGGCCCCGCGCCTCTCACCGCGGCGCTCGAACCGATCGTGGATCTCGACGAAGTTCGGAAGGATCTGCGCACCCGCCGCGTTCATGACGTGGTTGGAGTAACCCTCGAGCAATGACATGAGCGCCTGGGTGCGGCTGAAAGTCTCGCGCTGGCCCGGCGTCATGATGCGCTCGAGCCAGTGGCCCTCCCCGCCGCCAAGGGCCCCGCGCACGCGCTCCATGAGCCCTCCCGACTCAGCGGCGAGCTGCTCGACGGTGCGCCCGACGAGATCGGCGAAGTACGGCCGCAGCCAAGGATGCGCCTCGAACTCGAAGGCGTGCGTGGCCTCGTGCAGGGCGATGAAGGTCCGGAACTCGTCGCGCGGAATGCGCATGGTGGCGGCGCTGGCCACGATGTTCGGCTCCACGAAATGCAGGCGGCCGCGCGTCGGGCCTGCGGCCAGAAGGCTGACGTCGTACTGCCCGAGCACCTTTCGGCCGAGGAATGCCAGCATGAAGCCGAGCTGCTGGTTGCCGACGGTTCGATTGACCCAGCGCGACAAGGCGCGGCCCGCAGTGTCGGGGCCGTCGGTAACCTCGAGCAGGATCCGTTCGATGCGGTCGAACAGGACGCGGAAGGTCGCCAAGTTGAGGTCCACCCACTGGAGTCGATCCACGACCGCCGGGATTTCGAGGGCCGCCGGCAGCTCGGAGCCGATCTCGTCGGCGACGATCGGCTCTATCCGGAGCAGCGTGGACCGATAGAACGCCTCCGCGTCGGCGCGCTGCCGGGCCGGCATTGGTGCGCCGGCATCTCCGAGCCGCCGATGCGCGATTTCGCGCACCGCGTCCCAGTCGATGAGCCGGGTACCCGCGCGTCGCATGATCTCGCGTGACGCGACGCTTGCCCCGAGGGCCAGGATGCCCCCGACGATGATGCCGGCGCCAAGCCGGGCAGTGTTGCGTGCCATGCGCTTCAGTCTACGGGAAGCGGCGCGACAGCCCCGAGCTCGATGGCCTCGACCTGCGGCAGGCTCTCCCCGAAGAGGCGTTCGGCCACGGTCACGAACGCGTTCACGTCGCCGGTCGTCGCCACTCGATGCGCAGGCGGCCCATCGTGCGCGGCGCGGGCGCCCAGCGCGTCGAGCAGGTCCTCGACCGCCAGCGCGGTGGTGAACGCGGAATCCACCACGGCCACGCGGTCCCCCACGATCCGTTCGATCGGCTCGCGCAGCAGCGGATAGTGCGTGCAGCCCAGGAGGAGGGTGTCCATCGCCGGATGGGCGGCCAGCATCGGCTCCAAGTAGGCGCGCAGGACCGATTCGGCGCGGCGCCCGTCCAGGATGCCGGCCTCCGCCATGGGCACCAGCTCCGGGCAGGCCAGCTGCACCACGTCGGTGGCGGGATGGGTCTCCATGATGGCCGCGGGATACGCGCCCGACTCGACGGTTCCGGCGGTGGCGATGACGCCCACGTGGCGGCTGCGGGTCGCCGCGGCGGCGGCCACCGCACCGGGCCGCACGACGCCGACGACCGGAACGCCCGAGCGGCCCCGCACGTCGTCGAGGGCGCGGGCAGTCGCCGTGTTGCAGGCCAGGACGAGCAGCTTCACGTCCTGCGCCAGGAGCCAATCGACCGCCTCGAGCGTGAAGCGGCGCACCTCGTCCGCCGGCCGCGGCCCGTAAGGAGTGCGCGCGTTGTCGCCGAGGTACACGGTCGGCTCCGACGGCAGGCGGCGACGGAGCTCGGCCAGAACGGTCAACCCGCCGACGCCCGAATCGAAGACGCCGATGGGGCGCCCATCGCCATGCTGGGACATGCCGCCGCTCAGCGCCGGGCCAGCGCCGGCGATCGCTCGCGCAAGTGGGCGGCCAGCGAGTCAGAGATGCGCTTCACGCCCTGCGCGATGGGCGACTCCGGGCTGGAGGAGACGAAGGCGATGCCCTCGTTGTTCGAAGTAAGGACGAGGTGCCCGTCCGAGACGATCTCGAAGTCGATCTTGCTGCCGAGGGCCTGCTCGACATCGGCCTTGTCAAATCCGCCGGAGGAGTCGGACCGATTCAGCACCGTCGCGATCTTGGAGGGCGGGTAGCCGATGGCGGTGAAGGTCTCGGCCGACATCGCCAGGCTGCGGATGGCCATGCTGTCGTAGGTCAGGACCTGGAGGATGAGGTCGGCGGAATCCAGGAACACCAGGACGTCCTCCGAGAGCGCCGCGCGGGTGTCGATGATCACGAATTCGTAGAGCTGCCGCAGCAGCGAGAGCACCTTCTCGATGTCGCGGGTGGTGACCATCTCGGCCATCTCGACCCGCGGCGGGGCGAGCAGGATGTCGATCCCCGATGGATCTTTCCACATGACGTCGCCGATGTCCTGGTCGCGGATCTTGTCGGTCGGCAGGTTGACGATGGATGGAGCCACGGCCGGCACGAGCAGCAGGCCGCGCAGGTCGCTGAACTGGAGCGAGCCGTCGATCAGGCACACGCGGTGGTCCTGCCCCAGGGCGACGGCGATGTTGTAGGCCAGGGTCGTGCGGCCCACGCCGCCCTTTGGGCTGAAGAGGGTCACGATCAACGAGCTGGCCCGGGAGGACTCGAGCGCGCGCGTCTCGCCCACCTTGCGGATGATGGTCGTCAGGTCGAAGCCGGTGAACGGCATCTTCAGGACGGCGTCGATGCCGCGCTCCGGGTCCTCGCTCACCGGGTTCTGGGGCACCGTCAGCATGACAACGCCGACCTGCGGCTCCGCCTGGCGGATCTGCTCGGCAACCTGTTGGCCGCTCACCCGACCCTGGAGCAGGGAGTCCACCAGGACCACGTCGGGGCGCAGCTCGGTGACGCTGCTCACGGCACGATCGCCCGCGGTGACCACGTCGAGCATCTTGATCTGGGACTGGGCCTGAAGCAGTGATCGGACGTGGGACGCGACCTGCGGAACGTCCTCCACCACCAGGAGCCGGATCTGTTCGCCTGTCATGCCTCACCCCGTCGCAGGACCACGATGCAACGCTCGCTCCCGTTGTCGAGCGGATCCAGCTCGTGCGACCCGAAGGTCGCCTCGACCGCCAGCTCCGCCTCCTCGGCGAGTCCGATGAGCGTGCCCGGTGACGGATACCAGAGACGGAATCCGGCCGGAAGCCGCGCTATCGTACCATCGGCCTCCACGAGGTCGGTCAGCGTGGCGTACTCCACGCGCAGCCCCTCGGGCGCCTCGTGCCGCACCAAGCGGCTGCGACGGACGACGCGGCGCTCCCCCATCCGGCGCTCCCAGTCGACCGAGAGCGGCAGGTCGTGCGGCGGAAGCGCGCCGGGCCCGAGCATGTCCACGATGAGCATGCCGCCCGGCTCCAGGAGCCTCCGCGCGGCGTCGAGCGCCCGGAGCGCATCCTCGGGACCGTCGAGGTGGGCGAGCACCCCCGCCAGGACGGCGAGCGCGAACCGATCGCGCCGATGCACGCTGCGCACGTCGGCCACCGCGGTCTCCAGCCGCCCGGCAACGCGCGCCGAACGAAGGAGCTCGTCCGTGTCGATGCGCGCCTCGGCCCGTTGGAGCAGGGCCGGTGAGCCGTCGATCCCCACCAGGCGGGTCGCGCCGCCAGCCATCAGCGCCGCGAAAAGCCGCCCCGAGCCGCAACCGAGATCGATCACCGCGCCATCGGCTCGCCGCGCCCATTCGCGATAGAAGACGAGGTCTTCGGTGACCGCGTCGTGCTCCATGTCGTAGAGCTCGGCCAGCAGCGTCTCGTCGACCGGCTGACCGGCCAGGATGTTGCTCAGTCCGGGTGTTCCCGCGCGCGTCCCCCGCCGGCAGCGCACAGGTCCTGCCAGGCACGCTCAACCCCGGCGGGGTTCCGCACCATCTCCACGGCCGTGGCGGCCAGGATGCGGATGGCGGCCGGCAGCATGCGGTCGCCGTCCTCGCCGCCGGCGTGCGCGGCGAACACGCGCGAGTGGCCCGGCGTGCCGCGCGGCGCGATGGCCATGTACGGGTGGATCGTGGGCACCACGTGGCTGACGTTCGCCATGTCCGTGCTGCCGGCATTCGGGTCGACCGGCGCATCCTCGACTCCGGCATCGGCCATGTGGCGGCGCCAGACCTCGAGCAGGGTCGGGCTGTTGAGCATCGTCCTGCATCGGTTCATTGGGTCGCTTTCAAGCTCCACGGTGCAGCCCGCGGCGCTTGCCGCCGCCTGCGCCATGGAACCGAAGCGCTCGATCATGGCGTCGAGATCCTCGTCGACCGGCGTGCGCAGGTACCAGCGGCCGCGGGTCAGGTCGGGCACGATGTTGGGCGCCGCGCCGCCGTGGGTGATGATGCCGTGCACGCGTTCGCCCGGCTTCAGGTGCTGGCGCCACTGCGCGACCATGGTGTACAGCAGGACGATGGCGTCGAGAGCGTTCTTGCCGAGCCACGGGTCGGCGCTGGCGTGGGCCAGCGTTCCATGGAACGTGACACCGACCTCCGTCACGGCGAGGCAGTAGATCTCGGCGCTCGAGCTGTCCGACGGATGGATCTGGAGGCAGATGTCCACGTCGTCGAAGACGCCGGCGGCGATCAGGTGCACCTTCCCGTTGCCGGCCTCCTCGGCCGGGGTGCCGATGAAACGAATCTCGCCACCGAAGTCGCGGCCCAGCATCTGCGCTGCGGCGACGGCTGCCCCGGCGCTGGACGAGCACATCAGGTTGTGGCCGCAGCCGTGTCCCACCTCGGGAAGCGCGTCGTACTCACCGGCGAAGGCGACCACCGGTCCTGGACGCTCGCCGCGCCAGCGCGCGACGAAGGCGGTCTCCAGGCCGCCGATCGGTGCCGTGACCTCGAAGCCGTTGCGATCGAGCAGCTCGGCGGTCCAGGTCGAGGCCTGCCGCTCCTCGAAGGCAATCTCCGGATGGGCGTGCACCCGGTGCGAGAGATCGAGCGCATCCGGAAGGACGCTGTCGACCGCGTCGGTGAGCGAGGGTGCCGTCTGGGTCATGATGCCTCCACCTAGCGGTCGTTGCGGGCGAAGAACCATTCGACGACACCCGCGAGGATGAGGACGAACAGCGCGATGGGAACGCTGAGTGCGCCACCCAGCCTGAGCCCGGCCAGCGCCGCAACCATCAGCCCGGCCAGCGCGCCTCGCCGTCCGGCTCGGCCCCACGCGCCACGATAGACGATGCGGCGCCGCGCCATGACCTCGAAGAGGAAGGCGAACGGGGCCACCAGCAGGCCCACCGCGGTCGACGCCAGCCCGACGCCGAGGACGAGGTTGCGGGCAGCTCCCGGGCACGGCTGGGCATCGGTCTCGACCGGGCAGGTCATGGCGGCGAAGGTGACGAGCAGCACCGCGGCCAGGATGCCGAGCAGGATGAGCGCACCCACGATCTTGCGGTTCGTTCCGCTCATCGCGATGCGTCGGGGCAGATCTCGCGGAACGGGCAGTAGCCGCAGCGCATGGCCGACGGGGTGGCCTCGAAGCGGCCGGCGCGGATCCCCTCAGCGGCCTGGGTCAGCTTCTCCTGCGCCTTCTCCAGGCGCTTCTCGCTCGCATCGGTTCGCCCCACGAGGCCCGATTCCAGGAAATGGAGCGCCAGCTCATCCGGCAGCGAGCCGTGCTGCGCCTCGTGGGCCAGGGCGTAGATCGAGAGCTGGAGCGACTCGCGCGCCCGTCGGTTGGCGGTCGCCAGGTCGCGCACGTCGCTCGACTTGTAGTCGGTGATGACCACCCGGCCGGCATCGTCGCGATCGACGCGATCGTAGCGGCCGCGCAGCCGATCCAGCCCAAAGCTGACGGTGAAGTCCTGTTCCACCGCGATGGGCCGGGCGGGATCGCGCTGCTGGTTCTCCCAGAACAGCGTGATGGCGTCGTGCGCGGCGGCCCGACGCGCCTCCTCGTGCTCACGGGTCACGAAGCCGACCGACTCCCATGACGCATCCAGCGCCTCATGCAGCTCGGTGACCGCCATCGGGCGGCCGGCGAGCTGGCGCCGGTGGAAGGCTTGCGCCGCGGCGTGCAGCGCGCGGCCGTAGACCATGGTGTGCGACACGGGCGTCGGGATGCGCACCACGTGTCCGTATCGGTACTTGGCCGGGCACTCGAGGTAGTCGTTGATCTGGCTGTAGCTCAACATGAGCGGCCGGTCGCCCAGCATCGGACGCGGCGCGACGGGCGTGCTATCGCGAGGCGAGCCCTCGTGCCGGGCGAGCTGCTGGAGCAGCGCCGGGCGAACGACCTCGGACGGCGTCGCAGGCGGCAGGTCGAGCGCCTCGGTGACGAACTGGCTGACCGCCCGTGAGCGGCGGCCGCCGTAGTCCAGCGCCCAGCTCAGGACAAGCTCCTCGCGCGCGCGCGTCATGCCGACGTAGAAGAGGCGACGCTCCTCCGCCGTGTGGCCATCGGCGTCGGCCGGCGGCGCGTCGACCACCAGCTCGTCCGGCAGCTCGAGCGGATCCCGGCGATCCCACCCGGGAAACCGATCCGCCACCAGGCCGACCATGAAGACGACGTTGAACTCCAGGCCCTTCGCCTTGTGGTAGGTCAGGACGTGGACCGCGTCACCCTCATCCGGCTCCACGTCCGCGGTCGACGGGTCGTCGCCGGTCTCGATCAGCGTGTCGAGCTGCGCGACCAGGAACGGCAGGCGGTCGTCGCGCAGCAGGCCCCCCTGGCGTCGCACGATCTCGAAGAAGCGCCCGACGTTGGCCAGCCGCTCGTCGCCGGTCTCGCGTCCCTCTTGCGCTAGGCGCGCCAGCCAGCCGGAGCCCGAGATGAAGTGGTAGAGCAGCTCGCCGCAGCTGCGCTCGGTGCTCATGGCGCGGTGCGCGTCCAGGCTGGCCAGCAGGCGCTGCACGACCTCCAGCGCGCGGAGCGTGAACGGTGAGTCCTCTGGATGTTCGGCGGCGTCGCGGAGCGCGACCGCCAGGCTGCTGCGCCGCCGACGCGCACGGGTGAGCGCCAGTGTCACGTCCGCCGGCGAGAGGCCGAAGATCTCGCTGGTGGCCAGGTCGTACAGGCTGACCGAGTCGTCCGGGTCGTTCACGACGCGCAGGAAGCTGATGAGGACCCGCACCTCCGGCTGGCGATACAGGCCGGCCGTCCCGCTGAAGCGCCACGGGATGCGCGCCATGTTCAGCGCGCGCAGGTACGGATCCGCGTCCCGGTTGCCACGCACCAGGATGGCGTGCTCACCCGCGCGACGGCCGGCGCGAATGGATGCACCGATGCGGTCCGCGATGGCATCCGCCTCATCCGAGCCGGTCGTGAAGGCAACCAGGTCGATGGCTCCCGAAGCGGGCTCGGGGCGGGCGAACTTCGAGCGAGCCCGCAGGCGCTTGTCGAGCCCCTCGCGCACCTCCAACCGCTCGGGGTCGTTGTGCCTGATGAGCCGATGCGACGCGTCCAGGATCGGCTGCCGGCTGCGGTAGTTGTCGACCAGCACCACGCTCGACGCCTTCGGGTACGCATGACGGAAACCGAGGATGTTGCCCAGGGCGGCGCCGCGGAAGCGGTAGATGCTCTGGTCGTCGTCACCGACCACGGTAACGTTGCCATGCGCCTCGGCCAGCAGGCGGACCATCTCCCACTGCGCATGGTTCGTGTCCTGAAACTCGTCCACCAGGATGTACCGATACCGGCCGCACTCGTCGGCGAGCACGGCGGGATGCTCCCGCAGGAGGCGAAGCGCCAGGCTCACCTGGTCCCCGAAGTCGAGCCGGTCGCCGGTACGCATGAGGCGTTCATAGGCGGTGTAGGCGGCGGCCAGCTCGGCGTGCGTGGCGGCGCGCTCGGCCAGTGCCGTGTCGTCGGGCGCGGCGGCGGCGGCATCGGTCATGCGCTGCGCCACCGCCAGGTAGGCCTCCGGCGCGATGTCCTCGTCGCGCAGCCGGCTGATGAGGGTAACGAGTGCCGACAGGAAGCGGGTCGGGTTGCCGAGCGGGCGGTATCGGTCCAGTGGCAGCTCGAACAGGTGCTCGCGCAGGAAGATGATCTGCTCCGCGCGCGATAGGACAGTCGACTGGTCGGAGAGGCCGGCGTCGAACGCGTGCTCGCGCAGCAACCGGTCGCCGAAGGCGTGGAAGGTGCTGATCACCGAATCGTTGTGGCCGTAGGGCACCAGGCGATCGACGCGCTCGATCATCTCGAACGCGGCCCTGTCCGTGAAGGTCAAGGCCAGGATCTCCGACGGCTTTGCCAGCTTCTCGGCGATGAGCCAGGCGATGCGGCGCGTGATGACCGTCGTCTTGCCGGTCCCGGCGCCCGCGACGATCAGCAGCGGACCGTCGCCGTGCGTCACCGCCTTTCGCTGTCTTGCGGTGAGATCAGCGAGCAGGGGCGGCTGGATGCGAAGGTGCGGCCGGCGGGTTCGAGGCGCCGCCGTGAGCTCCTCGAAGAACGGAAGCTGATCTGGCGACGGCACGACCGGTGGCATGTCGTCGATGGTAACGGAGGACCCATTCACCCCGCCGTTATCAGCCGCTTACCAGACAGCTCGCCTGTCGCATTCGCCTACGGGGCGGACACGCCTTGGACATACGCCCTGATGGCGGCGAGATTCGGGATCGACACCCAGCCGCGCGCTCCGGACACACCCGTGAACACGGTGTATCCCGGTGGCGCGAGCACCTTGGTGACGACCGCGGCGCCGGCGCTTGCCCGCGCCAGATCGAGCAGCATCGGCATGTCTGCCACCGGGATGTCGGTCGCCAGGCCCGGCAGGCTGGTCAGCAGCGCGATCGGGTCGTAACCGCCCCCCAGCATTCGATCGCGCAGGGCCAGCAGCAGCGCCTGGTTGCGCACGCCTCGCGCGTAATCGCTGTCGGCGTAGCGGCTGCGCGCGAAGAGCACCGCGGTCCGGCCGTCCAGGTGATTGGCTCCCGCGCGCCAGGACACCATCAGGTGAGGATCATTTAGGGCGGCGGGCAGAGAAACGGTGACACCGCCGATCGCGTTCACGATCCGCGACAGGTCGTCCAGCGTCATCTCGGCGTAGTAGTCGATCGACAGGCCGATGGTGGCGCTCATCGCCTGCTTCAGCGCCGGCAGGCCGCGCGCGGCACGCAGGCTGTTGATCTTGCCCGACCACACCGACCCATCGCCGAGCGGCACGTCGACCGAGTCGCGCGGCAGGCTGAAGAGATCGATGCGGCTGCCGTCGGCGCGCACGTTGGCGACGACCAGCATGTCCGTGTTCATTCCCTTCTCGCCCAGCGCGGCCCGCGCGGCGAGGAAATCGCGGCCGACCAGGAGGATGGTCACGTTCGTGGCGTCCGCGTCCGCGTCCGGCGGGGGCGTGGGCGTGGGCGTGGACGTCGGCGTGGGGCTCGCCGTGGTCGTCGGTCGCGGGGTGGGCCTACGGGTCGGGCGCGGGGTGGGCGTGGGCGATGCGGTCGGGCTGACGGTCGGCGTCGGCGTTGCAACCGGCGCGCTCGCCACGTTCCGAAGCAGCACGAACCACGATCCGGCCACGATCAACAGCACGGCGGCGGTGAGGATGATGATGCGCTGGGGCTTGCTAATGCGATTGAGCATGGCGTGCATGAAACGTCACAGCGCTGTGCTGCGCAATAGGACCGCCGAGTTCACCGGCGCTGACGGGGTCCAGGTCGAGCAACGACCGCCGCAAGGATTGCCTCGGCGTGACGCCGACTGGTGCGTAGCTCGTCGCGCAGACGCCCGACGTGTATCGGTCCGGACATCTGCGCCACCCGCTCGTGCAGCGCGGACCAGACATCGGCCGGGTAGTCGATGCCCGGCGCGATCTGGCGCAGGGTGCCGGCGGCGCGCAGTTGGTCGATGACATTGGGCGGAATGCCCAGGCGCGCTGCGATCCCTTCGACCCGTGGCGGCTCAGCTCGGGCGGCACGCAATCCGGAAAGCAGCGTCTGCACCCGCTCGTCCATCTCGGGATCCAGGCCCGGACGAGCGTCGGCCAGGCCGACACGGCGGCCGTTGCGGGTCAGGCGGCCATCGGTCACGAGGTCGTCGATCACCCGCCGCAGCTCGGGGTCCTCCAGGTCCAGGGGCGCGGCGCCGCGATGGCGCGTCGGAGGACGCTTCGAGGCAGCGGTCCGCACGCGCGAGACGAGCGCGTCCATACGCAGGTCCACGGAGAGCGGCTGCTCGCGGTGGAAGCGCCGCAGCGCGGCGAGAACCAGTCGCTCCGCCAGATGTCGCTGGTCGGGGTCGATGGCCCCGATCGTCACCCCGGCCGGGTCCCCTCGACCGCGATACGAATCGCCTGCGACTCTTCGTCCGACAGGTTGTGCGACGAGCCGCCACCGGCGACCGGCTTGGCGAAGACGCGCGTGTTGGCGCGCCCATGCAGGCTGCTGATCACGATTCCGTCGCGCGCGTCATCGAGGAGCGCGATCACGAAGCTCTGGTCGGAGCCGGTGTCATCGAACGGGTTGAAGCGCACCAGACCGATGTGCTGGAGACTGCGCTGGCTGCGCCGATCGATGACGGCATGTGTCGCCTCGATCTCGGCCATGCGCTCTGAGGCGCGCACCGCCTGCTCCGCGTTGCCGACCAGGCGGTCGTGAAGCGTTCCGCCGTTCTCGTCGCGCACGAGATCGCGGTAGCGGCGCATGGCACCTCGGAGGCGAGCGCTCTGCACGAAGAAGCCGATGAGCAGGAGGAAGACCAGCGCCGTCAGCGCGCCGAAGGCGAGCGCCAGGTTATCGGTCAGGAGGCGGTTGAGATCGGGCATCGAATCGGCGGTATCATAGTCGTCCCGCGGTCGCCCACCCGACCGCGGCTTGCCATTCAGCCAGTAAGCCAGCCGAGGTACCGATGGCCCGTCGAGCAGGAAAGGCCGCCAGCCGAAAGGCGCGCCAGCGCAAGGTGCATCGCCCCGCGATCCCTGCCGGCACGCCGCCCGCGATGCCGATCCCACCGGTGGGCACGCCCGACGTCCGCGAGGCCGCCTCGCTCACGCCTCCGCCGCGGATTGCCCCATCCGCGAGCCCGACGGCCGGCTCGAACCTCACCGCTCGGGAGCGCGCGGAGTACCACTACGTCGGGCGCGACCTCCGCAACATCGGCATCCTCACTGCGATCATGGCGGTTCTGCTGCTCGTGGCCTATTTCGCGTTCTCGGCGCTGGGGCTGGTCGGCTAGGACCGCTGGCGCCGATGCGCCCATAGTGCGCAACCTGGGCCGATGTGTCGGCGTATCGCGACACGGGGATGGTGCCACGACACCGAACGGCGACGTATCACGGCGAATCAGCCAGGATCGCCGCCTCCGCGCCGAGCCTCGAGCCGGAGCCGTCGCAGCCGCGCCAGGCGCTCGCCGATCTTGAGCTCCAGCCCCTCCTCGGAGGGCTCGTAGAACACGCGGCCGACCAGTCCGTCCGGGAGGTACTCCTGGTCCACGTCCGCATCGGCGTAGTCGTGAGGGTAGAGGTAGCCACGACCGTACCCCTGCTCGCGCGCCAGCCGCCGGTGCGAGGACGGCCGAAGATGCAATGGCACCGGCAAGCGGCCGTGCTCCTCCACCTCCGCGAGGGCCGCGAAGTAGGCCGCCCCGGCTCGGTTCGACTTCGGGGCCGATGCAACGTAGGACGCCGCCTGGGCCAGGGCGTACTGCGCCTCAGGCAGGCCGATCATCTCGGTGGCGTGCATGGCGGCCACCGCCAGTTGCAGGGCGCGCGGATCCGCGTTGCCGACGTCCTCCGACGCCGCGATCACGATGCGGCGCGCGATGAAGGTCGGGTCCTCCCCCGCCGCCACCATGCTCGCCAGCCAGTAGAGGGCCGCGTCGGGGTCGTTGCCGCGCATGCTCTTGATGAAGGCCGATGTGGCCTCGTAGTGCTGGTCGCCCACGCGGTCGTAGGCCAACAGCCGCTGCTGCGCCGCCTCGGCGACGGCCTCCGCGCTGATCTCGGCGTCCCCGGCGGTGACCGCGGCCGACTGGAGCGTATTGAGCACCTGCCGTGCGTCGCCGCCGGAGAGGTCAAGCAGCGTGGCACGGCCCTCATCGGTCAGGTGCGCTCGACCATCCAGGCCGCGCTCCGAATCTGCGAGAGCGCGGTCGACGATGGCACCGATCGCATCGGTGTCGAGCGGCTCCAGGCGGTAGACCCGCATGCGTGACAGGAGCGGCGAGTTGATCTCGTAGTACGGGTTCTCGGTGGTGGCCCCGATCAACGCGATAGTGCCGTCCTCGACGTGCGGCAGAAGCGCGTCCTGCTGGCTCTTGTTGAACCGATGCAGCTCGTCGATGAAGGCGACCGTCCGTCCGCCGGCGGAGCGCAGCGCCTTGGCCTCGGCCACGAGGGCGCGGACATCAGCGACTCCGCTCGTCACGGCCGAAAGTTGCCGCCAGGTTCCGCCGGCTCGGTCCGCCAGCAGCCGCGCCAGCGTGGTCTTGCCACTGCCAGGCGGACCCCACAGCACCATCGACGGCAAATGGCCGGGCTTGACCACCCTGGTCAGCGCGCCCTCATCGCCCACAAGGTGCGGCTGGCCCATGAACTCTTCGAGCGTGCGCGGCCGCATTCGAGCGGCGAGCGGAGCATCGGCCGCCATCGTCTCGCTGAAAAGCGGCTCGGTCGCGTCGGGCGTCGGTCGGCGGGGCATGCGCCGATTATGATGCGGGCCATGGAACAGAATCTTCGGACCCCCGGTCCGACACCCATCCCGCCGGCCGTGCGCGAGGCCCAGGCCCAGCAGATGATCGACCATCGCGGTACCGAGTTCGGCGAGATGCTGCGCGAGACGACAGCCGGCGTGGCGGAGCTGATCGGGACCAGCGGCGAGGTCCTCCTCCTGACCGGCTCAGGCTCGGGGGCGCTCGAAGCGGCGGTGGTGAATACGCTCTCTCCCGGCGACCGCGTGCTCGTCGTTGACATCGGCTCCTTTGGAGACCGGTTCGCGAAGACCGCCGGCGCCTTCGGAGCCGATGTGGATCGGATGGAGGTGGAGTGGGGCTCGGCCGCGGAGCCCGATGAGCTTCGACGGCGCCTGGACGGTGACCAGCGCTACCGGGCGGTGCTCATCACGCACAACGAGACCTCGACCGGCGTCGCCAACCCGCTCCGCGAGCTGGCGGAGGTCGTGCGCGAGGCTCCCGGCGAGCCGCTCCTGCTGGTCGACGGCATCAGCGGCCTGGGCGCCATGCCGTTCGAGATGGACGCCTGGGGCATCGACCTCGTCGTCAGCGCCAGCCAGAAGGCCTGGATGGCGTCGCCGGGCATCGCCATCGCGGCGCTCGGCCCGCGGGCCATCAGGGCAGGCGAGACCGCCCGCATGCCGCGCTTCTACTGGGACTTCGCCGAGGCGCGGCAGTGGGCATCCAAGGGCCAGACGCCGTGGACGCCTGCCATCAGCGTCCTGTACGGCCTGCGCGTCGGCGTGCAGCGCCTGCGGGCGGAGGGCCGCGAACGGACCTGGGCGCGGCATGCGGCCATCGCGGCCGGCGTCGCCGCCGGGCTCGAGTCGCTGGGGCTGCGGCTGGTGGCCGCGCCGCGGGATCGGTCCGCCACGGTGACCGCCGCCTGGCTGCCCGACGGCATCGAGTGGGGCGCGTTCAACGCCGACATGCGGGCGAAGGGGCTGGTCATCGCCGGTGGCCAGGGCCAGTGGTCAGGCAAGATCCTGCGTTTCGGGCACATGGGCGACGTCGGCATTGACGAGATGGCCGATGCACTCGAGCGAATGGCGAGCGTCCTCCCGGACCACGGCCACGCCGCCGATGGCGCCGCCGCCGCGCGCGCCGCCCGCGAGGTGTTCGAGGCCGCCGCCGCGCCAGCACGGTGAGCGACGCGCGCCTGGTCCTCGTCCGCCACGGAGTCACCGACTGGAACCGGGAGGGCCGGTGGCAGGGTCAGCTCGACCCGCCGCTCTCCGAGTCCGGCCGCCGCGAGGCGGGCAGGGTGGCTCAGCGCATCGGCGGCGATCCCGAGCTGCGGCCGGGCCGCATCGTGTCATCGACCCTCGCTCGTTCGGTCGAGACCGCGCGAATCATTGGCCAGGGCATCGGCGTCGACGTGCAGGGTGAGCCGCGACTGATGGAGATCGGCGCCGGGGAGTGGGAGGGCCGCACCCACGCCGAGCTCGAGACCGACGACGGTGATCGGTACCGCGTCTGGCGCGCATCCGGCGGCATCGGCCAGCCTCCGGGCGGCGAGCCGATCGAGGCGGCGACGCGGCGCGTGGTCGAGCTGCTCGGTGAGCTCGCGGCGGCCGATGAGGCTCCGACCATGCTGGTGAGCCACGGCGGCACGCTGCGCATCGTGGCCCGCGTGCTGTTCGACCTCGGTGGCGACCGCACCCGCGCCCTCGACGTCGACAACGCCTCGATCTCGGTCGCCGCGCGGATGAGCGATGGGTGGCGCCTCGAGCGCTGGAACGACACCCTCCACCTGCTGGGACTGGAGCCGACGCATGTGGACGAGGCGGAGGGGCGGCCGCTGGCTCTCTAGGGTTTCGGGTCGCGCCGCACGAGGCGGCGCATTCCTCGACGCACGGCAAGACCGATCAGCGGCAGTCGCAGGCTGGCCCAGGCAGCCTCCAGGCGCTGCGCTGCGGTCGCCGTCAGGCGGCGGCCGGAGTAGGTCTGCTGGACCTTGCCATCGGCCACCGCGCGGATCGGCTCACCGTGCCGCGGCAACTGCTCCTCCAGCCATCCGGCGTACTCGTAGATCGTCTCTGCCGGCCTCGGCCCGACACCGGCGCGATCCGCCGCTGCGGTTAGCTGACGCCAGGCGCGGTCGCCCGCGGGCAGGAGCCGCCATCCACGCCGCACATGGCGCATGCGCAGCCACATCACCACCGCCGTGCCCAGGCCCAGCAGCGCGATGATGAGGGCGTTGCCCGTGCGGCTGGACCCGTCGACGCCTTCGGCACCGAGCTCCGGGTGGTTCGGATCGATGGCGCCATCCACGAGGTTCGGCGACGGCAGGACGCCAACATTGACGCCCTCGCCGAGTTCGAGGGGCTCGTTCTCGAAGAGGAGGGGGTCGATGCCCTGGATCGGTGCCCCCACCCGGGGACCGGACTCACCGCTCAGCCGCACGAAGCGCGACTGGATCGATTTGGTGGCCTCGAAGATCTGCCAGCCGTAGCCGGGAAAGTAGACCTCCGCCCAGGCGTGCGCATTCGCCTCGCGCAACAGAAACGTGTTGTCCGCCTGGCGCTCGCCGGGCGCGAAGCCCACCGCCACGCGAGCGGGAAGGCCCAGGGAGCGCGCCATGATCACCATGGCGCTCGCGTAGTACTGGCAATACCCGGATCGGCCCTCCTCTTCGTCGAAGAGGAAGAAATCGACCAGGTCCCCGTCCGGCGGTGGCACACCGGCGACCGTGCTATAGGTGAATCGTGAGTCGCGCGACAGGAAGTTGGCCAGTGCCTTCGCCTGCTCGTAGTCGTTGGTCGCACCGGCCGTGACGTCGCGGGCAAGCTGAGCCACGCGATCGGTCAGGCCCGGGGTATCCAGGTACAGATCGGTGACTTCGGGTGGATAGGCCTCGCCGGCTGCCCCGAGCTCGGCCTCGTTCGCGGTCGAGATCGCGACGAGGAGCTCATACGCCTCGCCCGCGCCGACCGCGTTGGCGTGCTCGATGCCTCCAAGCACGGGCTGGCCCGAGGCCTCAAGGACGACCGTCGGCGCGTACACGCGGAGAGGTGAGCCGGCGGTGAACAGGTTGCGGCCGATCGTCTGCTGCATTTCGATCGAGATCCGGTGGACCTCGACCGCTGCTGCCACCGTCGGCCGCTCCGAGGTCGGCACCGCGAAGAGCGGAACGCCGGGTTCGACCGATCGGCGCACCGTGTCGCTCCGCTCCCAGCCGCGACCGGTGTACACGTCATAGGTGGCGGTGCGCAGGTAGAGCGCGCGCGGCGCGGCCAGCACCAGGGCCTCGTCGTCGCGGCTGATCCACTCGCCCTGCACGTTGAAGCCGGGACCAAAGCTGTTGCCGGAGATGCGGGACTGCGGATTGGTGAGGCTGCCGAAGACTCCCTCCATCTGGTCGCGCACGCCGGTCCACACCCCGTCGAAGCTGCGCCAGGCATCGGTCAGCGGTGCGGCGACGGCCACGCTGGTCAGGATCCAGGCCAGCGCGACGCTCGCGCCGGCGAAGACGATGCCGGACCGCATGATGGCCGCGGGGACCTCGAGATTCTCATTCACCCGACGGCGCTGCCAGCCTTCCTGGCGATCGGCCAGCGAGGCACGAATCCACAACAGCAGTGCGGCGATCACGAAGATGAGGAGGTTCCCGAACAGGTCGGTGAAGGTCGCCGACATGTTCGTGATGATCGCCGCGCCCAGCAGGAGGATCGCGTCGAGCACGCGGTGATGGCGGTACATGGCGTAGGCGGCGGCAAATGCGGTCGCGAACATCAGCGCGCCAAGGCCGATGGCGTACGGCGACATCTGGGCCGGATAGCCCGTGCGCAGCACGACGGCCAGCCACTCGATGGCATCAGTCCGCAGCGCGCCCAGGCGGGCACCGTGATCGAGCGGGGTGAAGTACTCGCCGCCCACGGTCCACAGCACCACCGCTGCACCGATGACGGCGCCGAGAGGCAGCGTCCAGACGATGCTCGAACGCAGTATTCCGAGCAGCGCGCCGGCCAGCACGGCCCACAGCGCGACCGGCGCCAGGAAGTCCATCTGGTCCAGCCACATCGCGCCCTGCACCGACCAGGCCACGGCAAGCGCCATGACCGCCAGCAGGCCGAGGCTCAGCCAGTCGGCGCGCGCGTAGAGGAGGCGCTCGCGAAGGTCAGGCACGCGAACGCACCTTCCGACCGATGGCCTCGGCGATATCGTCCCCGCGCCGCACCAGGCGATGCTCGATGCCGTACTCGGCCAGCGCGTGGCGCACCGCAGCCAGCTCGGCGCGGCCATGGTCGTCCGGATCCACGCCGACGTAGGACGAGCGATCGATGAGGATCACGAGCGCCGCAACGCCGCGTCGACGGAGCGCGGCCAGCCCGCGCACCCAGGCACGATCGGTCGATCCGGTGATGATGCACAGCGTCATGCCTCGACGCAGCTGGGGCAAGGTCGCGTTGATCACCTCCGCCAGCGGGTGAGCCCCATCGGCCTGCACGTTGGCCAGCAGGTGCAGCAGCTTCTGCTCCACGCGCGGCCCGCGATCGGGCTGGTGGACCTGGATGCGGCGCGCCGAGGCCGTCATGGCCACGGAGCGGTTGTCGGACAGCGTGCGCAGCGCGATGGAGGCGGCGACGGTTACCGCGGCCTCCACGGATGCATCGGTCCCGATGCCGGCATGCACGCTGCGGTCGAGATCCAGCGCGATCCAAAGATCGGCCGCCTGCTCCAGGTCGAACTCCTTGACGTGAAGCTCGCCGTGCCGCGCACTCGACAGCCAGTGGATGCGGTTGATGGC
>JBDSGF010000043.1:0-6971 GCA_039919135.1 Candidatus Limnocylindria bacterium | reverse complement strand
GCGTCACGAAGGAGATCAGTTTCCCGACGTTGGAGACCTGCCCCCGCTGCGAGGGCGCGGGCGGCGAGCCGGGCACCGATCCGGAGACATGCGCCGACTGCAACGGCAGTGGTGAGCAGCGGCGCGTGGCGCAGACGATCCTGGGCCAGATGGTCAACATCGTGGCCTGCGCGCGATGCCGCGGCGAGGGCCGCATCATTTCCACCCCGTGCACTCAGTGCGGCGGCGACGGGCGGGTGCATGAGGAGCGTTCCCTCCAGGTCAGCATTCCGGCGGGGATCGACGACGGCCAGCGCATCGCCATGGAAGGCCAGGGCGAGGCTGGTCCGCGTGGAGGCCCGAATGGCGATCTGTACGTGGCGATCCGGATTCTCGAGCACCCTCACCTCCTCCGCCGAGGGACGGAGCTGTACTACGAGCTGCCGATCACCTTCCCGCAGGCGGCCCTCGGCGCGACGCTCACCGTCCCCACGGTCGAGGGCACCGACGAGGTCGAGATTCCGCCGGGCGCCCAGTCCGGACATGAGATCCGTCTGCGCGGCAAGGGCGTCCCGCAGCTTCGCGGCGCCGGGCGCGGCGACCTGCACGTCATCGTCAACGTGGTCGTGCCATCGAAGCTCTCGAAGCGCGAGCGCGAGCTGCTGCGCGAGCTGGACGACGTCACGGGGCCGGCGGTCCTGCCCAGGGGCGGCCCATCGGTCATCGACCGCCTGCGCGACTTCTTCACCTGACCCCGCCGATGCGCTGGCTTGAGCTGAGCGTCGAGGCTGATGTCGAGGCCGTCGAGGCGGTGTCCGAGATCCTCGGCCGGATCGGCGGCGGCACGTCGGTCCAGCCGACGAGGCTCATCCATGATCCGAACGACGAGCTTGCGGCACGAGAGGATCCGGCCGCTCCCTTCGTCGTTATGGCCCACGTTGTCGACAACCCCGATGCGGCCGATGCGGTCGACGCCACCGAACGGGCGCTGTGGCACCTCCAGGCATTCGGGCTGCGCCCGGTGGGTCCACTGCGCGTCCAGCCGGTCGACGATGCGGACTGGACCGATGCCTGGAAGAAGCACTACGTCGCGCAGCGCATCGGTCGAGTGTTGATCACGCCGTCCTGGGCAGCGGAGGAACCGGGTGAGGGTGAGGTCGCCCTCATCCTCGACCCGGGGATGGCCTTCGGGACGGGCCTTCATCCGACCACGCGTGGCTGCTTGGAGCTGCTCCAGGAGGTGAGGCCGATGCCGGAGCGCGTCCTCGACGTCGGGTGCGGATCCGGCATCCTGGCCCTGGCCGCTCTGCGCCTGGGTGCGGTCCGGGCCGTTGGCCTCGATACCGATCCGCTGGCCATCGACGCCACCCGCGCCAATGCGGAGCGCAACGACCTGGCCGATGCGGTCGAGGTGCGGCACGGCACGCTGCCCGCCAAGCCCGAGGAGCGCTATGGGCTCGTCCTCGCCAACCTCGTGGCGGTGGTGCTCATCGGTCTCGCATCACGGCTGGTGGCGCACCTGGCCCCCGGAGGCGCGCTCCTTGTCGGCGGAATCATCCAGCCGCGGGCCGTGGAGGTCACCGACGCCATGCTCGTGGCGGGTCTGCGGGTTGCGGAGCGGCGCGACGACGGCGAATGGGTCTCGCTGCGACTCGAGCACGACGCATGACGCTGCATCGGTTCTTCGTGGATCCCGACGCCATGGTGGGCGAGCGCTTCGCGATCCCACCGGCCATCGAGCGACAGGTACGCAGCGTGCTCCGCCTGGGGGATGGGGACCGGATCGTCCTGCTCCCCGGCGACGGTACGGAGGCCGTGTGCCGTCTCGCGCTTGCCGACTGCGTTGTCGAGCAGCGGCGCCCGGTGGCCAGCGAGCCACGCCATCGGCTCACCGTGGTCCAGGCGTTACTCAAGGGCGACGCGCTTGAGGAGGTGGTGCAGCACGCGACCGAGGTGGGCGTCGCGCGCTTCCGGCTGGTGGTGACAGAGCGTTGCGTTGCCCGCGAGCTCTCGCCGCGGAAGCTCGAACGGCTGCGGGTCATCGCCCGCGAGGCCGCCGAGCAGTCGGAGCGGGGGATCGTGCCGGCGGTCGAGCCCCCGGTGACGCTGTCCGAAGCGTTGGAACCCGGATCAGTCATGCTCTTCGAGCGCCACAAAGGGCTGCGGCTGGCTGCGGTGGAGCCGCCGAGCAACGTGATCATCGGTCCGGAGGGTGGCTTCAGCGCGGCCGAGGTGACAGCCGCGGAGCGTGCTGGCGTGATGCTCGCCGCGCTTGGTCCGCGCATCCTCCGCTCCGAGACGGTGGCGGTGGCGGCTGCGGCGGTGGTCTTGTCGCGCACCGGCGACTTCGCCTAGGCTGCCGGTCATGACGGATTGCCTGTTCTGCAAGATCGTGGCGGGTGAGATCCCGTCCGACCAGGTCCATGCCGACGAGGAGGTGATCGCCTTCCGCGACATCGCCCCGCGCGCTCCGACACACGTGCTCGTCATTCCGCGTCGTCACATTCCCGATGCCCATGGGCTGACAGCGGCGGACGGGGATCTGCTGGCGAAGCTGTTCGGCGTCGTCCGCAGCGTTGCCGATCAGGCCGGCCTGGAGCAGGGCTATCGGGTGGTGACCAATGTTGGACCCGATTCTGGCCAGACGGTGTTTCATCTTCACCTTCACCTGCTTGGTGGACGCGCGATGGCCTGGCCTCCCGGCTGATGGGGTTATCGGCATGTGCTCCGGCGAGGACACAACGCGGATTGACCCTCATCGGCTCCGCTGGTACCCTGCGCTTCGCTTGCGTGCCCGGCGGGTCAGTCCGCAATGTGACCGGCACGAACTTTTTGAAGCGGGAAGGAGGCGAGACGTTTGGCAGAAGTCCGCGTGGGCGAGAACGAGACGTTCGAGAGCGCGCTGCGTCGATTCAACAAGAAGATTCAGCAGTCAGGAATCCTGGCTGAGGCACGACGCCGCGAGCACTACGAGAAGCCCAGCGTGAAGCGAAAGCGCAAGGAAGCCAAGAAGCGCAAGGTAACCTCGCGCATCTAGTCGCCAGACGCCAGCCTCAACAGTACCGAACCGGCGCAACGGAGGGATCACCAGACCGATGACGCCGGACGCCGAGACGACCATGACGCTCCAGCAGCGGCTCGAATCCGCCATGCGCGACGGCATGCGCGCCCGCGATGAGCGGCGCACCCAGACTCTGCGTTTGGCGATGGCGGCTGCCCAGAATCAGCGCATCGCGCGTGGCCGCGACCTCACCGACGAGGAGGTCGTCGACGTCCTGGCGAAGCAGGTCAAGCAGCGCCGCGAGAGCATCGCCATGTACCGCGATGCCGGCCGCGAGGATCGCGCCGCATCCGAGGAGGCGGAGGCCGCCATCCTGGCCGAGTTCCTCCCCGAGCAGCTCTCGGAGGCTGAGATCGAGCAGATGGCGCAGGCCGCCATCGCCGAGACCGGGGCCGCGTCACCGGCGGACATGGGCAGGGTCATGGGCCGGCTCTCGCCGCAGACCAGGGGACGTGCCGACGGCCAGTTGGTGAGCGAGGTCGTGCGCCGCCTGCTGGCAGGGTCCTAGGCGCCAGCCCATGTTCATTCCTCGCACGCTGGCCGAGCAGGATGGAGAGGGTCGCGGCGCCCTGGCCCGAGCGCTGATCGTCGTCAGCATCCTGGCCACGGCCCTCTTCTTCATCCTGTCCGCCAACATCACTCTCGGCCAGGAGGATCTGGTCGAGGGGCAGATCGCCCCGCGTGACATCCTGGCCCAGCGCGAGGCGACCTTCGACTCGCCCAGCCTCACCCAGGAGGTGCGCGACGCGGCCGCGGACGATGTGCTGCCGCAGACCGTGACGATCAAGTCGCCGGCGGACAACCAGGAGGATCAGCTCCTCGCGTTCGACGCGATGTCGCGTCGTGTGGTGCGGGTCCTCGACCTCCGTGACTCCGGTTCGCTGGCAGGCGAAGAGATGGTCGAACGGCTATCAGCGGATACGCCCTCGATTCCCTTCCCCCAGCGGGCGATTGTCGCAGCGTTGGGCACCGATCGTTGGGGCGCCATCGCCGATGCAGCACGCACCGCGGTCGCGGCGATCCTGGCCGGCTCCGTCCGCGAGGACGACCTGTTCCGCGTGCGCACCGAGGTGCGCGATCTCGTCACCACCGATCTCGCCGCCGAGGAGCGTGAGCTGGCCGGCGACCTGGCCGCCGCGTTCGTCGAGCCCACGGAGCAGGTCGACCGGGAGCTCACCGCGCTCCAGGAGCGGCAGGCGCGCGCGGCCGTGCCTCCGGTCGAGGTCACCGTCCTGCCCGGCGAGAAGATCGTCGACGGCGGCGAGCGCATCACCACGCAGCAGTTCGAGATCCTCGACGCGCTGGGCCTCGCCCGTCCGGTAGTTGTGGTCGGGGCCGTCTTCGGCAACGCGCTGGTGGCGGTGTTGATCGCCGCGCTGGTGGTGGGCTACCTGTGGCGCTTCGAGCCGACCATCTGGCACCGCAATCGATCCGTGCTCTTGTTCGTGCTGGCGCTCGTGGTGAGCGCGGTGGCACTGCGCATCGCCGCCGACCGAACGCTGCTGGCCTTCGTGGTGCCGACGACCGCGACGGTGCTCCTCATCGGCATCCTGCTCCAGAGCGGGGCCGGCGCCGTGATGGCCGGAGCGCTGGCGATCCTGGCCGGGATCATGAATCGCGACGCCCTGGAGCTGACCGTCTACGTGCTGGCCGGCGGGCTCGCCGCGCTGCTGGTCATCACCCGTGCCGAGCGGCTCAACGCCTTCGTCCGCGTCTTCGTGGCGCTGGTTGCTACCAACGTGGCTGTCGTGATCGCCTTCAGCCTGCTCGACCAGCGCGAGATCACCGCGTTCCTCGAGCTGACCGGCGTCGGGATCCTGAACGCCCTCCTGTCGGTGGCCCTTGCCGCCGGCAGCTTCGCGGTGCTCGGCAACGTGTTCGGGATCATGACCCTGTTCCAGTTGCTGGAGCTGGCCAATCCGTCCAACCGGCTGCTGCGGCGGCTCCTGCTCGAGACGCCCGGCACGTACCACCACAGCGTCATGGTGGGCAACCTGGCCGAGCGCGCGGCGGAGACCATCGGCGCCGATCCGCTCCTCGCCCGGGTGGCGGCCTACTACCACGACATCGGCAAGATGAAGAACCCGTTGGCTTTCATCGAGAACCAGGGCGGCGCCCACAACATTCATGACGACCTGGCGGCCGAGACGAGCGCCCGGATCATCTCGGGGCACATCCGGGACGGGATCGATCTCGGCTACGCGCACGGGCTGCCGGTCCAGATCATCGGCTTCATCCCGCAGCACCATGGGACCGGCGTGATGACCTACTTCCACACCAAGGCGCTGCGCGAGGCGGGCGGGCGCGAGGACCTCGTCGATGAGCGAACGTACCGCTATCCGGGGCCCAAGCCGCAGAGTCGCGAGGCGGCCATCATCATGCTCGCCGACGGCGTCGAGGCCTCCGTTCGCTCATTGGATGAGAAGGACGAGGCGAGCATTCGCGCCATGGTCGACCGGATGGTGAACGGCCGGGTCGACGATGGCCAACTCGACGACGCCGAGCTGACGCTGAAGAACATCGCCCAGATCAAGGACGCCTTCGTGGGCCAGTTGCTGGGCATGTACCACGCGCGCATCAAGTACCCCGACAACGTGGTGCCCATGGAGGGCCACCGCGAGGAGGCCTGACCGATCGCCCCTTGAGCCGAGGGGACGATCCCGATAACATGGTTGCCTCATGGGTTGCACGGTCACCTTTCACGACCGGATCGGGCACGACCGCATCGAGCAGGCGGTCGAGCCGCTCGACGCGCGCACTGCGCTGGCGCTTCTCGAATCCGCGGTGTGCGAGACGGTGCATGCCGCCTTCGGCAAGCAGCCCACCGAGGTCGAGCTGATGCTCGCCGGGGACGCGGAGATGGAACGCCTCAACTTCGACCACATGGGCGAGCGCGGCCCGACCGATGTCCTCTCCTTCCCGCTGCACGAGTGGGCGCTCAATGGTCGTGAATCACACCTGACCGATGACGACGGCATTTCGCCGCCGGGACCGCTGCTGCTGGGCGACGTGGTGATTGACATCGACCAGGCGCTGCGCCAGGCGGCGGAGGGCGACTGGGGCGTGACCGAGGAGCTCGTCCTGCTGGCCATCCACGGTACGCTCCACCTGCTCGGCCACGAACATGCCGAGATGGACGAAGAGGAGCGCATGCGTGCGCTGGAGCACCAGGTGCTCGGCGTCCTGCATCGGCAGCACAAGGACGTCCCGTGGCAGCCGGGTTCGCTCTTCGACCGCGCCGGCCACGCCGTGACGACCGGGAGCTGAACGCACTCTCGGGTCAATTTCACCCCGTGAAGCTAGCGGACAAGTTGGGCCGCGTAGACGGTCATTCGTCACCCGGTGAAACAGGCGGCCAACTTGAGGCCGATTTCGGGCTGTTCCTGGTCGTTACCTTCACCGGGTGAAACGCCAGCTCAGGGATGCGGCCGGTTGCGTTCAGTGCACCGATCTACGACGCAGGCGTCGAACGTGCGCCGGAGTTGCTCCCCGGCGCAATCTTTGCCCGCGTATCGGTCCCACACTGCCCGGCATTGGTAGATCGGTGCTCTCAAGGCAATTCTGGCGCTCTCGTCGGGTGCTGCGGCGCTGCCAGGTTGACCAATCGGGTCAGGTAGAGCGAGACGCGTCAAGCTCCGGCATCGGTGAGGTGCCGTCAAGGACGGCGCGGGCGGCCATCGCCGCGGAGGCGGGACCAGTGCTGATGCCCCACGGTCCGTGGCCTGCACAGATGAACAGCCCATCCATGTCTCCGACCGCGCCGATGAAGGGACGGCCGTCCACCGACTGCGGGCGGGCGCACATCCGGCGCCCGACGATCTCTGCGTCCAGCACGGCCGGCAGGAATGCGGCGGCGCGCCGAAGGAGGAGCGAGCCGATGCGTTCCGGCTCCGGCTCCTGCGCCAGGAAGGTCGAGCCAAGCGTGCTGATG
>JBDSGF010000042.1:0-4579 GCA_039919135.1 Candidatus Limnocylindria bacterium | reverse complement strand
GCGATCCCAGGCTGAGCAGGATGACGGCGATGTTGGGATCGCTGATCGCCATGAGAAAATCCTCGAACGGCGACATGGGAAGCTCGACGACCGCGGCATCCGCGGTCGCCAGGGTGACGTGGCCGGCGAGCAGGCTCACGCTGCGGCCGTCGATCTCGTCGAGCAGCGCCCGGCGGTCCTCCGCGACCAGATCAACGGCACCGATCTCCACTGCCTCCGTCGCGCCGACAACGACCGCATCGCGCACGGCGTCCTCGGCCCAGTCGGCGTTGCGCCCGCGGGCCTCGGCGATGCTCCGCGCGTACTCGGCGGTGTCGTTGATGATCTTGCGCGCAAGATCCTCGGGAATCTCCGAGCCGTCGCCGCTTACCGGCGTCGCGGCGCCGATCCGCGTGCTCGGTGCCATGGCCGCGACGTGGCCGGCCATGGTGATGAAGACCCCCGCCGAAGCGGCGTGCGTTCCCGGAGGCGTGACGTAGACGATGATCGGGACCTCCGCGCCAAGCATGGCGGTGGTGAGGTCCTGCGTAGCGTCGAGCAGCCCGCCTGGCGTGCTCAACTCGATGAGCACGGCGGCCGCGCCCTGCTCGGCCGCCTCCTCGATGCCCCGCTCCAGGTAGCGCGCCGAGATGGGGTTGATGGCGTCGTCGAGCGTGAGCAGATGGACGTCGTCCGCCCCGGCCCGGACCCCGGCCGGCGCGACCAGCCCGGCAATGCCGGCCGCTACGCAGAGCGCGGCAAGCCAGCGAACGATGGCGCGGATCAGCATCAAGTGAGCTCCACGCCCGCCGCCACCAACTCTGCCAGCGCGCGGTCGCCGTCCTCCGGCTCGAGGTTCACCGCCGCGACGGCCTCGCGCAGCACCGTCACCTCGAAGCCCAGGTGAACCGCGTCGATGGCCGTCGCCTTGACGCAGTAGTCGGTGGCAAGGCCGCAGACGACCACCCGCTCGATCCCCGCCTCTCGCAGCAGATCCTCGAGTTCCGTCGGCATCTCGCGGCCCGTTTCGGGGTCGCGCATCCGGAACCCCGAGTAGCCGTCCTCGCCGTTCGTCCCCTTCCGAACGCGCGGCGCATCGGGCCGAAGCCCGAAGGCCGGATGCAGCTCGGCGCCCCACGTGCCGCCCACGCAATGGACCGGCCATACCCCTCCATCCTGTGCGAAATGCGGCGTCGATTCCGGATGCCAGTCCTGGGTGGCGACGATCATGGCGCCCGCTTCCGCCGCTTCGCGGACGGCGGCGTTCACCAACGGCACCACCGCGTCACCTCCGGCCACCGCAAGAGAGCCGGATGGATCGGCGAAGTCGTTCTGGAGGTCGACCACCACGAGGGCGGTGCGCTCGTCGTATCGGGTCATGAATGGACCGATGGTAGACCGATCCGTCAGCCGGGGAAGATACGGCGCAGGCGGCGGTAGGCGCGAGACGCTGGGCTGGTCGTCGTGGCGCTGCCCGAGGCCATGCCTTGCGGAGGTTGCGGAGGTTGCGCCGGCTCGCCAACTGTCACGGAGCGCGGGGGCCACTCGTCGGGCTCAGCGTCCACGGCTTCAGCGCTGGCCTGTTCCGGCTGCTCCGCAACTGGCCCTACTGGCTCGTCGGCGCGGCGCGCCAGCGCGCGGAGCCCTGCGAGAGCCTCGTCCAGATCGCTTGATCCTGGCAGTTCTGGCTCCAGATCGGGACCTCCCTCGGAAGGCCGGCGCCCGCTTGTCGCGACCTCCATCTCGGAGGCTCCGCTCGCGTCGTCGGGCGAGCGACCGAACCACAGCATTGTTTCCTCGTCGCCTCGGCCGGCGGGCTCGCCGGAACGCGGGACGACTGGTGGGGCCGCGTTGACCTCCGCAGCGTCAGCCATCGGCTCCTGGAGCTCGGGCACCGGCTCGTCCTGGGCCGATTCGACCGCTGCACCCTCCTGCTCTGCCTCATCCGACGCCGGCTCGTCCTGGGACGATTCGACCGGTGCGACCTCCCGCTCTGCCTCATCCGATGCGGACGGCGGCTCCTCCTCGGCCGCCTCGGAGATGGGCTGCTCCGGCTCCACGATCTCCGCCGCGAACCAATCAGGTTCCTCGATGGTCGTGGTGTAGCGCTCGCGGTCCCATTCGAACGGCTCGGTCGTGTCGGGCTCGGGCTCGGGCTCGGGCTCGGCCGCCAGTTCCACCGGCTCCGGCTCGGCCGCCACCTCCCCCTCTGGCTCCACGGCGACAGGTTCCGGCTCGGGCTCGGGCTCGGTTGCGGGCTCCGGGTCCGCAGCAACCGGCTCGGGCTGAATCGCTGCGACGGGCTCCGGCTCCACGGCGACAGGTTCCGGCTCGGGCTCGATTGAGGGCTCCGGCTCCGTTACCACCGGCTCCCGCTGAATCATTTCGACAGGCTGCGGCTCGGGCTCGGTTGCGGGCTCCGGGTCCGCAGCAACCGGCTCGGGCTGAATCGCTTCGGCAGGCTCCGGCTGGGCGACGACCTCGCCTTCGGGCTCCGCTTCAACCTGGGGCATTGGTTCCGCCATGTCGATCCCGCCGGGCGCCGCAAGCTCTGCCTCGGTCGTATCGGCCTCGTCCGCGACGAGTACGGCCTCGGCAGCCGGTAGCTCGCGCGGGAGCTCGGCATCGGTGGAGGCTTCCGGCGTGTGGCGCAGGGCAGTCAGGGCAGCGGCAGCCTCGATGGCGTCGGGGAGTTCGGGGGCGCTGGGGTCCTCCGCCCGTGCCAGCGCCTCGGCAAAGCTCTCGGTCGCACGGCGAGGACCGCGGCGCCGCGTGCGGCGATGCGCCTCATCGAGCACCTCGGGTCCGGCCTCAGCCTCGTCGTGCATCGGTTCCGTCGCTGCGGTCGGTGCGGTCGGCACCACGGCCCGTTCGGCCGGGAACGGGATCGGTGTGGCAGTCCATGCCGTCGGCGGCGATGCAGGTTGGGCCGGGGGGAGCCGGAGGTCCATGCGCGCTTCGAGCAGGTCGACGCGGGATCGAAGGGCCGCGACTTCGCCGCGCGCCTCGCCCAGTGCCAGCAGCGCCTGTCCATACCGCTCGGTGAGGCCACGGAATTCAGTGAGCAGCTCGCGGAATGGCAAGCGCTCTCGATCCGGCTCGTGCGTCCCGCCATTGCCGTTCGATGGCGTCGCCTGCGGGGGTGCCGGAGCCGGCCGCGGCTGGAGGTAGACGCGCATGCCGGTGTCGCCCTCGGGCGCCCCGGACAGGACGCCGCGAGCCAGCAGCTCCCAGACGCGCTCCGTAGGCACGCCGAGAACCAGTGCCGCCTCCGTGACCGAGTAGCCTTCCATCACCGGCCGATAGGGTAGCGCGTCACCTCAAGAAGGACGATGCCACGTGGCGTGGCACAACGGGCACCGAGCGCAGCGGCGTCATCGGTCCCGTCCAACACGCGAAGCGCCCGCTATCATCGGCCCTCGTGACGACCCTCCTTCGCGTGCCGACGCTCTCCGGCCATGACTTCAACCTGCCCGCGGACCTCGAAGGAATCGGTGAGCTCGCCTACAACCTGTGGTGGAGCTGGACCCCACGCGCCCAGTCTCTCTTCAGCCGCATCAATGTCAACGCCTGGGCGCGCCACCGCAACGCGATCGCCGTCATGCGCTACTCCGACCAGGCACGCTGGGCCGAGCTGTCCGCCGACGAGGACTTCATGGTCGACGCCAGCCGCGTCCTCGACGAGTTCAACAAGTACATGGCGAATGGCTCCGACTCCTGGTACGGCACATCCCCGGAGCGCGCGCTGCCCGGACCGATCGGTTACTTCTGCGCCGAGTTCGGCATCCATGAGTCGATGCAGATCTACTCCGGCGGCCTCGGCGTCCTGGCCGGCGACCACTGCAAATCGGCATCGGACGCCGCGCTGCCCTTCATCGGCATTGGCCTCCTCTACCGTCGCGGCTATTTCCGTCAGCAGATCGACGCCGATGGCCACCAGGAGCACGCCCAGCCGGACATCGACCCGGCCCAGATGCCCCTGCGGCGCGCCCGCGGCCGCGATGGCGCGCCGCTCCAGGTGACGGTCGAGATCGTGGATCGCGAGGTGCACGCCGCGGTCTGGGTGGCGCAGGTCGGTCGCGTGCCGATCCTCCTGCTCGACACCGACATCCCGACCAACGACAAGGCCGACCGACCGATCACCCACATCCTGTACGTCCGCGGCCGCGAGATGCGTCTGTGCCAGGAGCTGGTACTGGGCATCGGCGGCGTCCGCGCCCTGCGCGCGCTCGGGATCCAGCCGGCGGTCTGGCATCTCAACGAAGGGCATTCGGCCTTCCTCCTGCTCGAACGCGCCCGCGAGCTCCTGGCCGGCGAGCCGGGACTAGCCGCTGCCGAGGCCCTCCGCCGCGTCGGCCGCGACGCCGTCTTCACCATCCACACCCCCGTCCCGGCCGGCAACGAGGTCTTCGGCCGCGAGCTGGTCACCCCGGCCCTGGCTGCCTGGTTCGAAGCCGCGCGGGCCGAGCCTTCGGAGCTGCTGGAATTGGGTCGCGGACACACCGATGACCCGAACGCCCCGTTCGACATGACCGCCTTCGTGTTGCGACATGCCAGCGGCGCGAATGCCGTGTCGCAGCTCCACGGCCGAACGGCGACC
>JBDSGF010000041.1:0-5945 GCA_039919135.1 Candidatus Limnocylindria bacterium | reverse complement strand
GACGGCCTGGTAGCGCCGAGCCTCGGCGCCTTGCTCGCGGGCGCTGGCCAGGTTTGCGTCGACCAGCTCCCACGGCTCGAGCGAGGCGTCGGGCACCCGGTACGCCGCCCGGATCTCGCGGTTCAGGAGCGGCTCGGCCCGGAAGAGCTCGTCGAGCGGCATCGGCTCGGCCTCAATGCCGGCGGCGGCGCACGCGGCTGGGAAGCGCTCGAGGTAGTCGTCGGGATCGTCGGGCGTGGCGACGAAGTAGCCGCCGGTCGGCTCGATGGTGGCCGGCGCGATGCGGCGCAGTACCGCGTTCTCCTCGATGCAGTGACGTGCCGAGATCGGATCGCTCTCGACGTAGCGGGCGCCCGAGTGAAGGAGGCCGTGGTAGCGCCCGCTGGCGCCGGATGTGAAGTCGCCGCGCTCGACGAGGAGGGCCCGGATGCCCCGCATGGCGAGATCGCGCAGCACGCCAGCCCCGGTGGCGCCACCACCGATGACGACCACGTCCACCTCGGCGCGGGCGTTCACCCCCGCTCGCCCCGCAGCAGCGGCAACGCGCCGCGCAGGTAGTCCCACCCGGAGACGATCGTCAGCACGGTGGCCAGCACCATCAGCCAGAAGCCGACCAGCTCGGCGCCCGTCCCGATCCCGGTCGCCGCCAGCGGCCCGCCGGTGTACGCGTCGTGGGCGAGCAGCAGGACCGCCATGCCGGCCAGTGTCGTCAAGGTCTTGGCCTTACCGAGCGGACGGGCCGCGATCACCACGTTCTCGGCGGCAGCCATCTGGCGCACCCCGGCAATGACGAGCTCGCGCACCAGGATGGTGGCCACTATCCAGGTCGGCAGGAGCCCGACCTCGACCATCGCCACCAGCACACCGCCGACGAGCACCTTGTCGGCGGTGAGGTCCATGAAGACGCCCAGCGGCGACACCTCGCCGCGCGCGCGGGCCACCCAGCCGTCGAGGACGTCGGTGACCGCGGCCAGGCCGAAGAGGACGAAGGCCACGAGCCCGAGGCCGGGGGTCCCGATCAACATAAGGGCGATCACCACCGGCGTGGCCAGGATGCGGGCGATGCCGAGCAGGTTCGCCGGTGAGCCGATGCGCGCCGGGGGGCGATCGTCGTTCACGGTCCCGACTCCACGGCGTCGCGGACTTCGGCGGCGGTGGACAGCCACTGAGCGGCAGCCGCCAGCGCGACCAGGTCCGGCAGGGTCCGCGCCCCGACCGCACGCTTGACCGCGCCGAACGCGCGTGGCTCCATGCTCAGCTCGTCGACGCCGAGGCCGACGAGCAGGAGCGCCCCGATCGGGTCGCCGGCCATCTCGCCGCACACCGCCACCTCGCAGGCCGGCACGCTGCGCCCCGCCTCCACGACGCGGGCGATGGCCCGCAGCACGGCGGGGTGCAGCGGGTCCTGGCGTGCCGCCAGGGCCGCGTTCGAGCGGTCGGCCGCGAGCAGGTACTGGGTCAGGTCGTTGGTTCCGATGCTCATGAACTCCACGCGCGGGGCGAGCCGGTCCGCCAGCAGCACCGCCGACGGAACCTCCATCATGATGCCGACTCGAGGAGTGAGCGCGTCGGGCACGGCGGCGCGTGCGTCCGCGACGAGGCGCAGCACGAGGTCGAGGTCGCTCTCGTCGGCGACCATCGGCGCCATGATCGAGGCACGCTGCCCGACCTCGGCCGATGCACGCAGGATGGCGCGCAGCTGCGTCGGCAGCAGCTCGGGATGCCGCTCCGCCAGCCGGATCGCGCGCACCCCTAGGAACGGGTTGGCCTCTGGCTCGAGCGGTAGGTAGGCGATCGGCTTGTCGCCGCCGATATCGGCCAGGCGGAAGACGACCTCGTTGCCGGCGGACGCACGGAGGACCTCCGCGTAGGCCGCGGCCTGCGTCACCTCGTCCGGTGCGCTCGAGCGGCCGGCGAAGGCGAACTCGGTGCGAAACAGGCCGATCGCCTCGGCCCCGGCACTGAACGCCGCCTCGGCCTCGGCCGGCTCGCCGATGTTTGCCGCGCAGGTGACGAGGTGGCCGTCCGCCGTCGCGAGCGCCGAGCTCGCGAGCCCAGCGTCGAGCGCGGAGCGGTCCTGCCCGTCCTTGGCGAGCGTCGCCAGCCGCGCCGCTGTCTCCGCGTCGGGGTCGAGGTAGACGAGCCCGGCAGCTCCGTCGATCGCCAGCTCGCTGACCGCCGGCACCGCCTCACACAGTCCGGCGACCCCGACCACCGCCGGGATGCCCAGCGAGCGAGACAGGATCGCGGCGTGCGAGGTGCGCGAGCCACCCTCGAGCGCGATCCCGGCGAGCAGCGCCCGGTCCAGCTCGACCGTCACCGACGGCGGAAGGTCGCGCGCCACGACCACCGATCTGCGCTCGAGCCGGGGCGCGGCGGCGCCGGTCATGATTCGCGCGATGCGTGCCGCCACGTCGCGCACGTCCGCGCCGCGGGCCGCCAGGATCTCGTCGCCGATCGCTTCGAAGCTCGCCGCCACGGCCTCACCGGCCTCGATGATGGCGACCGCCGGATCGGCGCCGCTGGCCACCCGCTCCCCGGCAGAATCGTGGAGCGCCGGGTCGATCGCCATCAGCGCCTGGGCGTCCAGGATCTCGGCCTCCGCCTCGCGCCCCCGATCGCGAAGGCGGGTCGCCAGCTCGCCGATCTCATCGGCCGCGGCCCGGGCAGCCTCAGCGAGCGGTCGGCCAGCTGGACCGTCAAGTGCCGACGCGCGATACAGCCACGGTGCCGCGATCGCCACCCCGGGCGCGGCGGCGGTGCCTCGCAGCTCGCGTGTCATTCTCCATCAATCGCTTCGCCAAGGCCCGAGGCGACGAGCTCGGTCAGGCGTGCGACGGCCTCATCGGCGTCAGTGCCTTGCGCGACGATCCGGATCCGGTGGCCGCGCGCCACCGCCAGGCCCATCACGCCGAGCACGCTCTTTGCGCTCGCCGAACGCAAAGTGTCGCGCGTCAGGTTGGTGACCGTCACGTCCGCCGCAAACGCGGCGGATGCCCGAACGAAGGTGGCAGCGGGGCGCGCATGCAGGCCGGATGGATTGGAGACCTCGACCTCGGCATCAGCCATGTGGGCTCACCACCTCCTTCTGACCGATCTTGCGCTCCGTCCCCGAGCGCAGGCGACCGATATTGTCCGCGTGCGCCGCGGTCACGAGCAGGCCCGACACGACCGCATATGCGATCGCTGGGACCGTGGCCGCCCCGAGCGTCGCGAGAAGCGCGGTGATGATGGGCGAGATGAGCGCGCCGAGGACCGATCCCAGTGAGACATAGCGTGTGCGCCACATGATGGCGAAAACGATCGGCGCAAGAATGAGGATGGTCCAGGGGCTCATGGCGCCGAGCGCTCCCGCCGAGGTCGACACGCCCCGTCCGCCGCTGAAGCCGATGAACACCGACCAGTTGTGGCCGACGACGGCAGCCAGGCCGGCAGCCGCCGCCGCCCACTCGACCAGCGGGTCGCCGGCGAAGAAAAGCCGCGCAAGGAGCACGGCCGCTACCCCCTTTGCCACGTCGAGCACAAAGACGGCCGCGGCGGCACGGGTCCCGAGCGTGCGGAGCGCATTCGTGGCACCCGTCCGGTGCGACCCGTACTCACGCAGGTCGATCCCCTTCGTCAGTCGACCGACGATGAGCCCGATCGGGATCGCGCCGAGCACATAGCCGAGGAGCGCGGCGAGGACGAGGACCATCAGCGCCCTTGGAGCTTGTTCATCGAGCCTGCCTCGTCGGCTGCCGCGACCACCCCATCGAGCGCATCGCCGGCCGACGCCTGCACCGCCGCCACGAACGTGCCCTCCACGATTGGCCCGCTCGAGATACGCACCCGGCTCGCGAGGTCGGGCTCGAGCAATTCATCGATCGCGGTGGCGGCGGCCAGCACGGCGCTTCCGAGGTCCGCCAGGATGACGACCCCCGCGCCGGCGTCGGCGGCGACGAGCGCATCGGCGATTCGCGTCGCATCGGTGCCGATGCTTCCGTTTTCGAGCCCTCCGGCGGCGACGATCCGCGGACCGTCCGGCTCAAGGTTTGCCAGGCGTGCCACCAGGCGGACCGTCGACTCGGCAACCTCCGTCGAGTGCGAGACGACCACGATTCCCACCGCGGCCTGGGTGTCATCGGTCATGCGAGGCGTCTCCATGGCGAGATGGGCCGGGACCGGCGCGACAGGCGCCGGTCCCGGCCTGCTGGGCTGTCAGCGAAAGCCTAGTGCTCTTCCCAGTCGAGCGTGCGCTGCACGGCCTTCTTCCAGCCGCGGAAGAGCTTCTCGCGCTTCGCCTCGTCCATCTGTGGTTCGAACCGACGGTCCAGCGCCCAGTTCTTCGTGACGTCGCCGGTGTCCTTCCAGAAACCGACCGCCAGTCCCGCCAAGTAGGCGGCACCCAGCGCGGTCGTCTCGGCCACCTCCGGCCGCTCGACGGCCACGCCGAGGATATCGGCCTGGAACTGCATGAGGTCGTTGTTGACGACCGCGCCGCCATCGACCTTGAGCTCCTTGAGAGTGACGCCCGAATCGGCCTGCATGGCCTCCAGCACCTCGCGGGTCTGGTAGGCCATCGAGTCGACGGTGGCCCTGGCGATGTGCTCGATGGTCGAGCCGCGGGTGAGTCCCATGATCGCGCCGCGGGCGTACTGATCCCAGTACGGCGCGCCGAGGCCAACGAAGGCGGGCACCATGTAGACGCCCTCGGTATCGGACACCTTGCCGGCCAGCTTCTCGACGTCGGCCGAGTTGGTGATGACCTTCAGGCCGTCGCGGATCCACTGCACCGCCGCGCCGGCGATGAAGACCGACCCCTCGAGCGCGTAGGTCACCTTGCCGTCGTAGCCCCAAGCCACGGTCGTCAGCAGGCCATTCTTGGACGGCACCGCTTCGGTGCCGGTGTTGATGAGCATGAAGGCGCCGGTCCCGTAGGTCTGCTTCGCCATTCCGGGCTCGAAGCAGGCCTGCCCGAACGTGGCCGCCTGCTGATCGCCAGCATCACCGGCGATCTTGAGCGATCCGCCCAGGAGGGTGGTCTCGCCGTACACCTCGCTCGATGGTCGTGGCTCCGGCATCATCGCGCGCGGCACGTTCATGATGCC
Source organism: Candidatus Limnocylindria bacterium (assembly GCA_039919135.1). GTDB lineage: Bacteria > Chloroflexota > Limnocylindria > QHBO01 > QHBO01 > JACDBZ01. The sequence goes on along the minus strand of JBDSGF010000041.1, from coordinate 858 downwards.
GAGCAGCTCGTCGTCCCAATCGAGCGTGTGGATGTTGAACAGGAGCGTGCGGCTGGCGTTCGAGTAGTCGGCCACGTGCACGCGGCCCTCGGTCAGGCGCCAGATGAGAAAGCTGTCGACCGTCCCGAATAGCAGCTCGCCGGCCTCTGCCTTCTCCTGTGCGCCGGGGTTGTTCTGCAGGATGTGCCGGATCTTGGTGCCGCTGAAATAGGCATCGACGGGCAGACCCGTCTTGTCGCGGAACTTCTGCTCGTGACCCGCGGCCTTCAGCTCGTCGCAGTAGCCGGCCGTGATGCGGCTCTGCCAGACGATGGCGTTCTGAACCGGCTTGCCGGTGTTCTTGTCCCAGACGACGGTTGTCTCGCGCTGGTTCGTGATGCCGATGGCGGCGATGTCGTCGGGCGAGGCGCCCGCATCGGCGATTACCTGTTTGGCAACGGCCATCTGCGAGTCCCAGATCGCCTCCGGATCGTGCTCGACGTGGCCGGGCGAGGGGTAGATCTGCGGAAACTCCTGGTTGGCGGTCTTGTGGATCGTGCCGTCGGCGTTGAAGAGGATGGCTCGGCTGGAGGTCGTTCCCTGGTCGAGCGCGAGGACGTACTTGGCCATATCGATCGCTGCCTTCCTTTCGGTGGTCAGTTGTCTCGGTGGTCAGTTGTCGCAGATCAGCTCTCCGCGACGGCGTCGCGGAGCGATTCGAACAGGATGGTGGTGGAGGTGGCGCCGGGGTCCTGGTGGTTAGCCGCCCGCTCGCCGAGGTAGCTCGCCCGGCCCTTGCGCGCCACCAGCGGGGTGACCCGATCGCGCCCCTCGGCGGCTGCCGTGGCAGCCGCGGCGAGCGCTGCACCGATGCCGTCA
>JBDSGF010000040.1:0-7758 GCA_039919135.1 Candidatus Limnocylindria bacterium | reverse complement strand
GCCGCAGGCTCAGCTTCTCCCCCGCCGCGATCTGGATCTGCTCGGCGATCAGGTCGATGCCCGTCAGCATCTCGGTGACCGGGTGCTCGACCTGGATCCGGCAGTTGATCTCGATGAAGAAGAAGTTGCCCTCCGCGTCGAGCAGGAACTCCAGGGTGCCGGCGCTCTCGTAACCGGCCGCCACCACGCTGCGGATGGCCAGATCCCGCAGCCGCTCGCGACTCGCGTCATCCATCGCCGGCGACGGACCCTCTTCGATGATCTTCTGGTGACGGCGCTGGACACTGCAGTCGCGCTCGCCCAGGTGCACGCCTGTCCCGTGCTGGTCGACCATGACCTGGACCTCGACGTGGCGCGACTCCTCGATCCACTTTTCGAAGTAGATGGAATCGTCGCCAAAGGCGGCCTGCGCCTCCGAGCGCGCAAGCGGCAGAGAAGTCTCCATCTCGCGCGGGCTGCGCACCAGGCGCATGCCGCGTCCGCCGCCCCCCGCCGACGGCTTGAGGAGGACTGGGTAACCGGCCTTGCCCGCCTGCTCCAGCGCGTCGCCCAGGTCGGACACGATGCCGCTGCTGCCCGGCACCGTCGGCAGCCCGTTGGCAGCGAGCATGCGCCGCACCGCGTACTTGCTGGCGAAGCGCTCGAGCACCTCCGGCCGCGGACCGATGAAGGTCAGATCGTGTGCGCCGCAGGCCTCGGCGAAGCTGGCGTCCTCGCTCAGAAAACCGTAGCCCGGGTGCACGCTGTCGCAACCGGTGATCATGGCGGCGCTGATGACCGCAGGCTGGTTCAGGTAGCTCTTTCGAGCTTCCGCCGGACCGATGCAGATGGACTCGTCCGCCAACTTCACGGCCAGCGATTCCCGGTCGGCCTCGCTGTAGGCGACCACGGCCGGTAGCCCGAGGTCGCGGCAGGCGCGCAGGATACGCACCGCGATCTCCCCGCGATTGGCAATCAGCACCTTCGCCACCATGTCGTCAGGCCGTGACGTGCGCCGGCTGCGCCAGCAGCTCCAGGGCGTTCTCGAGGGTCGTCCCATCGCGCACGACGCCGGTCCGCACCTCGGGCGCGATGCGCTTCACCATACCGACCAGCGAAGCGCCCGCACCGCACTCAATCATGGTGTCGATGCCGTCGGCCACCATGCGCTGAACGCAGCCCATCCACTCGACCGGCGACCGCACCTGCTCGGCCAGCAGGGCGCGGATGCGCGTGGGGTCGGTCAATGGCTCGGCCGTCGCGTTGCTCATCACCGCGATGCGGGCGTCGCCCCACTCCTCGTTCTCGAAGGCGGTGGCCAGCTCCTCGGTGACGCCTGCCATGAGCGGCGAATGGAACGCGCCCGACACAGGCAAGCGCACGAAGCGCTTGGCGCCCGCGGCCCGCATCGGCCCCTCGGCCCCGTCCAGCGCGCTCCTCTCGCCGGAGATGACGACCTGGCCGGGGGCGTTGTCGTTGGCCACGACGAGCTCGGTCGGGCGCGCGATTCCGGTGACCACGGCTTCCACCGCCGCGCGGTCGAGGCCGAGGACCGCCGCCATGCCGCCTTGAGTGTCCGCACCGGCCATGAGCGCCGCGCGCCGCGACACGAGACGCAGCGCGGCCGGCAGCGTGAGCACATCGGCGACCACGAGGGCCGCGAACTCGCCGACGGAATGGCCGGCCACGACCTCCGGCGCCGGTGCGCCGCGCTCCTCGAGCGCACGGAAGGCCGCGACCGAGGTGGCGAGCAGGCACGGCTGCGTCTGAGGGGTGTCGTTCAGCCTCTCGGCGGGACCCTCCCAGCAGGTCGCCGAGACGGACCAGCCGAGGGTTGCGTCGGCCTCGTCGAAGACGGCGCGCGCCGCGGACGAGCGCTCGGCAAGATCACGGCCCATCCCAACCGTCTGTGAGCCCTGCGGGCTGAAGAGCAGCGCGAGCCTCATCGGACGCTCTCTGCCGCCTCGAGCTCCAGCACGACCTGCGCGTACTCGACGGCCTCGCCGCTCTCGGCGACGAGATTGCGGACGGTGCCACCGCGTGGGGCGCGGACGTCATGGCGAACGCCGAGCATCTCAACGTGACCCAGTGCGTCGCCCTTGCCGACCTCGAGACCCGGCCCCAGGCCCTCGGCATACACGAAGAAGCCGACCGCCGGCGAGGCAACGCCCACGGTCGAGGCCGCGCTTGTCTGGGGCGCCTGGTCATGGGTCTCGGTCGGTGCCGTCGCGGCAGCTGGCCTCGCAACCGCTTCGACGCTGGCCGCCACACTCACACGCAGGCGCAGATTGCCATGGGCCACCTCGATCTCTCCCAGGCCATGCCGGCGCAGGCGCTCGGTGAGCTGTGGCACCAGTTCGGCGGCCGCGCGCGAGATCGCATCAAGGGCATCGTCGGAATCGGTCATGCGCCCCTCTCGCTCTCGGCATCGTCGTCATCGCTCGGCCAGATCTCACTCCAGCGTGGCCGGCGCGGAGCGCCGGGCAGGTGCAGGATGCGTCCGATCCGCCGGCGCAACGATGGAACCTCCGGCGGGCGGCTGGTGCCGGCCCCGGTCTCGAGGTAGGCGCCCATTCCACGCAGTCGAGCATAGCGGGTCGCGAGCAGCTCGGCCGTCTCGCGGCCGGAGAGATGGCGCAGTGCGGCCAGGATCGCGGCGCGGACGGCCGCCGCGGTGGCCGCCGGATCGGTGTGCGCGCCGTCGCCGGGCTCGGCGATGATGGCATCCACGACGCCCAGATCGACCTGGTCCTGGGCGGTCATGCGCATGGCGGCCGCGGCCGTGCGGGCCTCGTCGCGCGATCGCCACAGGATCGACGAGGCGCCCTCCGGGCTGATCACCGCATAGACGGCGTTCTCGAGGGCCAGCACCGCGTCCCCCACCCCGATGGCCAGCGCGCCGCCTGAGCCGCCCTCGCCCAGGATGACGACCACGATCGGCACCTGGAGCCCGGTCATGAGCTTGATGCTCGAGGCGATCGCCTCCGCCTGCCCGCGCTCCTCCGCGGCCGGCCCGGGGAACGCACCCGCCGTATCGAGGAAGGTCACGATCGGAATGCCCAGCTTGTCGGCCAGCCGCATGAGCCGCTGGGCCTTGCGGAAGCCCTCGGGATGCGGCGAGCCGAAGTTGCGCAGGATGTTCGACTCGGTGTCGGTGCCTTTCTGGTGACCGATGACCATGACCGGGCGGCCCTCGAGCAGCGCGGGCCCACCGACGATGGCCGGGTCGTCACCGAAGCTGCGGTCGCCGCGGAGCTCGAAAAAGCCCTCGAAGATGAGCGGCACCAGGTCGAGGGTGCGCGGCCGCTGGGGGTGGCGCGCCATCTGAACGTGGCGCCACGCGACCTCGATCGCCTCCTCGCTCGGCGGTGCCGTCTGGCCGACGACTTCCTTCACCGCCGTTCCTCCGCTTCGCTCGTCGCGCGGCCGGCGGCCGCGCCGCTGCCGTTTCCGCCGCGTTCGGCCTCGACGTCGATGCCGATCGTCTCGCTCACGGCGCCACCAAGGCGCTCGGCGAGTCCGGAGAGCGCTCCAATCGGTCCCCAGGAGCGGTCGGGCTCGATCGGGGTGCCGTCGGCGACCGCCGGGACCGGCAGCAGGCGCAGCAGCCGCGAAAGCGCGGCGCGCAGCTCCAGCCGCGGCACGATGGCGTCCACGAAGCCGTGGGCAAGGAGGAACTCGGCGCTCTGGAAGCCCTCCGGCATCTCCTCGCCGATCGTGTCGGAGGCGACACGCGCGCCGGCGAAGCCAATGAGGGCCTTCGGCTCGGCCAGGATCACGTCCCCCAGGCTGGCGAAGCTGGCCAGCACGCCCCCGGTGGTCGGATCGGTCAGCACGGCGATAAACGGGATGCCGGCGTCGTCCAGCCGGACGAGCGGCGCGGTTGTTTTCGCGAGCTGCATGAGCGACAGCGTGCCCTCCTGCATGCGGGCACCGCCCGAGGCGCTGACCACGATGGCCGGGATGCGCTCGGCGAGCGCAGTCTCGAAGCAGCGCGCCAGCTTCTCGCCCACGACGCTGCCCATGCTGCCGCCCATGAAGCGGAAGTCGAAGATGCCGATGGCGACGCGCATGCGGTCGATGTCGCCCACGCCCCACACGAGCGCGTCGCGCAGCCCGGTCTTGACCCGCGAGGCTTCCAGCCGGTGCGGATAGGGCTTGTCGTCGTGGAACCCGAGCGGGTCGACCGACTCCAGGCCCGCGTCGCGCTCTTCGAAGCTGCCCGGGTCGAGCAGCATGTCGATCCGCTCGCCCACCGACATGCGGAAATGATGGCCGCACGACGGACACAGCCGCAGGCTGCGCTCCAGCTGCTTGTTGAAGACCTGGGCGTCGCACTGGGGGCACTTGGTCCAGGCATCTGTCGGCGCCGCGCGACGACTGAAGGGGAACTTGATCGGCAATCTGGTTCCTCTCGCTACCGATGCAGAAGCCGATGCGCCGCACTGGACGGGCGCCGCGCGCTGCGCCAGACGGCAAAGGCGGTGACGCCGACACCAACCGCCGACCCAACGGCACCGGTGACGATCAGGCGGCCGGGGTGACGAAGGATCCAGGGTGAGGCGCCCGCGCCGGAGAGCCGCGACCCCAGCCGTGCTTCGAAGCGGGGGGCCACGAGCGACGACGCCAGGGAGTCACGAACTGAGACGGCCGCGTCGATGAGGAAACGGTCGGCCTGAGCAAGGCCGGCGGTGGCGGCCGCAACGCCGGGCGCGGCGCCTCCGAGCAGCTCATCGACCGCGCGGTCAAGCCGCTCGGCCAAGGTCGGTGGGGTTGTCATGACGCTCCTGCTAACACCGCGGAACGCCAAACGTTACACCGCCGGGGCGATCAGGCGAGGAGCGCCGCCAGGTCCCGCAGAGCTCGATGCTGGAGGACGCGAACCGCTCCGGGGCTCCGCCCCAGCACGACACCGATCTCACGCGATGAGAGGCCGTCGACGAAGCGAAGGATGATCACCTGCCGGCGGTCGCCTGAAAGAGTGTCGAGCGCGCGCCGCAGCCTGCGGCTCTCCTCCGCCAGCCCCACGAGCCCGGCCGGGTCACCGCCGAGGGCCGGCTCGGACACGGCGTCCAGCGGGGTCGCTCGATGCCGGCCACGGGCACGCAGCGCGTTGGCGATCTGGTTGTGCGCGATGCGGAAGAGCCACGATCGGAAGGTCGCCCCCTCGTCCCGGTAGCGGTCGATGGCGCCCAGCGCGGCCAGGAACGTGCGCTCGGTGGCATCCTCCGCGTCGTGATGATCGCCGAGCAGGTAGAAGCAGTAGCCGTACACGCGGTCGAGGTAGCTGCGATAGAGCGCGCCGAAAGCGGCGCGGTCACCCTGCGCGGCGTGGACGTCGGACAGGTCCTGATCGGTCGTTGCGCGCGGGTCGCGACGGGACTCGAGGCTCATGCGCTGACCTCGCGCCGCACCCGCACCACCTCGCCGCTGGCAACGATGTGCCGGCAATCGTCCGACTCGATGACCAGCGCGCCGGTGGCATCCAGGTCGACCGCGCGTCCGCTCACCGAGGCGTCGGGCGTGGCGACGGTCACGAGCTCGCCCAGCGTCGTGCACCCGGCGCGGTAGCGCGCCAGGGGCGACTGCCCGCTCTCGAGCGCGGAGACCTCGACCTCGAGGGCCTCGAGCAGGCTGCGCAGGAGCGCCACTCGGTCGACCGGCGCGCCGGCCAGATCGGCCAGCGAGATGGCGTCGGCCGCGATCTCCGCTGGCATCGCGGCGCGCGCCCAGTTGACGTTGATGCCCACGCCCACGACGGCGCCGGTCATCCGCTCACCGGAGAAGATCGTCTCGATCAGCAGGCCACCGACCTTCAGTCCATCGGCGGATACGAGGTCGTTCGGCCACTTCAGGCTGACCGGCGCGACGGTCCCGCAGGCGTCCGCCGCCGCCAGCGCGGCGGCCAGGCCGAGCTGCCAGGCCTCGCGGGCGTCGAGCCGCGGACGCAGCGCAATGCTTGCCATGAGGTTGAGCCCGGGCGGCGAGAGCCAGATCCGACCGCGCCGGCCGCGACCGGCGGTCTGCTCGTCGGCGACGACTACCTGACCGTCGGCGTCGGCCTCGTCGAGCAGGGCGCGGGCGCGGTCGTTGGTGGAGCCGATGGTGGCGTGCGCTTCAACGGCGTGGCCAATCCGTCGCATCGGTCTGATGGCTTCCTGCATCGGCGCAACGATAGTCCCTCGTGGCCGGAATGCCCATCGTGGTGCGCTACACTCCGCGTCGGAATGAGCCAGACCCTCGACCGTACGACCGAGGCTGCGCCGGCGGTCCGCGAGCGCCTCTTCACCGGTATCCAGCCCTCCGGGGCCTCGCACCTCGGCAACTATCTCGGTGCCCAGGTGAACTACGTCGCGCTCCAGGATCAGTTCGACTCCATTTACGGGATCGTCGACTACCACGCCATGACGACGGTCCACGACGGGGTCGAGATGCGCAACCTGACGCACGAGATGGTGCTCGACATGCTGGCCGTGGGGCTCGACCCGGAGCGCTGCGCCATTATCCGCCAGTCGGATTTCCCCGAGCACGCCGAGCTGGCCTGGATCTTCAACACCGTCACGCCGGTGAGCTGGGCGGAGCGCACGCCGACCTACAAGGAGAAGCGCCAGCAGGGCGTCGAGAACTCCATGGGCCTGCTCGACTACCCCATCCTCCAGGCCGCCGACATCGTCATCTACAAGGCGTCGGTCGTCCCCGTCGGCAAGGACCAGGACGCGCACCTGGAGCTCAGCCGCGAGATCGTACGCGCCTACAACCGTCGCTACGGCGAAACATTCCCGGAGCCGAGGGCGGTCCACACCGAGGCGCCGATCGTGCTCGGCATCGATGGCGCCACCAAAATGAGCAAGAGCGCCGGCAACACGATCCCCATCTTCGCCGAGCCCGACGAGATCCGGCGCCTGGTGATGAGCATGGTGACCGACCCGCAGCGCATCAAGCGCACCGATCCGGGCCGTCCCGAGGTCTGCAACGTCTGTCAGCTCCATCGGTCCTTCGGTGGCGACTACCTCCAGATCCATGACGGCGAGCGCACGGCGCGTACGGGCTGCGTCGACACCAAGCAGTTGCTGGCCGAGCGGATCATCGAGCTCTTCCGGCCGATGCGCGAGAAGCGTCTACGGCTGGCGGCCGACCCCTCCGTGGTCGAGGAGACACTCGTGCAGGGGGCGACAAAGGTGCGGCCCATCCTGGACGCGACCATGGCCGAGGTCCGCGCTGCGGTGGGCATCGGTCCACGGCGCGCTTCCGAGAGGTGACCGGTCCGGCGCTCGAAACCCCCGGCGGGATCGGTCCGCGAGAGCGACGTTGGCTCATCGGCTTCCTCGTCCTGGGCAGCGCCTACTTCGCGGTGCTCCTGCTGGAACGCCTGCTGAACGTGGTGGGCGGCTTCGGATCGATTGTCCTGATCCTGTTCCTGGCCTGGCTGCTCTCCTTTGTCATGTCCCCGCTGGTCGCCTGGCTCGAGGAGCGCCTGGACGCGCCGCGGCCGCCGATCGTGGTCGGGACCTATCTGCTGGCCCTCATCGTCCTTGGCTTCGTTCTCTTCTACACCGGTGCCGCCCTCACGCAGCAGGTGGCCGAGATGGCGGACAGGTACCCCGAGACGGAGCGGGACATCCTCGCCGTGCTGACGGACTGGCAGCGCAGCCTCCAGTTAGGCCGCCTCCAGGTTGACCTGACCGATCTGTATGCCGGCGCGGTGACGCAGGCCGAGCGACTGGGCCGCGACATCGTGGGGCAGGCGCAGGGCATCGCCGGCGGCACCATTGCCGCCCT
>JBDSGF010000039.1:0-7315 GCA_039919135.1 Candidatus Limnocylindria bacterium | reverse complement strand
CGATGTCCTTCGTGGTGTTCGTGAAGATGGCCTCGCGGACCTGCGCCGGAGTGGCGCCGGTGTTCGCTTCGAGGTAGAGGGCCGCGACACCGGCAGTGTGCGGGGTGGCCATCGAGGTGCCGCTGATCGTGTTCGTGTCGTTATCTGTGTCGATCCAGGCGGAGGTGATGCTCACACCGGGCGCGAACCAGTCGACGCAGGTGCCGTAGTTGGCCCACGAGGCCTTCTTGTCGGTCTTGTCCGTGGCGCTGATCGTCATCGCCTCTGGCACGCGCGCCGGCGAGTATTTGCAGGCGTCGTCCTGTATGCCGACGATGTTTCCATTGCCCGCCGCAACGGCGGTGCTGACACCATCCGCAATGAGGCTCTTCGTTGCCGTGTCGACTGAGGAGTTGGCCCCGCCGCCGAGGCTCATGTTCGCCACCGCCGGTCCGCTGACATGGTTACCGATGACCCATTCGATGCCTGCGATGATGGTTTCCCACGTGCTTCCGCCGGTGCAGGCGAAGACGCGCACACTCACCAGCTTCACCGACTTGGCCACGCCGTAGGTGGATCCGCCGATGGTGCCCGCCACGTGCGTGCCGTGCCCATTGCAGTCATTGCCGTTCTGGCCGTCACCGACGAGATCCGTGCCGAGCACAGCTCGCCCGCCGGCGAACTCGGCATGGCTGAAACGGATGCCGCTGTCGATGACGTAGGCGGTGACGCCGGCCCCGGTCCTGTTGTACGTGTATCCGTTGTCGAGCGGCAGCGTGCGCTGGTCGATGCGGTCGAGACCCCAGGTGGCACCGCTCTGGGTCGTGTCGAGCCAGACTTCAGCATCGGCCTCCACGAGGGTGACCTGTGGATTGCGCGCGAGCGCATCGGCCGCTGCTGCCGATCCGCGGAAGGAGAAGCCGTTGATGGCATCTCGATACACGTAGCCAACCGCACCTCCGTGCTGGCTCGCCAGCGTGGGTGCGGCGGACGCCGGGTCGACGCCGGCTCGAAGCGTGACGATCCAGGTGCCGGTCGCGGAAGGCGCCGCGAGCGCCGCGACGGGAAAGAGGGTGAGCAGCAGGGCCAGTGAGGCCAGCAGGGCAGTGGTGCGGCGCATCGGTCAGGGACCCCCGTGACGCGGCCGCCTGCACTGGGCTCGGGACGTGGCCGCTCATGCGCATCATCGCACGCGGCGTCAACCAGGCTCCGGCTCGGTCCCGGCCAGCTTCTGGAACCCCGCCCGTCCAGGAGGCGCGCATTGCACCCCTGTTACGCTCGGTGGCGTGGCAGCCTCCCTCAACACCCGCTCCGGCACGCTGTTCATCGTCGCGGTGCCGATCGGCAATCCGGACGACCTCACGCTGCGCGCGCGGGAGACCCTGCGAGGCGTGGCCCTGGTAGCCGCGGAGGACACCCGGCATTTCGCGACGCTGGCGCACCACCACGGCATTGAGACAACAGCGGTCAGCTATCACGACCACAACGAGGAAGCTCGCACGCGCGAGCTGGTTCAGCGGTTGACCGCGGGTGACAACGTCGCGCTGGTCAGTGATGCTGGCACGCCGCTCATCAGCGACCCCGGCTACCGGCTGGTCCGCGCGGCCATCGAGGCGGGGATCACCATCACCAGCCTTCCCGGGGCGTCGGCCGTGACCACCGCCCTGGCGGCATCCGGCCTTCCGCCGCATCCGTTCCGATTCATCGGATTCCTGCCCCGCACGGCCGCCGCCCGGCGCGCGACGCTGAAGGCGAACGCGCATGACGACGCCACGCTGGTCGCCTTCGAAGCTCCCCGCCGCCTGACCCATGCGCTGCGCGACGCACTCGCAGCCCTCGGCGACCGTCCAGCCTGCCTGGCCCGCAACCTCACCAAGCCGCACGAGCGCTACCAGCGCGGAACGCTCTCGGAGCTGATCGAGCAGCTCGAGGCGGAGGGCGAAGTGCGCGGCGAGTGCACGCTGATCATCGGTGGCGCGACCGAGCCCACCGGGGTCACCGCTGACGCCGAGGCCGATGCGCGCCTGCTGCTCGCACACGCGACGCCGGCGCGAGCCGTGCAGGAGCTGCTCATGGCACGACATGGCGTATCGAAGCGCGACGCTTATGCGCTCGTCCTGCGCCTCCGCGACCGATGATCACCGAGATCGTCGAGCGCGTCGTCCGCTCCTCGCGCTACCGCGACGTGGACCGTTCGCTGCTCAGCCGTCTGGCCGCGGAGGAGCTGCCGCGGGCGCGCAATCCCGAGGATGCCGTGAAGCGCGTGAAGCGTCGCCTGCACCAGGTCGTCGGCGCCTTCCGCGGCGCGCCCCAACGCAACGCAATCGAAGAGGCCTGGAACGGCGACCTGACCAGCTCCACATTTCGCGAAGCATGCACCGATGCGCTGCAAGCGCACGCCTCCACGCGCGAACGGATCCCGCACCTCGAGGCGTTCTACGCCGGCATTTGGGCGCACACCGGGGTTCCGGGACGCCTCCTCGACATCGGCTGCGGGCTCAACCCGCTCGCGCTGCCATGGATGGGCATTGGCGACGCCACCTACGTGGCGACCGATGTCGACCAGCGCCCGCTGGACACCGTCGGCGCCTTCTTCGAGCTGATCGGCCAACCACACGAAGTCCGTACCGAGGACGTGGTTACCGAGCCACCCTCCGATGAGGCCGATGTCGCCTTCCTCCTCAAGCTCGTCACGACCCTCGACCGCCAGGATCCCGAGGCGGCCACGCGTCTGTTGCGATCCCTCCGGGTGCGCCACGCGGTGGTGAGCTTCGCATCGCGCTCGCTGGGCGGGCGCGGGGACGGGCGAGAGTGGTTGTATCGGTCGCGCATGGAGCGCCTGGTGACCGAAGCGCGGCGCGTCAGCGCCGTGGCGGAGGCATCGGTCAGCAATGAGCTCGTCTTTGTGCTGACGCTGGATGGCTGATCCGCTCGTCACCCGTCGCGGGACGCTCGCCGTGCCTACTTTCCTGCCGGACGCGACGCGGGCCGGCGTGCGCGGCGTGAGCTCGGAGGACCTGCGGACCATCGGCATTGAAGGGGTGGTGGTCAACGCCTTCCACCTGCTCCGGCGTCCCGGTGCGCGGGTGGTGCAGGCGGCCGGCGGGATTCATCGGTTCATGGACTGGAGCGGACCCATCCTGAGCGACTCGGGCGGCTTCCAGGTGTGGAGCCTCATCCGCCAGGACCCGAACCGGGGCGTGATTCGCGACAACGAGGTCATCTTTCGCGAGCCGTCGACCGGCGAGAAATGGACGCTCACGCCCGAACGGGTGGTGCGCCTTCAGTTTCAGCTCGGGTCGGACATCGTGGTCTGCCTGGATGACTGCACCGATGCGGACGCCCCCGAATCCGAGCAGGAACGCTCGGTCGAGCGGACCGTCCGATGGGCGCGCCGCTGTCGCGAGGAGTTCGACCGCCAGGTCGCGTCGCTTGGGTCCGTCGAGCCGCCGCGCATCTTCGCGGTCGTCCAGGGCGGCGGTGTCGAGGCGCTGCGACGGCAGTGCGCCCTTGCCCTCGCCGACATCGGCTTCGACGGCTATGGCTTTGGCGGGTGGCCGCTGGCCTCGGATGGCGCGCTGCTGGTCGAGCCCCTGCGCTGGGTGGCCGAGTCGCTGCCGGCAGATGCGCCGAAGCACGCGCTGGGCATCGGTCGGGCGGACCATGTCGTGGCCGCCTTCGCGCTGGGCTACTCCATCTTCGACTGCGCCCTGCCCACGCGCGATGCTCGCCACGGGCGGCTGTACGCCTTTCGTCCCGGCTGGGCTTCGCGCCGGCCGTCGCCGGGGGATTCGTTCTACCGCGCGGTGCGCATCCACGATCCGGGGTATCGCGTGGACCATGGGCCCATCGAGGACGGCTGCGACTGCCCGCTCTGTTCGCGGCATTCCGTTGCGTACCTGCATCACCTGTTCAAGGTCGGCGACCACTCCGCCGAACGGCTCGCCACCCTGCACAACTTGCGCTTCTACGTCCGCCTCTTCGACCTGCTCCGCGGCTGAGGTCCGCCTCGGCGTCGCTAACTCTCAGCAGGTGAGGCTTATCCCAGCGTTTCGCCCTGTAGGCCTCGATTCGGCTCGATTCCGCCTCGATTCGGGCCTCAATTCTCATCCCCGGACGAATTAGCCGAGTTCCGAGCCGTCGTGCCGAGATAAGCCTCATTTCGTGAGAACTGGCCATGCGTTAGCACGGAACGCGGGGCATCAGCCTTCGGCGGCATCAGGCACCGTCACGAGCGCGCGAACCGGCGAGGCTGCGATCCAGCCGAAGGCCAGGAGGACGCCGACGGCGGCGAGCAGGAGCGTCGGTCGCAGGCCGATCGCGGAGCCGAGCAGCCCCCCGACGAGGGCGCCGAACGGTGTGACACCCCACATGATGAAGCGCATGGTGGCGTTGACACGGCCCTGGAGCCGATCCGGCGTGATCGCCTGCCGCAGCGAGAGCTGGCTGATGTTGAAGACGGGGCGCGCCACGCCGAGCAGGAACTGCCCTGCGGCCAGGATGGCAATCGTCAGCCATGGCGGACCGCCGGCCAGCGGTGCCGCTTGGCCAGGTCGGACCAGATGAGGATCTGGCGGCGGCGCATGCGATCGACCCATACTCCCGCCTGGAGCCCGATCAGCAGGAACGGCAGGTAGCCCAGCGCGGTGAGGATGCCCATCTGGGTGGCATCGGCATTGAGGGTGACGACCGCAATGAGCGGCAGCGCCAGCAGGCTCACCTCGGAGCCCAGGAAGCTAACGGATTGACCGATCCAGAAGCGCCGGAAGTTCGTCGATCGCACCGATCGGTCGAGGACGGGCTCGCTCACGAGCCGCCGATTCTAACGTCAGGCGTGGGCTGCGGCCTGCGCGGCGTCCTCGCGGCCGAGGGTGTCGGGGTCCACGTTGCGCGCCCGTGCCAGGCGCTCCGTGAGGAGCTGGAGCGCGATGGCCGATGCCAGCAGGGAACCCGTCAGCGCGGGCACGCGGCCAGTGCGCGGGAGCACGATCCTGCCGGCGCGCGTGTCCTCAGCCGGAATCTGCGCGTCGGTCGACTCGGCCAGGATAGCTGCGGCGGTCGCGCCCAGCGCCTTCGCCGCCGCGAGCACCCGGCGCGCACGGTCAACGACCCCAGGCGTCGTTCCATCGGTCAGGACCAGGACCAGGCCGGTCCATCGGTTCGCCGCGGCCAGGTGGCCGTGGAGGATCGTTTCGAGCTCGTGGGCGTCGGCCGCCAGGCGCGCACCCTCGGCCACCTTGAGGGCAAGCTCGCGGGCGGTGACGTAATCCGGCCCCGAGCCGACGACGATCAGCCGATCCGTACCCGCCAGGGCCGGCGCGATGGCGGCGGCGGCATGGGCGTCCTCGCCAACGTCGAGCACGGCTCGGATGGCGGCGGCGTCGGGGCGCGCCCGCGTCAGTCGCGCGGCCAGCATGACGCCCACGACGATCGGCGCGAGGTACCCGACGGTGTGGCACCAGCTGCGATCCTGCTCATCGGTCCGGATGACGATCTCCGCCAGGGCCGCACCCGGCGAGCCACCGCCGACAGTGATGAGCGCCGTCCGTGCCCCGGCCTCGCGGGCAGCACGTAGCGCCTCGTTGGTGGCGTGGGTCCCGCCCTCGTGCGAGACCGCGATGAGCAGTCCTTCGCGCAGGGGGCGCCGGAGAGTCTCCAGGGCCTGGACCGCACGGACCTCACGTCCCGCCGGCAGGTCGAGCGCGTCATTGAGCAATGTCGCGATGCCCATGGCCGCATGCTCCGAGGTGCCGCAACCGGTCGTGAAGATCGGTTGCCGTGCCGACACTGCCTCCCGAACGGCGGACGCCAGCTGGCCGAGCGACGCGTCAGCAGCCAGCCGCCGCATGAGGCGCTCGGCCAGCGCCGGCTCGGCCGCGATCATCTCGCTCATCAGGTACGGCGGCCGGGAGCGGAATGCGGGCATCTCCGAGGGGGCCCACGGCTCCGGCGCGCCCGGAAGCGGCTCGTTCAACGCGTGTCGCATGAGCCGATCAGCCTTGCGTTCGCATGGGGATCCGCACGCCGCGCTCGTCGGCGACCTCGAGCGCGCGCTCGTAGCCCGCATCGGCATGGCGGATGACGCCCATGCCCGGATCGGCGGTCAGAACCCGCTCCAGGCGTGCCGCGGCCTCAGGGGTTCCATCGGCGACGATCACCATGCCGGCATGCAGCGAGAAGCCGATGCCGACGCCGCCCCCATGGTGGAAGCTGACCCAGGTCGCCCCGGCGGCGGTGTTGACCAGTGCGTTGAGGATGGGCCAATCGGCGATGGCGTCGCTGCCGTCGCGCATGGCCTCCGTCTCTCGGTACGGCGAGGCCACCGAGCCGGCGTCAAGGTGGTCGCGACCGATGACGATGGGTGCCGTGATCTCGCCGGAGGCAACCAGCTCGTTGATGCGGATGCCGGCGCGGGCGCGCTCGCCGTAACCGAGCCAGCAGATGCGGGCCGGCAACCCCTGGACCGGCACCTTCTCGGCGGCCAGGCGCAGCCAGCGCTGGAGCGATTCGTCGTCGGGGAAGAGCTTGGCCAGCGCGGCGTCGATGACCGCGATGTCGTTGCTGTCGCCCGACAGTGCGGCAACCCGGAATGGACCCTTCCCTTCGCAGAAGAGCGGGCGAATGAAGGCGGGAACGAAGCCGGGGAAGTCGAACGCGTTTTCGACCCCGGCGTCGCGCGCGTGGGCGCGGATGTTGTTGCCGTAGTCGAAGGTGACCGATCCGGCCGACTGGAAGGCGAGCATGGCGCGGACGTGATCGGCCATAGAGGCTTTGGCGCGACGCACGTAATCGTCGGGGTCTGACCTGCGAAGTGCGAGGGCATCGTCGAGGGAGAGGCCCGCGGGCACGTAGCCCTCCAGCGGATCGTGGGCGCTGGTCTGGTCGGTGACGATCTCCGGGCGCCAGCCCCGCCTTGCGAGCTCCGGGAGCACCTCAGCGGCGTTGGCGATGAGCGCGACGCTGCGGCCGATGCGCTCCGCGCGCCAGGCATCGGTCATGGCCACGGCTTCATCCAGCGAATGCGTCAGCTCGTCCACGTAGCCGGCGTCCAGGCGGCGGCGAGCGCGGGCCTCGTCGACCTCAACCACCAGCGCTGCACCGCCGTTCATGGTGATGGCCAGGGGCTGCGCCCCGCCCATGCCGCCCAGGCCGGCGGTGAGGGTGGCGGTGCCGGCCAGCGTGCCGCCGAAATGCTGGCGCGCCGCCTCGGCGAACGTCTCGTACGTGCCCTGGATGATTCCCTGCGTGGCGATGTAGATCCATGAGCCGGCGGTCATCTGGCCGTACATCGTCAGGCCCGCGCGCTCGAGCTCGCGGAACTTCTCCCAGGTCGCCC
>JBDSGF010000038.1:0-10954 GCA_039919135.1 Candidatus Limnocylindria bacterium | reverse complement strand
GGACGAGCCGGTGATCGACGATGTGGCGCACGCCCAGCGCATCGAGCAGGTCGAGCACCCGCCGAAAATGCGCGCGGCATTCGTCGCACAGGTGGTCGGCGCTCTTCGGCGCGCCCTCCGCCAGATCGGTGGCGAGCTGCTTGTCGTCCAGCACCCGTAGTGGGTTGATCTGGAGCCTCCGTCGGGAATCATCGGTCAGGCGGTCGATGTGGACGCTGAAATAATCAACCAGCGCCTGCCGATAGGCCGGCCGGCAGACCGCGTCGCCGATGGAGTTCAGGTGGACCACCACATCGGACAGGCCGACCTCCGCGTAAAACCGATGTGCGAGCTCGATGAGCTCGGCGTCCACGGCTGATCCGGCATCACCGATGACCTCCACATCCCACTGGCTGAACTGGCGGAAGCGGCCGGCCTGCGGGCGGTCGTACCGGAACATGGGGCCGATGAGGCTCAAGCGCAGCGGGCCGGGCCGCACGTGCATGCCGTGCTCAATGAAGGCACGCACGATTCCGGCGGTCGGCTCCGGGCGAAGCGCCCATTCCGGGCGCTCCTCGTCGCTGCCGGTCGCGCCGGAGACGCGGAACATCTCCTTCTCCACCGCGTCGCTGCTTTCGCCCAGGCCGCGCGCGAAGAGCTCGACGCGCTCGAAGAGCGGGGTCTCGATGCGTTCGAAGGCATAGCGGCGCACGAGATCGCGCGCGACCGCCTCGACGCGGTTCCAGGCTGCCGCCTCCTCGGGAAGCAGGTCGCGGGTGCCGCGCGGGGCGGTGATCTGGCGAGACATGCGTCGGAGTCTACGGCCTGCGGCGCGGACGTGGCGTGGCCGGCGGGGGTGCGCCGTCGGGCCGCTTTCCTATCAGATTCTCATGGGGAGATCACTATCACGGAAAGGCGAGGCCCAACCGTGTCAGATTCTCACCCGAGGAGAATTCGACAGGATCCAGGGTGGGAGTCGCGCTCGGGGCCGCGGTCGGCAGCGCGAGCTATCCGATATAGCTTTCCGGGGGTGAGAATCTGAGAGGAATCGGCCTTACTCGTCTGCGGAGCCGGCCCCCATGCGCCGGCGCGTGGACACTTCAACCGGGCGTTAGCGACCTTCTGCTGCTGGGTGCTCGACGAGGGCGACCACGCGGCTGGTCATGAAACGGCCGGTGCGCACGGGCGTGCCGCTGCGAGTTACCTCGCTCACCTCGATCACGCCACGGGCGCTGGTGACCTCGATGCGGCGGCCGGCACGCGTCGCCACGATCTCGAAGGTCTGCGTTCCTCCCTGGCCAGTGTCGACGACGGCCTCGACGCGATCGCCCTTCATACGCGGAGTGTACGCCCCGACGGGTCGCCGCTTCAGACCGCAGTCGGTTGCGCTCAACGCACCGATTGGGTGCGCTCAGTGCAACCGCAGGAACGGCTCGCGACCGAGGCGGGGTTATCGCGCCTCCCGGGTGACCGAGGTGACATCCCGTAGCCGCTCGATCTTCGACAGTACCTGCGCCAATTGCTGGAGCGAGGTCACCTTGAAGGTGGCGGTGATGGTGGCCGTTCCATCGGGATGGGTCGTCACCGACGCGGCCACGATGTTCACCTTGTACTCGGCGACGACGTTCGTGATCTCGTTGAGCAGCCCGGGCCGATCGAGAGCGGTGATGCGCACGGTGATCGGATAGGTGTTCTGGGCAGCGAGCTCCCACTCGACATCGATCAGCCGCTCGATGTCCCGCTCTGACAGCACCGATGGGCACGACGCGCGGTGCACCGTCACGCCCTTGCCGCGGGTCACGTAGCCGGTGATGTCGTCGCCGGGGATCGGCGAGCAGCAGTTGGCGAAGCGCACCAGCAGGTCGCCCACGCCCTTGACCTTGACGCCGGTCGTGGATGGGGCGGCGGGCGGCGCCTCATCGGGCAGGGTGATCTCGACATCGTCGTGGATCTCGAGTTTGCTGACGACCGAGGCCGAGGACACGGCCCCATAGCCGATGGCCGCGTAGAAATCGTCGAGCTCCTTGAAGCGGTACTGCCCGACGATCTCGTTCAGCTTGGCGGCGTCGACCGATGCCAGCGTCTCGTGCGCGAGGCGACGCAGCTCACGATCGAGCAGCTCCTTGCCCTGCGTGATGTTCTCGTCGCGCTGCTGGTGCTTGAACCAGGCCCGGATCTTCTCGCGCGCGTGCGACGTCTGGACGATGTTGAGCCAGTCTCGCGACGGCCCGTGCGCCGCCTTGGTGGTCACGACCTCGACGATGTCGCCGTTGCGCAGCCGATAGTCGAGCGGCACCAATCGGTTGTTGACCTTGGCGCCGATGGTGCGGTGGCCGACATCGGTGTGGATGCGGTAGGCGAAGTCGAGCGGCGTCGCGTCGCGGGGCAGGTCCTTTACGTCGCCCTTCGGGGTGAAGACGAAGACCTGGTCCTGGAACAGATCGAGCTTCAGGCCTTCGACGAACTCGGTCGGATCGGTGACCTCGCGCTGCCAGTCCATGAGCTGGCGCACCCAGGCCAGCTTCTCGTCGTAGCGCCGATCGCCGCGGCTGCCCTCCTTGTAGCGCCAATGTGCGGCGATGCCCGCTTCGGACACCTCGTGCATCTGGTAGGTCCGGATCTGCACCTCGAGCGGCTTCGCCTCCGGACCGATGACGGCCGTATGCAGTGACTGGTACATGTTCGCCTTGGGCATGGCGACGTAGTCGTCGAACTGGCCCGGCACTGGGCGCCACAGCGAATGAACGACGCCGAGGGCCGCATAGCAGTCCTTGACGTCGTCCACCAGGACGCGGATGGCGTTGAGGTCATAGATCTCGGTGAAATCGGCCCCTTTGCGCTCCATCTTTCGGGATATCGAGTAGAGGTGCTTGGGTCGCCCATTGATCTCGGACTTGATCTCGACCTTGGCGAGCTCCTTGCGCAGGATGCCGATGCTCTTGTTGACGAAGCTCTCGCGTGCCCGACGGCCATCCGTGAGCATGTCGACCAGTTGCCGATACTTCTCCGGCTCCAGGTACTTGAAGGCGAGATCCTCGAGCTCCCACTTGATCTGCCACATGCCAAGCCGATGCGCCAGCGGGGCGTAAATCTCCATCGTCTGGCGCGCGATTCGCACCTGTTTGTCCGGCGCCAGGTGCCGAAGGGTCTGCATGTTGTGCAGACGGTCGGCGAGCTTGATGATCACCACCCGCACGTCCTCGGCCATGGCCATGAACATCTTCCTGATGTTCTCGGCCTGCTGCTCTTCCATGGTCCGGGCGCTGCCGAACCTCGAGAGCTTGGTCACACCGTCCACCAGCCGCGCCACATCGCGTCCGAATCGCTTCTCAAGGTCCGCAATCGTGATGTCGGTGTCCTCGGGAACGTCATGGAGCAGCGCGGCAGCCAGCGTTTCCGCGTCCATCTGGAGCGTCGCCAGGTAGTGGGTCACGGCCACGGGGTGCGTGACGTATGGCTCGCCCGAGCTGCGCAGTTGTCCCTCGTGCGCCGCGACCGCCGCATCGTGGGCACGGCGCACCAGCGCCTCGTTGAAGCTCGTTCGGTGGCGCTGCGCCTCGGCCACGATCTCGTCGATGGTGTGGACGGCCTCGCCCGCTGACTCGCCGCCGCGCGTGATCCGCTGCACGACGGCCGCAGGGGAGAAGCGAGCCAACTGCGCCATGGGACGCTGATGCTAGCACGGGCCACGCTCGCGACCCCCCATGGTTACGAGGTGCGGACTCCAAGCCCGGACCGCCGGGCAGGCCGGCGGCACCGGCGCGGCCGCCCTCATTTCACGTCCGCCTCAGCTCCCGAACGGCCTGCGTCGGGTTGTGGTCGCTCCCGTCTCAGCAAGTCGCCGCATTCGACTGGGTGGCCGCTCGGAACCGTCCCGATTCACGCCAGGCGACCAATGGGCGTGGCCAGCGGGCTCCGGTGCGTCCGGATTCACGCCACGTGTGAATCGGGACGCTCCAGTTGGGTCATGGCGAGCCTAACGCACGCCTCACGTGAATCCGTACGGCTCGAATCGGCTATTGGCGAACGAAGGCCAGCCCCGCGATCACGCGGACCGACGGCAGCACCAGAAGGGCGCCCGGCGCCAGCTTCAGCTTCGAGGACCGATTCCCGCCGCCGAGCACGATCCAGGGCTGCTGCATCACCCGAGCGTCGACCAATACCGGCAGGCCATCCGGAAGTCCGAAGGGCGTCACGCCACCAATCTCCATGCCGGTCACTGCCCGCACCGGATCGGCCGCGGCAAACGAGGCCTTGCGGACACCCATCTCACGCCGGACCACCCGGTTCACGTCGAGCGAGGTCGTGGCCAGCACGACGCAGGCGACGTGGATCGGCTCGGCGCCCTTCGAGGCGACCACGATGGTGTTCGCGCTCCGCTCGAGCGGCACGCCGTAGGCCTTCACGAACGCGGCGGTGTCGGCCAGTGCCGGGTCGCACGCCATGACCTCGAATTCGACGCCAAGTACCTCCAGGCGTGCCCGGACCGATGGATGAAGCAGGTCCGGCGAGCTCATGGCCATCCGCGCATGGGTCAGCTCCGCTCCGCGGCCGCCACGAAGGGTGCGAGGAGCGCTGTCCAGCCGTGGGGGCCGGCCATGCCGTCGCGCCAGGTCCGACCGCCTTCCCGACCGTGACGCTCGAAGGCGCTGTGCTCGAGCTCCACGCGGGTTCGGCCATCATCCTCGAACAGGCGAAACTCGACCCTGCTTGCTCGATTCGGACTTGGCTCGGGCTTTCCTTCGGCCGTGATCTGCCAGCCCAGGGCCAGGTGACCAGGCGGCTGCCAGACCAGGATACGGCCCCAACTCAGCTCGTCGCCGTCAGTGGACCGCTCGTACCAGCGGCCCACCGCCGGGTCGATGTGGACGGAGGCGAGCGAGCGGCGCAAGAGGGTGCTCCTCTTCGGCCACCACTCGCCGATTCGGGCCGTGAGCAGCTCGAACGCAGCCTCACGCGCCAGCGGAACCGTCACCTCGTACCGCACCGGGTTCATGTTTGGGCTGCTCATGCGACCTCGGGAGCCTCGCCGTCGTCGCGGCCGAGGAGCTTCAGGCGAACCCGCTGGGCAAGCCCGTAGGCCGGGATGGCCAGGCGCAGTACGGTGTCCATCGGCGCTCGCAGGGGAAGGTCGCGGGCGCCCACGTACTCGATCTCCGAGCCACCGAAGCCCTCCTTGAACTGGCGGATGCCGCCGGTCGCCAGTCCCCACATGTCATAGATGCCGAAGCCCTCGTTCGCGAAATTGCTGATGGCCGACCACTTGAGCAGGTAGTTGGCGCGCAGTTCGGCGCCGGCATCGGTCATGCCGCCGTAGGACTCGACCGCTCGCTCGCCGCACGTGAAGTGGTAGAGCACGGCGACCCGCTCGCCGTCCTTCACGGCAAAGCTGAGGCGCACGCGCCCCGTGGGCGCGAAGAGAGCCCACACGCGCTCGTAGTAGAAGCCCTGCCGAGCCACGAACCCGGCGCGGTGCGCGGTGAACTGGTAGATGCGGTTGAAGTCCGCCAGCGCCTGACCCATGACCTCCGCCGGAGTGGCGCCGTCGAAGCGCTCGATCGTCACGCCGGAGCGCTCGGCCTTGTTCACGTACTGCCGATGCTTGCGCCTCAGCGCCGCCTTCAGCGCATCGGTCCCGATGGTGAGGTCGATCACCCGCGTCGTCGGCGGCTGCACCTTCGGCGCCGCCCGCCAGGGAGACTCGAGGAGCGCCTGCCCATACGATGTCACGCGCTGGGCCTCCGGGTCGACCCGCACGGTGGCCACCTTGTCCGAGGCGCCGAACGCGCGCAGCGCCCGCCCGAGCGCCGCTCGCACGCTTGGCTCGTCCATGTTGCCGATGGGGCCGCGTGGCACATAGGCCAGGTGCCAGCCGACCACCGGCATGCGGCGGAGCAGGAGTTGCGCACCCGCCATCGGCTCGTCCTGCGACGGACCAATGGCCAGCCGCACCGGCCGCCAGCCGCCCATGGCCCGCACCTCGCCCCATTCCCACAGCTGCGGGAAGGCGTGATACCCCGCGGACTCGACGAACGCGTTCCAAGCGACCGGATCGGTGATGCGCCAGGCGCTGAGCTGATTGCCGGTCATGCCATCGCCCATCCTGCGGCGGCCAGCGCCTCGCGTGCTACGACGCGGTCGTCCCAGGCGAGCTTCTCGTTGCCGTAGAAGATGCTCGCCTCGTGCCCCTTGCCGGCCAGCAGGACCACGTCGCCCTCACGGGCAAGACCGATGGCGTGGCCGATCGCCTCGCGCCGATCATCGATCACCACCAGCGAAGCATCGGTTGCGCCGGCGGCGCGCGCACCGTCGGCAATGGCCTCGTTGATGAAGCGCGGGTTTTCGAGGCGAGGGTCCTCATCGGTCACGATGGTGAGATCCGAGAGCTCGGCGCTGACCCTGCCCATGGCGGGGCGCTTGGTCGGATCGCGCTCGCCGGCGGAGCCTATGACGGCGATCAGCCGCCCGCGGGTGACGGGGCGCAGCATGCGCAGCACCTTGGCCAGGGAATCGGCTGTGTGGGCGTAATCGACCACCACGGCGAAGGACTGGCCGGCGTCGATGCGCTCCATGCGACCGGGAACCCCCGTTGTCCGAGCCAGGGCCTCCGCCGCGACCTCCCACCCGACCCCCTCGACATGCGCGATCGCCAGTGCGGCCAGCGCGTTGCTGACGTTGAAGCGCCCCGGCATCGGCAGCGAGATCGGTCCGCTCCAGTCGGGCGCAACCAGCGTGAAGCGGCTGCCGTCGGCATCGGCGACCAGATCGGTGGCGCGCAGGTCCGCATCGGTGTCGATCCCGTAGGTCATCACTCGCTGGCGGGCGCGAGAACGGAAGAAGGTGAAGGCGTCGTCATCGGTGTTGAGGATGGCAAGCGGTGCCTCCTCGATCAGGCGCGCCTTGGCCGCGCGGTATGCCTCCAGGCTGCCGTGGAACTCGAGGTGCTCGCTCGTCACGCTCGTCACCACGCCCACGTCGAAGCGGCAGTTGCGCGTTCGCTCCAGCGCCAGGCCGTGCGACGTCGCCTCCATCACCACGCTGTCGTTGCCGGCCGAGACCATCTGCGCAAGGAGCTCCTGGAGCTCGAGAGACTCAGGAGTCGTGTTGCGGTCATCGTTCGGGGTGCGCTCATCTCCGATGTCGACCGCCACCGTGCCCATCAGCCCCGGGCGCCGTGCACCGGCGCGCAGCAGCTCGACGGCGAGAACCGACGAGGTCGTCTTGCCGTCGGTGCCGGTGATGCCGATCACCCGGAGCTTCTCGGATGGCCGGCCGAACCAGGCGTCGGCGGCGTCCGCCAGCGCACGCCGGCTGCGGTCCACCACCAACTGCGGGACCGATGCGTCCGGCAGCTCGTGCTCAACAACCAGGCCAATGGCACCGCTCTCCACGGCCGCCGCGGCAAAGTCATGGCCGTCGACATGCACGCCGGGGACGGCGAAGAAGAGCGTGCCTGGCTCCACCCGGCGAGAGTCGTAGGCGAGGGCGGTCACCTCGCCGACCGGGATGCCGACGACCCGCTCCGGCGCGATCACATCGGTCAGCGAGCCGAGTCCCTTGCTCATGCGCGCAGTCCACGCAGCCAGCGGCGCATGATGCCCGTCGCGCCGCGCAGCCGATACAGGGCGGGGTCAATCACCAGGTCCCAGCTGCCGGCCCACTCGACCTCGTGCCCGCCGAAGCCCTTCTTGAACAGCCCGACCCCGTGCCACGCATGGTCGGGACCGGCGCCGGGCGGCGCGATGCCCCACAGGTCGTGCTGACGAACGCCGCGATCACGGGCGAGGCGCATCATGGCCCACTGAAGCGCGTACGACGCGTAGTGCTTCGGCTCCCCGCGCTCCTCGCGCCGCGAGCCGCTGAACAGGTAGAAGGACCGGTCGCCGGTGATCACGACCATGCCCGAGGCGAGTAGCTCGCCGGAGCGTCGCGCCTCCAGGATGGCCGCGCGTCCCGCTCCGCCGAGCGCACGCCAGGCGATCCGGTAGCGCTCGATGGGTGGCATGGGGAAGCCGGCGCGCTGTTGGATCTCACCGACCAGTCCGTGGAGGTCGTCGATCGCGCGCTGGTCCGTGCCGTCCTCGGCGACCGAGACGGTGACGCCCTCTCGTTCACTGCGTCGCACGGCGTAGCGCGTGTCCTTGTCGAAGCCGGCCAGGAGCGCCTCGTCGTCGGCCAGGTCAACCGTGCGCGTCTGCCCCACCTGGAGCGTCTCCGGTCCACGTCGAAGGCCGCGCCGATCGAAGACGGCAAGCGCGGGGTCATCCGACGCCAGGCGAGGCTCCAGCTTCACGGCGATGGCCCGGTGCGCTCGCGCCGCGATCCGCAGCCCGGTGACGAGCGCCCGCATCCGCTCCGCCGCACGCGGGTCGCCGTAGTCGAGGACCGGCCCGTGCGGCACATACCAGAACTCGCGGCCGCGCATCAGCTGCCGGGCCCCGGCGGCGACGATGGCCACGATCGCGTCGTCCTCGGTGAGCAGGTAGCGGCGCTGCGGTTGGCCGTCGAAGGCGGCGACATCGGCCCAGGCCCAGTCGTGGAGGAAGTCGCCCGACGCGGTGACGGCCAGGAACGCCTGCCAGGCATCGGCATCCGCATCGGTGGCCGGTCTGAAGTGCATCAGGCGTTGCTCCTGCTTCGGCGGCGCAGGATGCCGCGCAACTGCTGGAGCTCGGGCGAGCGGAGCGCAGCAGCGACGAGCAGGAAGATTGCGCCACCCGCCGCCGAGAGCACGAGCAATGCCAGCAGGCGTCCGAACGCGTTGTCCAGCAGCCCACCCAGGGAGCCCTGGACCAGCGTCAGCCCGCCAAGCATGAGCAGCCCGGCGGCAAAGGAAGCCACCGCGGCGCGGCCCAGCGAGCGCAGGATGGCACCCTCATCAACCGACTCGATGCGGCGACGCAGGCTCCACAGCAGCCCGATCACCTCGATCACGGCGCTGATCGACAGGGCCAGGGCGAGGCCCTCGACGCCCATGGGTCCCACCAGCCAGGCCATAAGCGGCACGTTGATGGCGACCGCCACGATCGCCCACGTCACCGGCGTCTTCGTGTCCTGCATGGCATAGAAGGCGCGCGTCAGCACGTGGACCACGATGTGCCCGACCAGGCCGATGGCGAAGAAAAGCAGGGTGCTCGCCGTCCGCTCGGTGGCGGATTGGCTGAACAGACCGTACTGATAGAAGACCGATGTCAACGGCTCGCGCAGCACGATCATGATCGCCGTCAGCGGCGCTGCCACGAATACCAGCACGCGCACCGCGCCGGCGACCTGGCGTCTGATCTCGCCGATGCGTCCCAACGCGGCGTCTGAGCTGAGCGTCGGGAATAGGGCCACGGCGATGCTCACGCCGATCACGCCGACCGGGATCTGCGACAGTTGGAAGGCATAGTTGTAGGCAGTCAGGCTGCCCTCGGGCAGCCCCGAGGCGAGCACCGTGCTGACGAGGAAGTTGATCTGGCCGGCGGCAAGCCCCAGCGTGCGGGGGCCCATGAGCAGTGCCACCTTGCGAACTCCCGGGTGGCCGAGGCCGATGGTGAGGTCGTAGCGCTGCCCGACCCTCGCCAGGTTCGGCAACTGGATGACGAGGTGTGCCATGGAGCCGATGGCGACGCCGACCGCCAGACCCTCGACGCCCATGATCGGTGCAAGGAAGATGGCGGCACCAATGATGGCCAGGTTGTAGAGCAGCGGCGCAATGGCCGGGACGGTGAACTGCTGGTAGCTATTGAGGATGCCGGTGACCACGGCACCCATGCCGATGAGCACCGGGCTGAGGAGCATCACGCGGGTCATGCGAATCGTCAGCTCCGTGGTCGGCGCGTCGAAGCCGGGCGTCACGATGGGCACCAGCACGGGTGCGAAGATCGCCATCAGCAGGCTCAGCACGCCCAGGGCGATGAGAACCAGGTTGATGACGCTGCTGGCCAACCGCCACGCCTCCTCGTCCTGCCCGTGGGCGCGGTACCCCTGAAAGACGGGGATGAGCGCGGCGCTCAGCGCGCCGGCGACGACCAATTGGAAAATGGCGTCGGGAATGCGGAAGGCGGCGAAGTAGGCGTCCAGCTCGCGGCTGGCGCCGAACTGTGAACCGATGACGAGGAGCCGGATCCAGCCCAGCAGGCGGCTCGCCAGTGCGGCGACGGTCAGGATCAGGCTGGCGGTGACAAGCACGCGCCCGGCGGAGAGGCCGCCGCCGCCGGCCTGGGAGCCCGGCTCAGGTGGTGGCGCGACCGACGGCGTCGGGCCTTCGACGGATGGCGTCGGGCCTTCAGGCCGCGTCACCGTCCCGCCCGCCCGCCGCCGGTTCGCCCGGCGCGCGGGTGTGCGTCCCGGTAGGCGCTGCGCAGCGCCGCATCGGACAGGTGCGTGTAGACCTGGGTCGTCTGGAGGTTGGCATGGCCCAGCAACTCCTGGACGACGCGCAGGTCAGCGCCGCCCTCGAGCAGGTGCGTGGCGAACGAGTGGCGCAGGGTATGCGGGCTGGTCCTGCTCGGCACCCCCGTGGCGTCCACCCAGCGCCCGATCACGAGCCGTGCTCCACGCGCGGTCAACGGCTCGCCCCGCGCGTTGAGGAAGAGGGCGCCGCCGGCGCGAGTGCCCCGTTCGGCCAGGATCGGACGCGCGTGGGCCAGGTACGAGCGCAGTGCCGCAGCGGCCGGCGAGCCGAAGACGAGCTCGCGCTCCTTGTTGCCCTTGCCCGTGACCCGCATCCGGCGGCGCCCCACGTCAACCCGAGTGAGCGTCAGGCCGGCGAGCTCGCTGATGCGCATTCCGGACGCATACAGCAGCTCGAGCATGGCTGAGTCCCTGCGCGCGAGCGCCTCGTCACGCGAGGCGAGGCGCACCGGAGCGGTCACCAGCTCGGCTGCCTCATCCACGGTGAGGACGCGCGGCAGGCGCGAGGGGCGCCGCGGTGCCCTGACGCCGGCCACCGGATCGGTCTCGATCCGGCCGTTACGCAGGGCGTGGCGGT
>JBDSGF010000037.1:0-2855 GCA_039919135.1 Candidatus Limnocylindria bacterium | reverse complement strand
TCGAACGCTTTCCAGACGTGCGTGTCATCGCCAACGCCGAGACGCGGGGGCTGAGCGGCGGACGCAACACGGGCATCGCCGACGCCACGTCGGACGTCGTGGCATTCCTCGATGATGACGCGCAGGCCGATGACGACTGGCTCGAGACCATGCTGGAGTGGTACGACGCTCCATCGGTTATCGCGGTGGGCGGAGCCAGCGAGCCCATCTGGCGCAGCGGCCGGCCGGCCTGGTTTCCGATCGAGTTCGACTGGGTGGTCGGCTGCTCCTACCGCGGCCTGCCGACTCGAGCCGCCGATGTGCGCAACCTCATCGGCTCGAACATGTCGTTCCGTCGTGGCGTGTTCGAGCAGGTCGGCGGCTTCCATCACGCGATTGGTCGAGTTGGGACAAGGCCCGTCGGCTGCGAGGAGACGGAACTCTGCATCCGCGCGACGAGGCGGATTCCCGGCGCACGCATCGTGTATGACCCAGCCGTGCGCGTGAGGCACCACCTCCCGGAAGGTCGCGCGCGGTGGCGCTACTTCCGCTCACGCTGCTATTCGGAGGGGCTCTCCAAGGCCATCGTCGCCGAGCTTGCCGGCGCGGATCGCGGGCTCGCGTCAGAGCGATCGTACGTGATGCGCACGCTGCCCATCGGGGTCCTGGGTGGAGTCCGTGATGCGGTCCGCGACCGGAGCCTGGCGCCATTGGGGCGCTCAGGCGCCATCATCGCCGGCCTTGGGTTGACAGCCGCCGGGTTCGCTGTCGGGTCCGCGCGGCGCGTCTGGTCGCGCTTGGACGCGGCGTCGGCGACTCGCGCGGGCCCACCCGAGATCGGACGTCCGGCGAGCGATGCATGATTCGGTGCGCGTCGACCTGCCTGACCTGACTGTCGTCATCCCCGTCAGGAACGCCGTGCCATTCATTGAGGCCTGCCTCGACTCGGCGATCGCATCCGGCCCGGCCGAGGTGATCGTGGTCGACGGGCGTTCGACCGATGCGACTGTCGAGGTCGCGCGTCGCTATCCGGTGCGCCTGCTGGACGACGGTGGCCGTGGCGTCGCAGCGGCTCGCCTGATGGGTGCCGAGGCCGCGACCACCGAATGGGTCGCCCTCGTCGATGTTGACGTCCTGCTGCCGTCCGGCGCCCTCGCCGCGCTTCTGGACGAGGTGCGCAGCGGTGGGTACACGGCGCTCCAGGCCGGCCTGGAGAGCACATCGGGGCCCGGCTACTGGGGGCGCGCGCTGGTCGACCACCACCGAACCGGCCGAAGCAAGTACTGGTTCGGCCTCGTCGCCACCGTGTTCCGTCGCGACGCCTTCCTCCACCACGGGCTCGACGCCAGCTTCGCTTCCGGGGATGACATCGAGATGCGCTTCCGTCTGGAGCGCGACGGCGAGCGTATCGGCGTGTCCGACCGCACCATCGTTCTACATCGCTTCGGTGACTCCTTCGCATTCGCGCGGGGACAGTTTCTGGCCGATGGCGCGGGGCTGGCCCGCATGGCGATCAAGCACGGGTGGCGGGCACTGCCGTTGCTCGCCCTGCCCGCGGCGGCTGCCGTTCGCGGCGCCGCGCTGTCGTTGGCGCGTGGGCGTCCACAATGGCTTCCGTACTACGCCACTTTCCTGGCGCTGAACTGGTTTGCGATGGCCAGGCACCTGCTGACCCGGGTGGTGCGGCGCCAGCAATGAAGACGGCGGCCGCCTCGGAACCCGCCACCCCGGTCCACGCCGTACCCCTCACGCGGCTGAGCGTCCTGGTCAGCAACCTGGCACTCATCGCCGCGCGCGTCGCATCGATGGGGCTCGGCTTCCTGGCCTGGTTGCTCGCAGCTCGGCTCTTCGCGCCAGCTGAGGTTGGCATCGCCTCGGCCCTGGTGGCGGCAATGATGCTGTGCGTGCAGCTGGGGCTGATGGGCGTCGGCTCCGCGGTGGTTGCCCTGCTGCCGTCGCATCGTCAGGAGCCGGGGCATTTGGTGAACGTCGGCGCGACCGTGGTCGTGCTGTGCGTGCTCGCCGTGGCGCTCGGCTACCTCGTGCTTGCGGCCACGCTGATGGGCGAGCTCGACGTCGTCGCCGGGCCTGGATACGTCGTCGCGTTCCTGGCGATGGCGGTATTCGGAACGTTGAACACGTATTACGACTACGTCTCGCTGGCGCTGCGTCGGGGCGACCAGGTCCTCGTCAGAAATATCGCATTCGGCGTGGTCACCATCGTCGTGCTCGGGATCTCGGTGTCGCTCTTTGCCGGTGCTCGAGGCAGCCTGACGATTCTCATCGCATGGGCGTCCGCCGGCCTTGCGGCATGCACGATCGCCGTCGTCCAGGTGGCGCGCGCCCTGAGCCGATGGCCCGTCGCGCGCTGGGACCTGGGGCTCACGAGGCGTCTGGTAGGGGTCGGGTGGCCGAATTGGCTCCTGACGCTCGCCGAACGCGCACCCGCGCTCGCGATGCCCGTGCTGGTGGCGGAGATCCTGGGGCCGACGACGAACGCATTCTGGTACGCGGCCTGGATGATGAGCTGGGTGGTGCTCATCATCCCGATCTCGATCGGCCAGTCAGTCTTCGCCGAAGTGTCGCGCGATTTGGCAGTGGCACGGGACGCCATTCTCCACGGCCTGCGCAGCTCGCTCCTGATCGGCGTGCCGGCGGCCCTGGTCCTGGGTGTTGTCGCGGAGCTTGCCCTCTCGCTCCTTGGGGCCCGATATGCGGCCGAGGGCGCCTCGGCGCTGCGCGTGCTTGTGGTCAGTGTTGTGCCGGTCACGGTGATCCAGGCGTACTACGCGGTCAGTCGCGCGCGCGGGGCCCTCACCGAAGCCACCGCTATCGGTGCGCTCGGTGGCGCCGCCACCGTCGGGGTCGCGCTCGCT
>JBDSGF010000036.1:0-12048 GCA_039919135.1 Candidatus Limnocylindria bacterium | reverse complement strand
TGTCGCCGCCGTAGCACTTGGCGAGCACGTTCTTGCGCATGGCTCGGATCGTCTCGCGGCTGATGATATGCGAGCCGATGGCGGCCTGGACCGGCACTTCGAACATCTGGCGCGGGATCAGCTCCTTAAGCTTCTCCACCAGCGCCTTGCCGGACCGATACGCGTTGGACCGATGCACGATGAGGCTGAGCGCATCGACCGGATCCCCGCTGACCAGGACGTCCAGCTTGACGAGGTCACCCGGCCGGTAGCCAATGTACGAATAGTCGAGGCTGGCGTAGCCAGATGATCGGCTCTTGAGCTGGTCGTAGAAGTCGATGATCAGCTCGCCCAGCGGCATCTCGAAGTGAAGGTTGACGCGCTTCGGGTCCAGGTACTCCATGTTCTGAAACTCGCCGCGCCGGTTCGTGGCCAACTCCATCAGCGGGCCGATGTAGTCGGTGGGCGTGATGACCTGGGTCGTGACCCACGGCTCGCTGATCTGCTCGATGTCGCCAGGGCCCGGCATCTGGGCGGGGTTGTCGACCACCAGTTCCTCTGCGGCGTGATGGAGCTTCACCCGGTACTCGACGCTGGGGGCTGAGGCGATGAGGTCGAGATCGAACTCGCGTTCGAGGCGCTCCTGGACGATCTCCATGTGCAGCAGGCCCAAGAAGCCGCAGCGGAAGCCAAATCCCAGGGCGACCGACGACTCCGGCTCGTACACGAATCCCGCGTCATTGAGGTGCAGCTTGTCGAGCGCGTCGCGCAGCTCGGGATAGTCGTCGCCGCGCAGCGGATAGATGCCGGCGAAGACGAGCGGAAGCGGCTCCTGGTAGCCGGGCAGCGGTGCGGTGGCCCCGTTCGCGGCAGACGTGAGGGTGTCGCCGACCTGCGCTTCGCGGATGCTCTTGAGCCCGGTCGCCACGTAGCCGACCTCGCCGGCCACCAGCCGCCTCGTCGGCACGGGCTGGGGCCGAAAGTAGCCGAGCTCCAGGATCTCCGACTCGGCGCCGGTGGCCATGAAACGGATGCGCTCATGGTCGTGGAGGGTGCCGGCCGCCAGACGGACGTAGGCGACGACCCCCTTGTACTGGTCGTAGTGGCTGTCGAAGACCAGCGCCGCCAGCGGCGCCCGCCCGTCGTGGGCCGGGGCCGGCACGCGCGCCACGATCGCCTCGAGGATCTCGTTCACGCCGGTGCCATCCTTGGCACTGGCCATGAGGACCTCCTCGCGAGGGATGGCGAGCGTCTCCTCGAGCTCGGTCAGTACCATCTCGGGATCGGCCGACGGTAGATCGATCTTGTTGATGACCGGGATGATGACCAGGTTCTGCGCCATGGCCAGGTGGACGTTGGCAAGGGTCTGGGCCTCGATGCCCTGCGTCGCGTCGACGACCAGGATGGCGCCCTCGCAGGCCTGAAGCGATCGGCTCACCTCGTAGGTGAAGTCGACGTGTCCGGGCGTATCGATCAGGTTGAGCGCGTAGGTGTGGCCATCGGCGGCATCGAAGTGGATGCGCACGGCCCGCGCCTTGATGGTGATCCCCTTCTCGCGCTCGAGGTCCATCGAGTCGAGCACCTGCGACTGCATCAGCCGCCCCTCGATGGTGTGGGTCACCTCGAGCAGCCGATCCGCAAGGGTCGACTTCCCGTGGTCGATATGCGCGACGATGCTGAAGTTGCGGATGCGCTCCGGGGGGATCACGGTGCGGAAGTCTAGCGGACACCGATGCGCCGGACCCGTTACCGCCTCGAGCCTACGGCGTCGCCCGGGGCACCTCTGGAGGCACATCGCCCGCAGTCCCGCTTTCTGCGGGCGGAGGCGCGGGTTCCGGTGGGGGTTCCGGCGCGGCGGCTGTGGGGCCCACGACCGTGATGCCGTTCACCGTGCGGTACGAGCTGAAGTACGTATTGCGATGAATCTCGTTCCCGTTGACGTCGTACACGAATCGCGTGCGCGACACGTCGTGTCCGTTGTGCGGGTACTCGACGCGCTTGGCGCTGCCGGGGGCCATGCTCGCGTCCACCTGGGTCGTCTCGATCGCGACCCGGTGATTGCTGGTTGCCGGAT
This sequence comes from Candidatus Limnocylindria bacterium, assembly GCA_039919135.1. GTDB lineage: Bacteria > Chloroflexota > Limnocylindria > QHBO01 > QHBO01 > JACDBZ01. The sequence continues at coordinate 9,995 of JBDSGF010000036.1, read as the reverse complement.
CGGTGAGGACGACCGAGCGGCCGGTGGGGAGGCTCCACAGCTGGAAGGTGACCGAGCCGTTGCCACCAAAGCCGCGGATGACGATCACGTTCCCCGTGTCGTTGCGGAACGTCATGTCCTGGACGTAATTGTCATCCGCGTAGACGGTCGCGTCGAGCCCATCCGGATAGCGATCGATGTAGTAGAAGTGATTCGCGCGGATACCCATCTCGAGTCCGGCGCGCAGTGCGGCGTTGAAGATGGTGGTCGAGGTCGAGCAGATGCCACCGCCGATGGCGCCGCCACGTATGCTGCGCCCGCCGATGATCACGCCGCCGTACTGATAGCCACGCTCGACGGTAACCGGACCGATGCTGCCCCAGAAGCTGAACCATTCACCCGGCAATAGGTTCCGGCCGTCGATGTCGCGCGCCCCGATGTTGATGTTGTTCCCGAAGCCGTTGCCTTCACCGGGGACGTAGTACGTCGTCCAGCTCGAGATCATCCGCATCTGCGGCAGGGCGGCCTGCGCCGCGGCGGTGGTGAGCGACGGCTGAATGATGTTGACGGCCAGTCCCATCGAGGCGACGCCCGCGCCAGCGGCCCGCTCCCTCAGCCCGCTCAGCAGGCCGGCGATGCTCTCGTCGACGTTCAGCTCGCGCCCATCCTGGCCGGCAATCACGCCGCCCAGGCCCCCACCGGCGGCCACGGTGATGACGGCGCTCACCGGCTCCTGGTTGACCTGCTCGACAAGGGCCTCCACAGCCGCGCTCACCGCACCGCTGTCAATGCGAACGGTGTAGGCCGCCTCCGCCTGCGGGCCGAAGCTGATCCATGCGGCGATCGTCTCGGCCCCGATGGCAATCGGCTCTTCATCGGTGGCTCCCGCGATGGTGAGCCCGAGATCGGCGACCATGCCCTCGGCCGCCGCCGCCGCGATGTCGGCCATTGCCGTGTCCACCACGGGCAGTACGGTCGCCGGCGTCAGCGCAAGCTGGACATCGGCGGGGTCGGTGGAGTCGACAGCCGTCGCCAGGGCCTCCTGCACCGCTCCGGCCTCGAGCACCTTACCCGGCTCGGAAGGGCGGACGGTGAATGCCGTGCCGTCACGGATCACCGCCGCCTCGACGGGCCAATGGCTCACGCGGTCGGCGATCTCGGTCGAGATGCGCGCGAGCGCATCGGCGTCATATGCGTGCACGATCACCGGCTGGCTGGTGGTGTGGGCCAGGCTGCGCAGGCGGCTGATGCCGTCGGCGACCAGGCCGCCGCCACGGCCGACACTGAAGGCGGCATCGAGCATGACGTCCATCTCGTAGCGGCGGCCGATGTCGGCGTAGGCCACGACCTCGTTGCGGCCATCGACGCTGATCACCGCTTCCCCGCTCGAAAGCGACGGGAGCTGCGCGGCGAGCCGTTCGGCTGCGGCGGCGCGATCGAGGCCGCTGATATTGACGCCGCCCACGCTCACCCCCGGATAGGCCGTCGAGCCGATGGAGACGCCGATGGCGGCCGAGACGCCGACGACCAGGAGCAGGCCGACCGCGAGCGTCGCACCGAGACCGATGAGCATCGATCGACGGGCGGGCGCGGTGGCCATGGGGCGCATGAATCGGCGCGGCAGCGTGGCACTTGTCATGGACGGTCGCGCGGATTGTCGCCGCTGGCGGCCCATCTGTCGAATGGCCCAAATGGCGGTCGGCTGGTATACTCCCGGCTCCGCAAGGCGCTCCCACCGTGCGTGGTGCTTTGTTGTGCCGAAGGAATCTGAGCTGAGGACACCCGTGGCAAGAACGGCCCGTACATGGAAGGGCGCGCGCACGCCCTCCGCCCTGAAGCGCGTGCGCCAGTCGCTGCGCCGCCGCGCTGTGAACCGCCGCACGCGGAGCGATGCGAAGACCCTCGTCCAGCAGGCCTCGGATATCGCCCTCGGCCGAGCCGACGGCGATGGTCGCGAGGCAGTGGTCGCCGCCATCACCGCCCTCGACAAGGCCGCCGAGAAGGGCATCATTCACCCAAACAACGCGGCGCGCCGCAAGAGCCGGCTGATGACAAAGGTCAACGCCGCGCACCTCCTGGACGGCGCGGAGGCCACCACGCTGACCGCGGCCAAGAAGCGCACCACGGCCAGCCGGACCGCGCAGCGCAAGAAGGTCGCCGCATCCAAGGCGTCGAAGGCGGCTGCGGGCAAGGCCGCGGATCGCCCGCGCACCGCCGCGGGCAAGGCCAAGGTCGCAGTCACGCGCGCCAGCCGAGACGCTGCTGCGGCGCGTCGCCGTGCGAAGAGCAGCGAAGAGGTCGACAGCCCCGAAGTCTGACTTCCCTACCGGCGGCGGCGCACCTTCCAGATGTGCTCCAACGGCCAACGCCGCGCCCAGTCGCGGGCTGGCTCGTCGTAGTAGGTGCTGGTCGCCTCTCGCGACGGACGAAGCTCGACAAGATCCTCGACTACGAAGCCGTTGCGCGTGAAGAGTCGAATCCATTCGCCGTAGGGCAGCTGAAATTCTGCATGGCCGGCGTCCCCGAGGTCGACCCGGTGCATCCCGAAGTAGTCGTTGGCCAGCCGCGCTATCGGCTCATCACTGCCGGCCGGCCAGCATGCCTCAGCGATGGGGGTGTGCATGCTGAAGGCGAGCAGGCCGCCGTCTCGCAGCAGTCGAGCGGTCTCCGGGACGGTCAGGTACGGATCGGCGAAGACCATGGCTCCGTGATCGCAGAAGATGATATCCAGGCTCGAGTCGCGCAGCGGCACGGACTCGGCGCTGGCGTGGATCAAGGGTAGGTCAACCCCCGCCCCCTCCATGAGCCGGGCCGCGTGCTCGAGCTGCCGCTGCGACAGGTCCAGGCCGATCGGACGAGCCCCTCGCTCGGCCAGCGCGATCGACCATTGCGCCGCCCCGCAGCCGAGCTCCAGCACGTCGAGTCCCGCAACCTCTCCCAGGATGCGCAGGTCGTCCTCGGGGATCTGCCACACGCCCCACGCCGCGCCGTGCACCGCCAGTTGCGGGCCGTGATCTGCCTGGTAGGTGTCGGAGTAGTCGTCCCAGAAGGCGCGATTGCGCGCCACGTGCTCACTCAGCTCATGGTCGTCGGTCATGTGGGCGCGCGTTCAGTCTGGGGGGTTCGTGTGGCCCGCGCGGTTGGCGGCGAAGGCGCCCGCGCCCGCGTACACGGCCGCGTCGCCGAGCTCTTCCTCGATGCGCAGCAGCCGGTTGTACTTCGCAATCCGCTCCGAGCGGCTGATGGAGCCGGTCTTGATCTGCCCGGCGTTGAGCGCCACCGCGAGGTCGGCGATGGTCGTGTCCTCGGTCTCCCCGGATCGATGGCTGATCACCGCCGTCCATCCCGCCCGTTGGGCCATCTCGACCGCATCGACCGTCTCGGTCAACGTTCCGATCTGGTTGAGCTTCACCAGGATGCTGTTCGCCGTCCGTTCGCGGATGGCGCGCGCCAGTCGCGTGGTATTCGTCACCAGCAGGTCGTCGCCGACCAGCTGGAGGCGGTCGCCGAGACGCGCGGTGAGCTGGGCCCAGCCCGCCCAGTCGTCCTCAGCAAGCCCATCCTCCAGGCTCACGATTGGATAGCGCTCCGCCCAGTCGGCCCAGAAGTCGATGAGTTCGATGCCGGTGAGCGCCCGATCCTCGCGCGCAAGCGTATAACGGCCGTCCGAGTAGAGCTCGGTCGTGGCCGGGTCGAGGGCGATGGCGATCTGCTCGCCCGGGGCGTACCCGGCACGCTCGATGGCGGTCAGCACCGCGCCGATGGCATCCTCGTTGCTGCCCAGGCTCGGCGCGTAGCCGCCCTCGTCGCCGACGGTCGTGGTCAGGCCCTCGTCGTGGAGCAGGCGACCGAGGGCATGGAACGTCTCGGCCGCCCAGCGCAGCCCCTCATGGAAGGTCGGAGCGCCGAGCGGGACGATCATGAACTCCTGGAAGTCGGTCGAGTCGGTGGCGTGCTTCCCGCCGTTCAGGATGTTCACCAGTGGCACCGGCAGCGTCCGTGCCCCCGCACCGCCGAGATAGCGGTAGAGCGGCAGGCCAACCGATTCGGCCGATGCGTGGGCGACGGCCAGGCTGACGCCCAGCAGCGCGTTGGCCCCGAGCCTGGACTTGTTTTCCGTGCCGTCGATGGAGACGAGCAGTCGATCCACGCTGACCTGGTCGATGGCGTCGATGCCGATCAGCTCGGACCGGAGCGTCTCGTTGACATGGCGGACGGCGGTCAATACGCCCAGGCCGCCGTAGCGGTCGGCGTCACCGTCGCGCAGCTCCACGGCCTCATGCGCCCCGGTCGAGGCACCGGACGGCACCAGCGCCGTTCCGACCGCGCCGTCCTCCAGGAAGACGTCGACTTCGACCGTCGGATTGCCGCGCGAGTCAAGGACCTCGCGGCCGATGATGTCCTCGATCAGCGTGCTCATGGCTTCTCCCGGCTGAGGTCGATCTCGGCGTCGGCCGGCAGCAGCGCGGTCACGCCGGGCAGGGTCTTGCCCTCCAGGAACTCCAGTGACGCGCCGCCGCCGGTGCTCACGTGGGTCATCTTGTCGGCCAGGCCCAATTGCTCAACAGCGGCGACCGAGTCGCCGCCGCCGACGATCGTCACCACGCCGGCGCGGGCGCGCTTCGCCAGGTATCGAGCCATGCCGTTCGTCCCCTCCGCCATCTGCGGCATCTCGAAGACACCCATCGGTCCATTCCAGAAGATCGTCTTCGCCCTGGCGAGGTGCTCCGTGTAGGTTGCCAGCGTGTCGGGCCCGATGTCGACCACCATCTGGTCCTTCGGGACGCTGTTGATCGGGACGGTCTCCGTCCTGGCGCGTGGGTGGATCTGCGGCGCCACGACCGCATCGGTCGGGAGCATCAGCCGCACGCGCTTTCGGCGCGCCTCCGCCAGGATGCGCCGCGCGTTGCCGATCTGGTTCTCCTCGACCAGGCTCTTGCCCAGCTCGTGGCCCTTTGCCGCCAGAAAGGTGTTGGCCATGCCGCCGCCGACGAGCACCGCCTGGCAGCGTGAGAGCAGCGCCTCGAGCACCTCCAGCTTGCCAGACACCTTGGCGCCACCGATGACGGCGTGGAACGGTCGCGCGGGACGCTTGAGCAGGCGGGAGAGGGCGTCGACCTCGCGCTCCATGAGCAGTCCGGCCACCGCCGGCAGGTGATGCGTGATGCCCTCGGTGGAGGCATGTGCGCGGTGCGCGGCACCGAATGCGTCGTTCACGTAGAGATCGGCCAGGCCGGCAAGGGACGCGGCGAACTCCGGGTCGTTCGCCTCCTCCGCGGCGTGAAAGCGCAGGTTCTCGAGGAGAAGCAGGTCGCCGGGGCGCAGCTTGTCGAGCGCCACCTTCACCCCGGGCCCCAGCGCGTCGCCGGTCATGCGTACCTGCCGCCCCAGCAGTTGGCTCAGCCGATCCGCGACCGGTCGCAGCCGCAGGGCGTCGTTGACCTTGCCCTTCGGCCGACCGAGGTGGCTGGCCAGCACCACGGTCGCGCCGCGCTCCAGCAGGTTGACGATGGTCGGCAGGCTGGCGCGGATGCGCGTGTCGTCGGTGATGCGGCCATCGTCGAGAGGCACGTTCAGGTCGGCGCGCAGGAAGACGCGTCTGCCGGTGACGTCGACGTCGCGGATCGTCTTGGCATCCATCGGCGACCGCCTAGAGCCGCTCGGCCATGAACGCGGCCAGATCGGCGACGCGTGAGGAGTAGCCCCATTCGTTGTCGTACCAGGCGATCACCTTCAGCAGGTGGTCGCCGGTGGCCATGGTCGACAGGGCGTCGATGATGCTCGAGCGATCGTCGCCCTTGAAGTCCATGCTCACCAGCTCCTCTTCCGTGTAGCCGAGCAGCCCCTTCATCGGTCCGTCGGCCGCCGCGCGCAGCGCCTCGTTGGCCGACTCGGCGCTGACCGGCTTGTCGGTGATGGCCACGAAGTCAATCACGCTCACTGTCGGCGTCGGCACGCGCAGCGAGAAGCCATCGAACTTGCCCTTCAGCTCCGGGATGACGAGCGCCAGGGCGCGCGCGGCCCCCGTGGAGGTGGGGATGATGTTCTGGCCGGCGCTGCGGGCTCGGCGCAGGTCAGGGTGAAACACGTCGAGCACGTTCTGGTCGTTCGTGGAGCTGTGGATGGTCGTCATCAACCCATGTTCGATCCCGAACGTATCGAAGATGACCTTGGCCGGCAGGGCAAGCCCGTTGGTGGTGCAGCTCGCATTGCTGACGATGTGGTGCCGCTCCGGGTCGTATCGGTCCTCGTTCACGCCGAGGACAATGGTCACGTCTTCGTTCTTGGCCGGGGCCGAAATGATGACCTTCCTGGCACCGGCTTCGCGGTGGGCCGCGGCCCTGTTGGCATCGGTGAAGATACCGGTCGACTCAACCACGATGCCGACGCCGAGATCCCTCCACGGCAGCGCGGTCGGATCCTTCTCGCTGAAGGCGCGAATCTCGTGGCCGTCAACGGTGATGGTGCTCTCGCCGGCGGTCACCTCGCCGGGGAAACGGCCGTAGGTGGAGTCGTACTTGAACAGGTGGGCGTTCGTGGCGGTCGGCGCCAGGTCGTTGATGGCGACCACCTCGAGCGTGTCGGGATGGCGCTCCAGGATGGCCTTTAGGGTCTGGCGGCCGATGCGGCCGAAGCCGTTGATGCCGATACGGGTCGTCACGGTCGGGTTGCTCCTTGCTGCGGGGCCGCCGTCGGCGGCCGATTCGACCCAGTCTCATACGCCGGGTCGCCGATGCGGTCATTCACGATCGGCAGCGCGCCGATCAACGAGACGTCGCCGCCCAGGGCGGCTGGTTCAATGCGAACGCCGTCGAGGAGGATCGGGAAAGCCCGCCGCCCGAGCTCGCGTCGGGCGATCTCGAACAGGCGAGGGTGGTGCTCCGCGATGCTTCCGCCGATGACGATCACCTCCGGATCGAGCAGGTTCACGAGCGAGGCGCACAGCGCGCCGATGGCGACGAACGCTCGCTCCAGCAGCGCCACGCAGGCCTCGTCGCCCTGGGCTGCGGCGCGCGCCACGAGCTCGGCATCCACCGCTTCGCCCGATGCGGCCAGCCGCGCCAGCGGCGAATCGACGGCATCGACCAGCATCGCACGGGCGTCGCGTGCAAGGGCGCTGCCCGACGCGATGGCCTCCACGTGCCCGATCCCGCCGCAGCCGCAGCGCGGCCCGTCCAGCTCGACCGTAATGTGACCGACCTCGCCGGCCGTGCCATCCGCGCCCAGGAGGGGCCGGCCGTCGATGATGACGCCGCCGCCGACGCCGGTCGAGACGGTGATGTAGATCGCATTGCGCGTCCCGCGCGCGGCACCGTACCGCCACTCGCCCATGACCGCCACGTTCGTGTCGCGCTCGAGAAAGGCCAGCATATCGAGCGCCTCACTCACCCGCGCGACAATCGGGACGTTCGTCCAACCGGCAAGGTTGGGAGGCGCCAGGACCACGCCGCGCCACGGGTCGAGCGGACCGGGCGAAGAGATGCCGACTCCGGCCGGCGCCGGAAGTCCTTCAGCGGCGGCATCGTCGCGCACCGCGGCGGCTAATCCGATGATGCGCGCCAGCACCGCCTCCACCCCCTCCTCGTCATGGGTCGGGACCGCGCGGCGGCAGTGGACGGTCAGGTCGGGGGTGATCAGGGCTGCGCGGATCTGCGTGCCGCCGAGGTCGGCCGCCAGGACCGGGCGTTCGGCTGAACTCTGCACGGCCGCCATTCTAGCCGCGACCCGTGCCTCCCGACGCTCGACGGCCAGCAAGAAGGCGCGCCGGCTGGGCCGGCGCGCCTTAGCGCTGTCAAAGATGCGGAGGCGTCAGCCGCCGATCCTGAACATCTTCGTCTGGCATACCGGGCACGTGCCCTGGGTCGCCGGCTTGCCATTCTTCATGGTGATCTTGGTGGCGTTGCTCATTTCGCGCTTTGCCTTGCACTTGACGCAATAGGCTTCGGTCGCCATTGGTGGTCATGCCTCCCTAGTGGCCGGCGTCGCCGCCGGACAATGGTTGTGAACTACCCGCCGACCGATCGATCAGTGCTCCGCGGCGGGCAAGCGTGTCTCCGCCATCGGTGTCGACCTGCCACAGCAGGTGGATGCCGGCCAGTCCGGCATCGATGCAGCGCGCCTCCGCGGCCTCCTTTGCCGCGCCTTCGAGGAACGTGCCGTCCGTACGCTGCGCGTAGGCCGCGCAGACCGTGCCGGACCGCAGTCCCGCAAGATGAGCCAGCACAAAGAGTGCCGACGACTCCATCTCGAGGTTCGCCACACGCTGGCTGCGAAGCTCGTCTGCGAGTTCAGGATAGCGAACAGGGAGCGTGCGCATCTGCCGTCCCTGCGGAGCGTAGAACCCGCTCGCCGTCGCGGTCAGCCCAACGTGGTGGGTGAAGCCCATATCGCGGCAGGCCTGTTCGAGGGCCCAGACCACGTCACGGTGGGCGACGGCGGGGAATCCGGGATGGACGTAGAAGTCCGTCGTGTTCTCCAATCGCACCGCCCCGGTCGACACGATCAGGTCCCCAAGCGCGATCTCCGGCTGGAGCGCGCCGGACGATCCGACACGGATGAACGTGGCGGCATCGGTGATCTCCATCACCTCGGCCATCACGATCTCGACGTTGTCGGTGCCCATGCCGGTTGACATGCAGCTGATGCGCATGCCTTCGTAGCTCCCGGTCGCGGTGGTGATCTCGCGATTGCTGCGTTCGAGCTCGACCGATTCCCAGCGTGATGCCACCTTCGCGACGCGGCCGGGGTCGCCCACCAGCAGGACGTACTCCGCCAGTTCGCCACGCTCGAGACCGATGTGGTACTGACGCTCCCCGGTGCGCGGCGCATCCCAATGGGTCAAGCTGGTCAAAACGGCGGCGCTCTCATGCGTGCTCCTCGTGCTCGGTCGTCGAACGCGCGGGAGTATACGCCGCATTCGTGCTCACGGGCCGCGTTCGCGCGGCACGCGGACGAGCGTGAGGTGAGGCACGGCGGGAGCCTCCGCCTCCTGCGGTGCATCCCCGCTCACTCCTTCGGCCGCCGCGTCGGTGGGATCGGGCTCCAGCCGGCGCCTCGCCAGGACAGCTGCGGCAAGCATCAGCGCCCCGACGCCGAAGAGCCCGGCCACCACGGTGCGCCGTGGATCGTTGTCAGCGCGCGCGCTCAGCGCCAGGGTCGCCGTGAGCGCCTCACTGGGCGCGGGAGCCGCAGCGGGCCGCGTAGCACCCGATCGGCTCACCGCGGGAGCAGCACGGATGCCGCCACACGGCGCGATGATCCGAACCGGGTCTCCGGCCGCGATGCCCGTGACACCGACGATTCCTGTCGCCGGATCGGAGGCTACGTCGCAGCGAGCCTCGATGGGCACGCTGCGGCCGGCAACGACGAGGGAGCGGCCGCCGTCCACGAGCCGTCCGACGAGCGAAACCCACAGCGGGTTGCGTTCGGCCCCGGACAGCGTCGAGACCGGCGCAACGGGCGATCCGTCGCCGGGCACGACGTCCCCGGGCGCTGTGCCCAGGGCCACGAGGGGCAATCCGGCGAGACGCTCGCTTCCGACCGTCCGCAGTCCGCCGAGCTCGAGGGCGACCGGCACCGGACGCAGGGCGGTGATCGCGGTTACCCTCCCGGACGATCCGGGGTCGATGGCCACGAGGCGCGCCCCGTCCCACAGGATGCCGCCAACGTCGAGCTCCTCCCACGGGCCGGCCACCAGCGTTGCACCGACGCGCAGACCGGAGAGGTCCATACCGCCGACCCCGACCTCGACCAGTGAACTCGGCGGCGTGCGTCCTTCGTCAGCCGATTCCAGCGCGGCCTCGGTCGCTGCGGCCTCGGTCGCTGCGCCCTCCGTCGCTGCCGCGATGATGCGGAGGTCAGTCACCGTACGCGGCCAGATGCGATAACCGCGCATCGGCTGCGCGCCGGTCGTCTCCTGTCCGAGGATGCCCCGCACCTCGACCCACGTTCCCGCCGTCAGTGAAGCGTCATCGGCCTCCAGCGACGAGTCCAGGCTGACGCGCAGTGGCCCACTG
>JBDSGF010000035.1:0-14634 GCA_039919135.1 Candidatus Limnocylindria bacterium | reverse complement strand
TGCGGATCGTCGCTGACCTGCTAGCGTGAGGCGCGAGCGGTGCCCCGTCGTCTAGTGGTAGGACAGCGGACTTTGGATCCGTGAACCGAGGTTCGAATCCTCGCGGGACAGCCAGCTGAAGTGAATGCGTGGCGACGTGCCCGAGTGGTTCAGGGAGCGGTCTGCAAAACCGCGTACACGGGTTCGATTCCCGTCGTCGCCTCCATCCTTCGTCTGGCTCAGGGGCCGTCGACCGGCCCCAGCTCCTGTTGGCCCGGCAGGAGCGGCGGAAGCATTGGATCCGAGGGCGGTGCGGGCGGCGCGGGCGGTGCCGCGATCCGGCCCGCCACCGACATCTGCACCGCTCCGGTGCTCGCGGTGCTCAGCCCGTACCCGGCGGCCGTTGGTCCCGAGCCCGCCAGGCCATCCACGGCAAGCCAATAGCCGGCAAGGGGACCGGAGCTGACGGAGACAGCCGGCTGGCCGTTGATCCGGGCCGAGGCGGTGTACTCCCAGTTGCCGGCTGCCGTCGTGACCGTGTGCGTCTGCGTGATGGTTCCATCCGGGGCAAGCTGGTAGCCGGTGTGCTGTCCGTCGGTCACCGCGACGGGGCGGGGCCAGTAGTACTCGAGCCGGTCGACGAAGCCCCTGGCGACGGCGGACGACGACTCGCGGATCCATTGGCCCGCGAACGGGCCGTCGGTCATGTAGAACCAGATCCCGTTGCCCGGCGCGATCCAGCCGTAGGGCACCGTGCGCTGGGCGTATGAGGCGCTCGAAGCGCCGACCGTGGCCGTCGAGCCGTCAGTGCGCGTGCCGTTTGCGTCGAACTGGGACGCGGTGTGGGTGCCAGCCTGGAATGCGACGGTGCCGCCGCTCTTGAAGTTCGGATAGTCGGCGGTGAAGGCATCGGCCAGCCGTCCGAACGTTTCATTGCGCGTGTAGCGGTAGAGCTGGATGAACTGGCCGATCACCGACAGGTGGTAGTCCGGATTGCGGACCCTCCGGTCGAGGCAGCTCTGCGCCAGGCAGTAGTTGCTCACGCCGCCGGGCACACGCGCGATGTTCACGAAGCGCTCGGTGGTGGTGATGGCGCCGATGAGGAGCCGCTCTGCATCGGCGCTGCCGGTGAGGCGCCAGTAGTCGTACAGGCCGAAGCTCGCGAAGTTGTGGCCGTTGTAGGTGTGGTCGAACGGCAGCCACGGGTAAAGCTCCAGCCAGAGGAGATCGTTCTCCACCACGGCCACCCACGGCTTTCCGTCCTCGCGCGCGACGCTGAACGAGGCGAACGTCTCATGCGCGGCCTGGAGCCATCTCGCGTCGTTGGTCACCTGGTAGAGCCGCACGAAGCCGCTCAGGGCGATGCCCTGGGCCATGCCCGAGTACCACGGCGCCCGCATGGTGCCGCGCCCGTGGAGCACGAAGTCGAACCCGTACGGGAAAAAGATCGCGCCCTGGTGGCGGACCGCGCGCGCCAGAAGCCGTTCGGCGTTGGCGATGGCAAGGTTGAGGTACTGCTGGTCCGGGCTGATCCGGTAGTTGCGCAGCATGTTCACGACGTACTGCGCCTGGCCGACCGGATGGTCGTACCACTGGCCGTCGGTGTGCAGGAACTGGACGGCGCCGGTCGCGTCGCGCGTGCCGTAGATCGCCACCAGCGAGGTGCCCTCGAAGGCGAGCATGTCCGCCGGGACGGCCTGGAGCGCGTGGCCGTCGCTCCGGAAGCTGTGTGGACCAACGCGCTCGAGCGAGGTCGCCGGCTCCCAGGTCGCAAGCTGGATCGATGGCACGACCGCCGAGGAGACGGCGCTCTCGCCGCCGAGCAGGACGACCTCACTCGGAAGCAGGCGTCGCAGCTCGGTGAAGGTGGGCGAGGGGACCGCCACCCGCGTCGTTAGCAGCAGCGGGCCTCGTGCGGCCGCGGCTGCCGGGACGCCGGCGACCGCATCGGCGAAGCTCAGGCCGGTGGCGAGGTGCACCTTGGAGGCAAACGGGAAGGCCTCGGCACTGATGGCGGCCGACGTCGCGTAGCGATCGGCGCCGAACGTGCGCGTGACGCTGGCGCCCGTCGCGGCCCTGAGCTGGTCGAGGACGGTATCGGCGACGGCGGCCGGACCACCGACGACCACGATCCTGCTCGGCCGCAGCCGTTGCAGCTCCGTCAGGACTGCGACGGGAAACCCGGTCGCTCGCACCAGCAGCACCGGGCCGCCGAGCGCCGCCGCCGCGGCCCCGGCCGTCAATGCATCCGGGAAGTTGGCTCCGGTGGCGACATAGGCGATCGGCACGCCGGACGGGAAGTACGCTGCGCTGATGGCGGCCGCGGTGGCGTAGCGGTCGGCGCCGGCGATCCGGCCGACGTTGCCGGGGGCGTAGGCATTGAGCTGGGCCTCAACGTTGGGAGAGACCACAGTCGTCCCGCCGAGGATGACGATCTGAGCCGGCTGGAGGCGTAACAGCTCGGCGCGGGTCGCGTCGGGGAGGCCGCGCGCCAAGGTCAGGAGCATCGGCGCGCGCTGCCTGGCCGCGGCCGGTCCGCCGGCCAGCGAGTCAGGAAAGTCCTGTCCGGTCGCCACGAACGCCACCGGGACACCGGGCGCGAAGGTTGCCTGGCTGATTGCCGCGGCTGTTGCGTAGCGATCGGCGCCCCACAGGCGCGCGATGGTGGCCTCGGCCGCGTGCGTCGGCGAGGCAGGCGCCAACGCCGCGAACGCGATAAGGGCTGCCACCAGCAGCCGTAGCCCACGAGTCATGAGTCCCCCAAATGCAGCCATTCGGTCTCCCTTCCGCAGCAAGGCGGCCGGGACAGCATACCGGTGCCGCGCCAGCCCACGATGGGACTTCCGGGCCACACGCTCGGAAGCCCGGGTGCGCTACGCTTCGACGGAGGCGATCGGCCGGAGTGGCGGAATGGCAGACGCAGCCGGCTTAAACCCGGCGGCCGCAAGGCGTGGGGGTTCGAGTCCCTCCTCCGGCACCAACCTCAGCGACGGCCGAACAGGCTGCGTCGCTGGCGCTTCCTCGGGGAGGGAGCGTGATGCTCGATGCCGATGACAGCCTGGGCCACGCGGCGCAGCGCAGCCGCTGCGGGCGTCGCTGGGTGGGCGATGACGAGCGGCACACCCTCATTTACCGAGCGGATCATGTCAACCTCCGTGTACGGGACCTCTGCGGCAGGCTTCGCTCGAAGCAGGTTCTCGACATCTCTCGTCTTCAGGAGCTCCTTGGGAAAAACGTGGTTGACGACGAGGTGGGTTCGCCCGTGCGGCGCAGTCGTTTCGGCCAGGAAGCTCATGAGCAGGCTCATGGCACGCAATGCCGCGATCTCGGGGAACAGGACAAAGATGTGTACGTCCGCCTGTTCGAGCAGCCACAGGCTACGTGGGTCCAACCTGCTGCCGAGATCAACGATGATGTGGTCGAACGATGGCCGCATAAGCTCGAAGATGCGCTGGAGCGGCTCGAGGTCGATCCGGAAATCGCCCTCTGGCCGGGCCGGTGCTGCCAGCACGACGAGGCCCGACGAATGGGTCGTGAGGTGCGAGCGCGCTAGTGCGGGATCAGCAAGCGCCTGGTCATCGCTGGCGAGGCCGGCGAGGTCGTAGCGAGGGGTCAGGTTGAGATGGGTCGCGACCTGGCCAAACTGGAGGTCCATGTCGACCAGCAGCACTCGCGAGGCCGGAATCGGGGCGTTGTTGGACGCCGGACCGCCGCTCGCCACCGGTGCGCCGCCTCCGGCGAGGAGGACCGCGGTGTTGACCGCGAGCGTCGTCGTACCGACCCCGCCCTTCGGGCTGAAAAAGGCAACCAGCTCCCCGCTGCCGGTGCTCGACGCCAGCTCAGGCTGGTACTTGCCGGCCCGGATGAGGAGCGCCATGACCCGGCCCTCGAGCTCATTGCGCGCGAAGGCTCCGGCGATGACGTCGTCGGCGCCTGCCTCCAGGAAGGCGATGCGGGCCTCGACGTCGTGGGCGGGAGCGACGACCAGGATGGGCGTGATCCGGCCATCGCCGGCCGTGCGCAGCGAAGCGATGGCGCCCGACGCGGCCAGCCCCTCGGCGACGATGAGATCGACCGGGCGCCCGCGCATGGCGGCCACGGCATCGGCCGGCGTGCCCACCGTGGAGGTCGTGTAGCCGGCATCGGTCAGCGCCGCCTCGAGCTCCGTTCGGAGTTCGGAGCCACGCGCACAGATCAGGATCGGGTTGGAGGGCATTGGCTCCTGACTCAGAGGAGTTGGTGAAGCCGGATTATACGGGCGATCGGCTTCATTACCGGTTCGCATCGGTCCGGGCTATACTGGCCCTCGCGCCCCCGCTCGTGGGAGGCGTGGTTCAATGTTCAACCAGGGCCCCTTTCTGCCGCGCGTCGAGCCTGACGGCTCGTGAGCGCCGCAAGCCCATAGGGAGGAGGGCGACGCCACAGATGCGCCGTTACGAACTCATGCTGCTGCTCAGTCCCGACCTGGAGGACGACAAGCTCCAGGCCGCGGTCGAGAAGGTCACGCGCGCCATCGTCAACGGCGGTGGCAGCCTCAGCAAGGTCTCACCGTGGGGCAAGCGACGGCTCGCCTACGATATCGGCCGCCACCGTGAGGCCAGCTACTTCCTCATTCAATTCGACATCGAGCCTGCGCAGGTGCGCGAGATCGAGCGCGGGATGCTCATCACCGAGGAGATCCTGCGCCACCTCGTCACGGTCCTCGAGGATCGTGGAGCGACCGATGAGCTCGCGCCCGCCGCGCCCGCCCGCTCGGACGACGAGGATGACTCACCGGGCAGCATTGCCGCCTCGACCGATCCGGAAAACGATGACTCGGACGACGATGACACGTCGGACGACACCAGTGACGACACATCAGACGATGTGGCCGATGCAGAGCCGGCCGAAGACGCCGATGCAGAGCCGGCCGAAGAAGAGGCGCCGCGGGCTGACGCCCGTCGCTGAGGAGGAGCCGCCATGTCGCTCAACAAGATGATGATCATCGGCAATCTCGGCGCCGATCCCGAGCTGCGCTATACGCCCAGCGGGAAGGCCGTCACCAACCTGCGCGTCGCCGTCAACAGCAACCGTCGCGGCCCGGACGGCGAATGGGTCGAGGAGACCCTGTGGCTGCGGGTAGAGGTCTGGGACCAGGCCGCCGAACGCGCCGCGGAGCAGTTCCGTAAGGGGAACAAGGTGTACGCCGAGGGCGAGCTGCGCGCGCGCGAGTACGACGGCAACGACGGGCAGAAGCGGACCTCGCTCGAGCTGCGCTTCGCCCGTGTCGTCAACCTCGAGCGCCGGCCGCGAGACGAGGAGGGTGGCCCCGCCGGCGGCGGTGGTGCCTACGACGATGCCCCACCGCAGGACCGTCCCCGCGGAGCCGGCCAGCCCCACGGTTCATCATCGCCCGGCGCCGAGATGGACGTCGACGACATTCCGTTCTAGACACACGAAGATCCACGAGGACCGATACCGACCATGGCCAGTCCACGATCCCGCCGCGAGTCGGCGGACTACTACCGCGATCGACGGCGCCGCAAGGTCTGCAACTTCTGCGTCGACAAGGCCGAGACCATCGACTACAAGGAAGTGAACCGTCTGCGGCGGTACCTGAGCGAGCGAGCGAAGATCGAGCCGCGTCGCAAGACCGGCACCTGCGCGCGCCATCAGCGCATGCTGACCACGGCTCTGAAGCGCGCGCGGCACGTCGCCCTGCTGCCATACGCGCCACAGCACCTGCGCCCGTAGTCAGCCCCCGTAGTCAGCCCCCGTAGTCAGCCCCGTATCAGCGGCGGTAGGGGTAGCCCGTGGATATCGTCCTGCTCATTGGCTCGCTCGCGATCATCCTGCTTGCGGCCGAGCTCTTCACCAACGGCATCGAGTGGTTCGGCCACAAGCTGAACCTGGCCGAGGGAGCGGTCGGCAGCGTCCTGGCGGCCGTGGCGACGGCCATGCCCGAGACGCTCATTCCGGTCATCGCGATCCTGGGCCCGGTCCTGTTGGGCAGCGTAGCCACGGAGAGCTCGCAGGCTGTCGGCGTGGGCGCCATCTTGGGCGCGCCGTTCATGCTCTCGACCCTGGCCATGTTCGTGACCGGCGTCGCCATCGTCATCTATACCCGGCGCGGCCGACGCACGACCGACATGCGCGTGAACACCGGCGTGCTCGGGCGTGACGTCGCCTTCTTCATCGTCGGGTACGGCGTTGCCATCAGCACGGCCTTCCTGCCGCAGGAGCTGGCCTGGCTCAAGTGGGTGGCCGCGGCCTTCCTGTTCGTGCTCTATGCGGTGTACGTGCGGCTGCACTTCACCGACACCGCCGAGGAGAGCGACCCCGAGGAGCTCAACCGTCTGCACCTGACCCGCGTCCCCGCGCTGAGCGGACCGCGCATGCTCGAGATCGACGTCCTGCCCGGAGCGCACTCGGTGACCGGCGGCGAGCCGCGGATGGCGATCGTCGCGGCGCAGGTGCTGCTGGCGCTCGGCCTGATCATCGTCGGCGCCCAGGTCTTCGTCGGCGCCGTGGAGCACCTGTCGACCGTCATCGGCCTGGAACCAACCATCCTGGCCTTGATCATCGCGCCCATCGCGACCGAGCTCCCGGAGAAGTTCAACAGCGTGCTGTGGGTACGCAATGGCAAGGACACGCTGGCAATGGGCAACATCACAGGTGCCATGGTCTTCCAGAGCTGCATCCCGACCGTGCTCGGCCTGCTCTTCACGCCCTGGATCTTCTCCGCGGACAGCGTCATCTACTTCGCGTCCGCCGCCGTGGCCTTTGTGGCCACCATCCTCATCTTCGGCGGCATGCTCCTGCGCGGTCGGCTCTCGGCATGGGCCCTCCTCATCGGCGGCCCGCTCTACCTCGTGTACATCTATCTCGCCCTGTTCACCGACCTCGGCGCGTCAGCAGCACCGGTCCACTGATTCCGCAACCTCGCCCGCTCGGCGAGAGCCTCTCATGAGCGGGCGCGGGTATACTTCTTGCGCTTCGAGGTGCCGGAGCGCCGCTGGGCGCCATCACGGCAGATCGGGACCGCTAGGAGACCAGAGTGCTGAAGCAGGAGAGCAGAACGCAGGCGGCAGCGGTGGAGACGACCGCCGAGCTGTGGGCGTTCTTCCGCGGGGAGTTCGTGCCGTTGCGCGACGCGAACATCAACGTCATGACGCACGGCTTCAATTACGGCACGGCCGTCTTCGAAGGGATTCGCGCCTACTGGAATGCCGAGGAGGAGCAGCTTTTCGCCCTCGAGCTGGTACCCCATTACGAGCGCATTCGTGCGTCCGCCCGTCTCCTGATGATGGAGGTCCGCCAGTCGCCCCAGGAGCTCGCCGAGATCACCATCGAGCTCCTTCGTCGTGACGCGTTGCGCGAGGACGTCTACCTGCGCCCGATCGTCTACAAGAGCTCCGAGACGATTGGCGTCAGGCTTCACAACCTCGATGCCGACATCACGATCTTCGGAGTCCCGTTCGGCCAGTACATCGACACCGAGGGCGGCATCCGCGCCCAGGTAAGCACCTGGCGCCGGACCGATGACAACGCCATTCCCGCGCGCGGCAAGATCACCGGGGCATACGTGAACGGTGCGCTCGCCAAGAGCGAGGCGCAGCTCAACGGCTTCGACGAGGCGATCCTGCTCAACGCGGACGGCCACGTCAGCGAGGGCAGCGCCGAGAACCTGTTCATCGTCAAGAACGGTGTCCTCGTGACGCCGCCTGCGACCGACAACATCCTGGAGGGGATCACCCGGCGGCGGCTGATGGAGGTCGCCCGCTCCGACTTTGGGATGGATGTCGTCGAGCGGTCGATCGACCGGACTGAGTTGTACGGAGCGGACGAGGTCTTCCTGTGCGGCACCGGGGCCCAGATCAGCCCGGTCATCGAGATCGACCGACGCATGATCGGAAATGGGCGGCCTGGCCCGGTGACCAGGGACCTGACACGCACCTACTTCGACGCGGTACGTGGCCGAACGCCCGCGTATCGTGACTGGCTCACCCCCGTCTACTAGGGAGGCGGCGCGGCGGATCGGCATCGTCGCCACCGGCCGCGCGGCCGTCTGGCGACACGATGACCACCACGCCCAACCACGACCGCTACCGCTGGCTCGGCCGGCTGCTCGAGATGGTGCCCGGCAGCATCTCCTGGGCGGTGCTCATCGGGCCGCTCTGGTTGAGCTTCAGCTATCCCTGGCTTGTCGCGTACTTCGTCCTGAGCTTCGACTTCTACTGGCTGTGCCGAGCCCTATGGTTCAGTGGCGCGGTGATCGTGGCGTACCGCCGCATCCGACAGGTGCTCGAGGTCGACTGGTCGGAACGCGTTGCCGGGCTGGCAGATCCGGACGCCTCTCTGGCATCGCCGGTGCCGTCGGCCGATGACCTGATCCACCTGGCCCTCATCCCGACCTATACCGAGTCGCTCGAGACGCTGCGTCACACCGTCCGCGCCCTGGCGGAGGCACGCTGGCCGACGGAGCGCAAGCTCTGCGCGATCATCACGCGCGAGACGGATACCGGGGGCATCGAGCACGTCGCGGCGCTGCGCGACGAGTTCGGCGACGCCTTCGCCGAGTTCATCCATATCCTCGACCCGCTGGAGCCGGGGATCGTGGTCGGAAAGAGCAGCGCCATGGCCTGGGGTGGCCGCTACCTGTATCGGCTCCTGGTGCGGGAACGGGGAATGGATCCCCGACGGATCATGATCACCGACCTCGACGCGGACTACCGCGTGCACCCGCAATATTTTGCCTACCTCGCCTGGATGCACCTGACTGATCCCAATCGCGAGACGCAGCTTTATCAGCCGATTCCCTACCTGCACAACAACATCTGGCAGGCCCCAATGCCACAGCGCCTCTTTGCCGCGGTCCTTACCCAGCTCCAGATGTGGCGCAGCGTGCTGCCCGAGAAGCTCCAGAGCTTCGGCTCGTACTCGACCACCCTGCACCTGGTCCACGAGGTCGGCTACTGGGCGACCGATGCGATTCCCGAGGACAGCCGCTTCTACTGGAAGAGCTACTTCCGCTACGGCGATCGATTCCGCGCCGTGCCGCTCTTCATCCCGATCTTCGGCGACGCGGTGCGCGCCCGCGGATACTGGAAGAGCATGGCCGAACAGTACCTCCAGGTGCGGCGCTGGGCGTGGGGCGTGACCGACATCCCGTACGTAATCGAGAACTCGATCGCGCATCCGGAGATCGGGTTCTGGTCGCGCTTCTGGCGCGTCACGAACCTGTTCGGCGAGCACATCAACTGGGCGATCTCGCCGTTCGTGTTGATGTTCGGGGCCGCTGTCCCGCTGCTCATCAACCCGGCTTTCGCCGAGACCACGCTCGGCCAGAACCTGCCGCTCTTCGCCAGCGTGATGCTCACGATCGCCCTGGTCGGCCTCTTCGTGCTTGTGGTGATCGAGCACCGCATCGTTCCGCCGCGGCCGGCGGAATGGGGTCCCGTGCAGCGCGTCATCAGCTACGTGCAGTGGTTTGCGCTGCCCTTCGTCGGCATCTTCTTCAGCACCCTGCCGGCGCTCGATGCCCAGACGCGCCTGTTGACCGGGCGCTATCTCGAGTACCGCGTGACCGAGAAGGCATAGACGCCGATGCCTCAGCGTGTGCCTCCTATCGCCCGCATCCGGCTGGCCCGGTCGCTTCCGCGACTCCTGCTCGTTCCAGTCGTCGTGGCCCTGGCCGGGGGCGGGGCGATCGCAGCCGGCCTCGTCGTCGGCGGTCTCGTCGGCATGGCCCTGGCCGTCCTTGGCGGAATCGTGGTCATCGGGGCGCTGGGTGCCTCAGCCGTGCTCCTCAGCGTCCGACTGGAGGTAGAGGAGTCGGCGGTTGGGCTCACGTGGCTGGGCGGCGAACGAATCTACCCACTCTCACCGGGTCCGGTCACGCGTGTGCGGCTTCGTGGCGAGCATGCCTCGCGAATCAGGGCGCGCACCGGCGCGCTGGGCTGGGCGGTCGGACGGGCGCGGCTGCGCGACGAAGAGGACATCGAGGTCGTGCGCCTGGCGCCCACGCGGACGGCGATCCTGGTACCGACCGAGCGGGGCCGGCTGGCCATTGCGGTGGCGAATGACGACCTTCTGCTGGACGCCCTGTCGCGCGCGGCGCGAGCTCGCCAGCGGCTTGAGGCGCTCTCCGACCGCGTTCCCGCACCCGCCCCGATTGCCCTGGAGCCACCGCAGCCACCGGATGAAGCCGAGATTGAGCCGGAGGCACTGACCGGCATCGAGCGCGCGCGGCTGGCGGATGAGGGCGCCGCGGCTGAGGCGGCGGCCCAGGCGGCCGCCCAGATCGCGGCGGATATGGCGGCCCAGGCAGCCCCTGTCGCCGCTCCCCCCCAGCCCGTCATCAAGCCGGTGCAGGCGGACCTCGAACCGCCGCCCGAAATACCACCCCGCAGGTCGCGTCTGCGGCTCATTCGCCGCGTCCTGCGACGACCGCGGCCGCGGGTGGCGTTCGTGCTCCTGCCCCTGCTCGGTGCCGCCGTGGCTTGGGGCGCGGGGATTGCGGCCGGGCGCATGCCGGAAGCGGGGACCGACCTGGCGCGCCTCACCTCCCTCGCGCTGGTGCTGGCGGGTCCGGCCACCTCGGTCGGCGCCATCCTGGCGCTGGCGTGGTGGCCACGGATCGTGGGGGTCGTGGTGGCCGGCGGGCTCGCCGCATCGGTCTTTATCGGTCGTGCTCTCATCGGCGGCTGAATTGACACGACGCCGGGTCGCTGCGACCATCGGCGCCGCGGGTGGTACCGCGGGAGATTCCTCCCGTCCCGGAGTCCGGGACGGGTTTCGTTGTATCAGAGAGCACCGAACGAGTTGTTCAAGCCGGTCGACAGCAAGCTGGACGTGCCCGCGCTGGAGCGTGAGGTGATCGAGCGCTGGCGGGAGCGCGACACCATGACCCGCTATCTGGCGCGCAACAACGAGGCGCAAGAGCGGTTCAGCTTCATCGACGGGCCGATCACGGCGAACAACCCGATGGGCGTCCATCACGCCTGGGGACGGACCTACAAGGACCTCTACCAGCGCTACCACACCATGCTCGGCGAGAAGCAGCGTTACCAGAACGGGTTCGACTGCCAGGGCCTGTGGATCGAGGTCAACGTCGAGCGCGACCTGGGCTTCAACAACAAGCGCCAGATCGAGGAGTACGGCATCGACCGCTTCGTCGAGCGTTGCAAGGCGTGGGTAGACACGTACGCCGCTCTCCAGACCGAGCAGAGCAAGCGGCTCGGCTACTGGATGGACTGGGACAACAGCTACTACACGAACTCGGACGAGAACAACTACACCGTGTGGTCGTTCCTGGCCGAGTGCCATCGACGCGATCTGCTGTACCGCGGCCACGACGTGATGCCATGGTGCCCGCGCTGTGGGACGGGCATCAGCAACATGGAGGCGGCCGAGGGCTACAGGGATGTCCGCCACCTGTCGGTGACGCTGCGGCTCCCGATCACGAGCCAAGGGCACGAGGACGAGGACCTCCTGGTCTGGACGACCACGCCGTGGACGTTGTCGAGCAACGTGGCGGCCGCGGTGCATCCGGCCCTGACCTACCAGCTCGTCGAGGGGGGGAAGGGGCGCCGATGGTGGGTCTCGGCCGGGTCGAAGGCGCGCGTTGCCCGAGACGCGGTCGTCGTGCGCGAAGCGCCTGGCTCCGAGCTCGTCGACCTCGCGTACGCCGGACCGTTCGACGAGCTGCCGGCGGCGTCCGGCGTTGCCCACCGGGTGATCCGGTGGGACGAGGTGTCGGACGCCGAGGGCACCGGCATCGTGCACATCGCCCCGGGATGCGGGCAGGAGGACTTCGCGCTGAGCAAGGCGTTCGACCTGGCGGTGATCGACCCGATCGACCAGTTCGGCATCTTCGTCGATGGCTTCGGCTGGCAGTCCGGTCGCTACGCCGGCGCAACGGAAGATCCGGCCGAGGACCTGGCGCGGGCGGTCGTCGCCGACCTGGAAGGCAAGGGCCTGCTGGTGGCGAAGGAGAGCCACGCGCACTCGTACCCGCACTGCTGGCGCTGCGGCACGCAGCTCATCTTCAGGCTCGTTGACGAGTGGTTCATCGCCATGGATCCGCTGCGCGAGCCCATCGGTGTATCCACGCGGGCGGTGACATGGCTGCCGGAGGGGATCGGTCTCGAGGAGCGCGAGCTGGACTGGCTGAAAAACATGGGCGACTGGATGATCAGCAAGAAGCGTTACTACGGGCTGGCGCTGCCAATCTGGGAATGCACCGGGTGCGATGACTGGGAGGTGATCGGCTCGAAGGAGGAGCTTCGCGAGCGGGCGGTCGCAGGCTGGGAGGCCTTCGAGGGCCATTCGCCGCATCGGCCCTGGGTCGACGCGGTCGAGATCTCATGCGCCAGTTGCGGTGGGCGTGCGCGACGCACGACCGACGTCGGCAACCCGTGGCTGGATGCCGGCATCGTGGCGCTCTCGACGCTCAAGTGGAACACCGACCGCGAGTACTGGAAGCAGTGGTACCCGGCTGACTGGATCAGCGAGTCCTTTCCGGGGCAGTTCCGTAATTGGTTCTACGCCCTTCTGACCGAGTCGACGGTGATGACCGGCGAGGCGCCGATGCGGACCCTCTTCAGCTACGCGCTGCTCCTCGACGAGAACGGCGAGGAGATGCACAAGTCGAAGGGAAACTCGATTCCGTTCGACGAGGCCGCGGAGCAGATCGGGGCCGATGTCATGCGCTGGATGTATGCCGCCGCCAATCCGGCTACGAACCTGCGCTTCGGCTACGGGCCGGCGCACGAGGTCGTCCGTCGCTTTCTCCTGCCGCTCTGGAACACCTACGGCTTCTTTGTCACCTACGCCCGACTGGATGGCTGGACGCCGGATCAGACCGATGGCGCCGCCGGCGCGCGGACGCTGCTTGACCGATGGATCCTGTCGCGCCTGGATGCGGTGGTGGGCGAGGTGCGGCTCGCACTCGACGGCTATGACGCCATGCGCGCCACGCGCACGATCGAATCATTCGTCGATGACCTCTCGAACTGGTACGTGCGACGCAACCGTCGCCGCTTCTGGAAGGGCGAGCTGGACGCCGACAAGCGCGCCGCCTACGCCACGCTGCACGAGGTGCTTACCACCGTCTGCCGCCTGATGGCGCCGATCACGCCGCACATCGCCGACGCGATGTGGGAGAACCTCGTCGCGACCGTCGACGCGACACAGCCGGACAGCGTGCACCTGACCGATGCGCCCGCGCCGACCGGCCTGAGCGATACCGCGGTCGAGGCCGCCGTGGGCTTGGCACGCCGCACGGTCGCGCTCGGACGCGCCGCCCGCTCCGCCTCCGGGCTCCGCACGCGCCAGCCGTTGCGCGCGGTCCGCGTGAAGCTGCCGGCCTCCGCGCGCGGTGCGCTCAGCCCCGATGCGGCGGTCGCCGAGGAGCTCAGACGCGAGGTGATCGATGAGCTCAACGTCCGCTCGATGGAGCTCATCGGCGACGAGTCGGAGATGGTGGAACGCAGCCTCTATCCGCTCCTGCCGGTGGTCGGGCCGCGTCACGGCAAGGCCGTCGGGGCCGTGATGGCCGGAGCGCGCTCGGGCGCCTGGGAGCTGCGCGAGGACGGGACGGTGTCGGTCGGCGGAGTCACGCTCCAGCCAGACGAATTCGAGCTCACCGCCCGCGCCCGCCCGGGCCACGAGGTGGCAGAGGACGGCGACGTGCTCGTCGCGCTCGACACCACGGTCGATGATGGGCTCGCCGCAGAAGGGCTGGCGCGCGAGGTGGCGCACCGGCTCCAGGCCCTGCGTCGCAGCGCCGGCTACGAGATCAGCGATCGCGTGCGGGTGGCGGTGGCGGCGGACGCCCAGACCATCGAGCGACTGGCTCCGCACCGCGACTGGCTGGCCGCGGAGCTGCTCGCGACGTCGCTGCTGCTTGATGCGGAGGCGTCCCTTCCCGACGCCGATCAGCGCGAGACGGCAGCGCTCGACGGGGTGGAGATCGAGCTCTCGGTCGCTCGCGCCTGATCCGCCTCGGTCGGCTAGAGTGAGGCGGTGGAGGCCAGTACCGCACGCGACGCGTCATTGAGGCCCGCGCTCGTCGTGGCGGGCACGGCCGCCCTCCTGTACGCCGCCGACCAGGCCTCGAAGCTGTTCGTGGTCGCGGCCCTGCGGCTGGGCGAGAGCCACGCGGTGATCGGCGACCTTGTGCGGATCTGGTACGTCCAGAACACCGGTGCCGCCTTCAGCCTCTTTCCCGGGGCGATCTGGCTCTTCCTGCCGGTCACCGTGCTGGCGCTGGTGATGATCGCCTACTTCTTTCGCGCCTTCCGCGATCGTGGACCATGGATCCACGTCATCCTCGGCATCATCCTGGCGGGGACGCTTGGCAACCTGACCGATCGGCTGCGCCTCGGCTACGTCGTCGACTTTGTCAGTGTCGGGATCGGCGAGGCCCGCTTTCCGACCTTCAACGTGGCCGATTCGGCGGTCGTGGTCGGGATTGGCCTGCTGGTGCTCTACCTGACCTTCACCGACCCCAGGCGCGAGACGGCCGCGTGACGGCGGAGACAGTCCGCACGGTGGAAGGCTCGGCCCCGTCCGGCAGGGTGGACCTGGCGGTGGTGGCCGTTACCGGCATCAGCCGCGCGCACGCCCAGCGGTTGATCGGTGACGGCCGCGCGCTCGTGGATGGAGGTCGCC
>JBDSGF010000034.1:0-12492 GCA_039919135.1 Candidatus Limnocylindria bacterium | reverse complement strand
GGTCGTATCGGTCCCTCACCTCGTCGCCCTGCTGAACCCCGGCGTCGATCCGAATGCCCTCGGGCCAGCCGAGCAATGCGAGCCGGCCAGTGGCGGGCAGGAATCCGGCCTCCGGGTCTTCGGCATAGAGGCGCGCCTCGATCGCGTGGCCGTGGATGCGCGGCGTCTCACGCAGGCCGAGCTCCGACAGCGTTGCCCCGCCGGCGATCCGCAGTTGATCGGCCACCAGGTCGCGCCCGGTGACCTCTTCAGTGACGGGGTGCTCGACCTGGAGCCGGGTGTTCATTTCGAGGAAGAAGAACTCGCCCGCATCGGTCAGGAGCATCTCGACCGTGCCGGCACTGGCGTAGCCGACGGCGCCTGCCACCTGCAACGCAGCGGTGCCCATGCGCGCGCGAAGCTCCGGCGTGACCGATGGCGCCGGTGCCTCTTCGACGATCTTCTGGTTCCGCCGCTGCGCACTGCAATCACGCTCCCCCAGGTGGACCCCGTTGCCATGTCCGTCGAACAGGACCTGGATCTCGACATGGCGCGAACCTTCAAGATAGCGCTCGAGGATGAGCCGATCGTCACCGAAGGACCGATGCGCCTCGCGGCGAGAGGCAACCAGCGCGTCAGGCAGCTCGCCGCGGTGACGCACGACGTGCATGCCCTTGCCGCCACCGCCGGCGCTCGGCTTGACGAGGAGCGGGTAGCCGACGCGATCGGCCGCTTCGGTCAGCGTCGCATCGTCCTGCGCGTCGCCGTCGTACCCGGGGATGGTGGGGACGCCGAGTGCGGCGGCATGCCGGCGGGCCGCTGCCTTGTCGCCCATGGCCGCTATTGCGTCGGGCGGCGGCCCGACCCAGGTGACGCCGGCATCGACCACGGCCCGGGCGAAGGCCGGGTTCTCGGCCAGGAATCCGTAACCGGGGTGGATGGCATCCGCGCTTGAGCGGCGCGCGATCTGGATGAGCGCCTCGGCATCCAGGTAGGAGCCGATCTCGTGGCTCGCGTCGGCGCCCTCGGGACGGTGTTCGTCGGCCGCGTGCACGCCAATGACGCGGATGCCCATGCCTCGCCCGCTCCGCGCGATGCGGGCAGCAATCTCGCCGCGGTTGGCGATCAGGAGCGATCCGATGGGACGCGTGGCCGGTGTGTGGTCCGTCGTCACCGCCGAAAGCGACGAACGCGACACCCGAACGCGCGATCCGACGCGCGATGCCGGAAGGCGGGCGTCGGCGATCCAGCGCTGGACGGTCCGGACCGTTACGCCCAGTTCGTTCGCCACTTCGCGCGGCGTGAGGTCATCTGTCATGTCGTCATTGTCGCAGCAAGGGCCACGATGGGGCCGAGAGGCGGCTACTCTCGCGCCCAATCCGGCGGTCGCTTCTCGATGAATGCGCTGAGGCCCTCTTGCCCCTCGGCCGAGGTTCGTTGCTGGGCGGTGTGGCGCGCGGTGTGGCGCTTCGCCTCGTTGGCGTCGAGCGTGCGCAGCTCGCGCACCAGCGCCTTTGCCGCACGGGTCGCCGTTGGACCGGCCGACCGCAGTTCGGTGAGCAGCTCTTCCACGCGGGCGTCGAGGGCGCCGATGTCGGCGAGCACCTCGTGGACGAGACCGATCCGCATGGCTCGCTCGGCGTCGAAGCGCTGACCACTGGCGAAGAGGGCACGGGCATGCGACTCGCCGATCTTGGGCAGGACAAAGGTGCTGATGACCGCGGGGATGATGCCGAGCTTCGTCTCGGTGAAGCCGAACATCGTGTCGGCCGTCGCGATGACAATGTCGGCAACGGCGCACAGGCCCATTCCACCACCGAGCGCCGCGCCGGTGACCCGCGCGATGACAGGCACCCGGCAGCCATCGATGGCGCTGAACATGGCCTGCATGGCGGCGGCGTCGCGCTCGTTGTCCTCGACCGAAAGGGCGACCGACGAGCGCATCCACTCCACGTCAGCGCCGGCGCAGAAGACGGTGCCCTCGCCAGCCATCACCACGCCGCGCAGCGCGTGGGGCGGCTCGGATGCGAAGCCCTCGAAGGTCGCGCGCAGGGCGCCGATCAGCTCGGCGTTGAACGCGTTGCGCACCTTGGGCCGGTCCAGGGTAACGCGCGCGAACGGTCCGTCGCGCGTGACGCGCAGCGGGGTCATCGGCCCCGACCGCGACGGTGGAACGGCTGGGCCACCGCACGGACCTGGGTCAGCAGCGGCTCCTCCAGCCAGACGACATCGGTGCCATCGGGGACATCCACCGTGGCCGACGCCCCTGGCTCGCCGACAAGGCCGACCATGAGGCGCGGCTGGTTTTCGTCGTCCGTGGTCTCCACGAGATAGGCCGCCTCGACCGTCGTCGGGCGAAGCGCATCGGTCAGTCTGCCTTCGAGCTCGCGCGTGTCGGTGCCCGGAAGGCGGACGCGGATGGACGAGCGAGTGGTGGGTTCGAACAGCGCAGTATCGGTGCCGGGAAGGCGTCCGTCGGCGAGGGCAGCGAGCTCATCGGCGTCAAAGCGGTAGGGAACCGGGCCGGCCGGGTCCATGATCGCCGGTAGGCCGGCAGCCGCCAGGTTGGCGATCGCGATCCGCGCCGGCAGCGGGAGGTTCCCGGTGTTGGCCGGCGCCCAGGCGGCCAGCGCGCCGAACGAGCCGAAGATGACGCTCACCGGCGCGCCCTCGGCCTCTCGGGCGAGCATCACGCTGATCTCGACCTGCGCGTCGTCGTTGACGGCCGACGCCAGCGCCTCCTTTGCCTCGTCCCCGTGCTCGGGCGGGACCGGCAGCAGCAGAGTCCCGCTCATGAGCGTCCGATAGAAGGCGTCGAGCGGACCGCGCTCGCCGCGCTCCTCGGCCCCGCGCGCCGCCAGCATCGCGTCGAACAGGTTGGCGGCGCTCTCTTCCAACGAACCGGACGGAGTGCCGCGGTCGTGGGAGCCGGGAGCGGGCCGATCAGTCTGCGGATTCATGCTGGTAGCATCGTCCCATGATCCGGGGCATCGATCATGTGGTCATCGCGTGTGCCGACCCGGACGCGGCGGCGTCCGAGCTGGAGGCGGCGCTGGGATTGACGGCGACCGGCGGCGGGCGCCATGAAGGCAGGGGCACGTTCAACCGGATTGCTTGGCTTGCCGATGGCAGCTATCTCGAGCTCATAGGCGTCGATGACCCTGAAGCGGCCCTGCGCCAGCCGGTTGGCGCCGCGGCGGTCCGTGTGCTCGAGGCGCATGGCGGCGGGCTGGCGACCTACGCTCTGCGCGACGACGCTATCGAGATGACCGCCTCCACGTTGGCCGCGATCGGGTCCTTCGGCGCGGCCAGCCACGGCAGCCGCCAGCGCGACGACGGCGAACTCGTCGAATGGTGGTCAAGCTTCCCAAGGACCGATCTCGCGGCGGACGCGACGCCATTTCTCATCCAGCATGCGCTCGCCGGTGCGGAGTGGAGCCACGCGGCGCTCGCCGAACGGGCTGGCTTCCGTCATCCGATCGGCTCGCCGGTGAGCCTCGTTCGGCTGGATATCGCCAGCAGCGACCCGCCGTCCACGGCAGCCACCATCCATGAGCACCTTGGCCTGGACTTCTGGGCGGTCGCCGACCTTGCCGTCGCCAATGTGAGGCCGCACGTCATTCGCCTCGTGCCTCGGCGCGAGATGGCGGTACCCGCGGTGATCACGCTGGCCGCGGAGATCGACGCGCCACGAACGGCCGAGCTGCTGGGGCTCCGATTCGACGTCGAGCGCGCCGAGCTTCCGCTGCCGACCGGACGGGTCGACTAGCGCGCCGCGCTGATCGCGCGCAGCCCCACCCGGTCCAGCTCCGCCAGCGCCAGGCGCTCGTGGCGGCCGGCCAGCCAGTCGCCGAACGGATCAGGGGTGAACTCGAGGAGCTCGTCGTATTCGAGCCGATGGATCGCGCGCGACGCGAGCAGCTCCTCGAGCGCGGAGTCGGCAATCGGCTCCCGGCGCGACCTGCGCGAGCCGCGGATCGCGCGGACGGCGGCGTTGAGCCGGCGCCACTTCGCGATGCGCCATGGCAGGTACCGATTCAGCCATGGGACGACGGCCGCGGCGATGAGCAGCAGCCCCAGGAGCGCGGAGATGACCAGGAGCAGCCGCTCGAGATCGGTCCCGAAGGCGATGAATGGGGCGCCCGCGCCGGCAAGCGCACCACGCACGCCGGTCGCCACGCCCTCGCCGATGAGCGGGACCCCCTCCAGCGCCGATCCGATCCGCTCGCCGGCGTCCGTGATGCCGACGCCGCCCTCGCGCACGAAGCGACCGGCAGCGGCGAGGTTTGCCAGGAAGCCATACAGTCGCACCCCCATCGTGATCCAGATCGTCAGCCAGAGGAGGGTGATGACGTCGGCGGCAATCTCGCGCGCCCGCGATCCTGGGCGCTCACTCCAGATGTGCATGGCAACCTCACATGCGGTACAGGCTGAATCCAGGCTCCGGGATCGGCGCGTTGAGGGCCGCGCTGATCCCCAGCGCCAGCACGCGCCGGGTGTCGATCGGGTCGATCACACCGTCGTCCCAGAGCCGGGCGGTGGAATGGTAGGGCGAGCCCTCGCGCTCGTACTTGTCGAGGATCGGGGCCTCGAAGGCGTCGCGATCCGCATCGGTCTCGAAGCCTCCGCGGACGGTCGACAGGACCCTCGCTGCCTGGGCGCCGCCCATGACGCTGATCCGCGCGTTCGGCCACATCCAGAGCTGCCGCGGCCCATACGCCCGCCCGGCCATGCCGTAGTTTCCGGCGCCGAATGAGCCGCCGATGATGACCGTGAACTTCGGCACCTTCGTCGTGCTGACCGCCGTGACCAGTTTCGCGCCGTCGCGAGCGATGCCGCCCGCCTCGTACTCGCGTCCCACCATGAAGCCGGTGATGTTCTGGAGGAAGACCAGCGGGATGCGCCGCTGGCTGGCCAGCTCCACGAAATGCGCGCCCTTGAGCGCCGATTCACTGAACAGGATGCCGTTGTTGGCGATGATCCCGACCGGGTAGCCGTGGATGCGCGCGAAGCCGGTCACGAGCGTGGTGCCGTAGCGCTCCTTGAACTCGTGGAAGTCGCTGCCGTCCACTTGTCGGGCGATCACCTCGCGCACGTCGTATGACTGACGCGCATCGGCCGGGATGACGCCGTAGAGACCGTCAGCATTGACCGATGGCTCGCGCGGCTCGCCGATCTCCCATGGCGGGTCCGGCTTGCGCCATGCCAGGTTGCGGACGATCTGGCGGCCGATGGCGAGCGCGTGCTCGTCGTCCAGCGCGTAGTGGTCGGCCACGCCGGACCGCGTTGTGTGGACTTCCGCGCCGCCGAGGTCCTCGGCTGTCACCTCCTCGCCGGTGGCAGCCTTCACCAGCGGCGGGCCGCCCAGGAAGATGGTGCCGGTGCCCTTGACGATCACGGTCTCGTCGCTCATGGCCGGCACGTAGGCACCCCCGGCGGTGCAGCTCCCCATGACCAGCGCGACCTGCGGGATCCGCTGCGCGCTGAGCTGGGCCTGGTTGTAGAAGATGCGGCCGAAGTGCTCGCGGTCGGGAAAGACCTCGTCCTGGAGCGGGAGGAAGGCTCCGCCGCTGTCCACCAGGTAGAGGCACGGCAGGCGGTTCTCGAGTGCGATCTCCTGTGCGCGCAGGTGCTTCTTCACGGTGACCGGGTAGTAGGTGCCGCCCTTGACCGTCGCGTCGTTGGCGACGATGGCGCATTCGACCCCCTCCACGCGACCGATGCCCGTCACGATGCCCGCCCCGGGGGCCTCGTCGTTGTAGAGGCCGGTCGCTGCGTGCGGGCTCAGCTCCAAGAAGGCGCTGCCCGGATCGATGAGCCGATCGATCCGCTCGCGCACCGGCAGCTTGCCTCGCCCGCGGTGGCGCTCAATGGACCGATCATCGCCGCCAGCGCCGCGCTCCGTCAGCATTGCGGTCCGGGCGCGAAGGTCGTCAACCAGCGCGCGCATGGCGTCGGCGTTGGCGTGTGCGGCTTCGGAGGTCGGATCCAGTGTGCTGCGAAGGACGGCCACGGACCGATTATGGCCGGGTCGCCCCGAGCCTGGCGGCAAACAGCCGGTCGCCACGGACGGTGACCCACAGGAAGGCCGGCCGCTCGGGCATGGGGCGCTGCCCATCGGCCAGTGCCGCGAGCCACGCCGTCCCGCTCACGGGAAATCGGGCGGCGAACAGCGTCGCGTGGGCGGCAACCAACTCTCGGTTGCGACGCGTGGCGCGAACCGCCCAGCAACCGGAGACGCGTCGGTCGTGGCGCGCCGTCAGACGTTCAAGCTTTCGATCCCAGGATCGAAACGCGTCGCCGACATCGGCGAACCAATCCCAGATCTCCACAAGCGCGAGGGCGTTCCCACGCGCAAGGAGGAGGTCGGCGACGCCGGGGCCGCCGAGATCGTGCTCCGGGCTCACCGTCCATCCACCCGACGCTGCCGTGCGCGCCACAAGCTCCTGGTGCCGGAGATGCACAGCGTCGCGTGGCTGCTCGGCCGCGGAAGCTCGCTCGAGGTATCCACGGAAGTCAGCCCCGACAGCGTCAGCGGCTCGGACCCAGACGCGGAGGGAGACGCTCGCTCCGAATCCGCGCTCAAGCTCACTCCAGCAGGATTGTGATATCCCGGCGACCGCTGATGCCTCGGCCTGCTTCGTTCGGCGGGCAGTGCGGCTGTTCTTCAATGATCGGCCGAGGAAGGTCGCGAGCTGCGCGGCGCGCCTGTCAGCCTCCACCTGGCGATGTGAGCGTCGATGCTGGGTGTAGCGGTGCGGTGGCATATCGGCACTAGTGTTACGAAGCACGCTTATTGGGCAGTTACCGCGCCGTTATCGGATTCGGAGCCCGTCGTGCGGCTGGGTACCACTCACACCGATACGGTCGCCGCCAACGGGGTCCGAGCCGTGGCCGTGACGCTGCCGTCGTTCTCCGTACCACTCACACCGATGCGGCGGTCGTCTGCGGGGTGCGAGCCGTGGCCGTGGCGTGCCGAGCTGCTCGGTAACGCTCACACCGATATGGAGGCCCCCAAGCGGCCATCGCGGGGCCTTCGACCTCTCCCGGGGACGGCGACAGACCGGCGTCAGGCGAGCGTGACGAGCGGGACGATGTGGGCGACGTGGATGGCGTTGACGATCACGACGCTGACGACGTGCTCGAAGGGCGGCTCGCCGTTGTGGAGGATGTATGCATCGGTCAGCGGGAGGAAGCTGTCGCGGCGAAGGAGGTGCGGGCCGACCTCGCCCCCGGGCTGGAGATGAATGTTGCCGGTGACGCTGAAGGGGCCGGCGAGAAGGGCGGCGCGGCGCAGGCGCCGATGCAGGCGCAGCTGGCGGCTGGCGCGCCACTCGGGCGGCATGGCCAGGATCACCTGGGCCGTCGGCAGACTCTGCCACTCGCCGGTTTCCCCACCAATCTGCGTAGGCGTGGCCGGAGTGCCGATCTCGTCCAGGGGGCCGGGGCTGGGACGCCACAGACGCAGCTCGTCGACCGTGGAGAGCAAATCCGTGACCCGCTGGCCGTTCGACGCGATCCAGCCGACGACGCGCGTGTCAGCGGTGTAGATCTCGATCGGGGCAAGCTCAGGTGCAAGGGCCATCGCGGCGCTTCCCTGCGTGGCCGAGGGCCCGGGACCGCGGCGCCAGTTCCAGAACGTCACGTTTTCTCCTGCTCGGATGAGACCGCGTGGGGCACATGCGCGGCGGTGCGGCAACCGTACGCGCAGAATCCCTCTCGACCAACGGGCCGAAAGTCCTACCAGGGGCAGGTGTGTGCCGGCACCGGGTCTGGTGTCCCCGGTGCGCCCCTTCGCATCGGTCGGATGGATACGTTTGCCGCGCGGGCGGCCTCGGGGGATACTCGCGAGGCCTTGACCGAACATGCGACCGCCTCCCTGGTCGGCCCCGCGCCGGACGGGATGCCCGACCCACATCTCGCCCCGCCGCAGCTGGCTCGCAGCGGCGACCCGTTTGCCGCGCTGCGCATCGTCCACTTCGTGTCGCGCCTACGACGCAATGAGACGCTTCAACTGCGCGACGCAGTCACCGCCCTCAACGCCGAGTTCCTCGACTGGTATTTCGGCGAGAAGGTGGTCCTGGCCGAGGTGGTTCAGCTCCAGGCGAACTGGGGCATCAGCTTCCATGGTGATGATCGGATCGTGCTCGACCGCAACGAGCGCGGGCACACGCTGCTCATCATCGACTCCACCAAGATGAGCACGTTCCTGGTCAACGAGGCGCGACGCCTGGCGGACGCGTGCAACGAGGCGCTGCGCCGATTCACCCTGGGCGACGGAGTCTCGCCCGACAACTAGGCTGCGTCGACACGCTCGGAAGGGTAGGCGGGGTCAGACCCTGTCGGCGTCCCCGGCCTGTCCGAGCTGCGCCCCGACCGGCTCACGGTGCGTTGGCCGGACCTCGCCGTCCGCCACCGGCAGCGGCACGCGCCGAGGCCTGGGCCGGAACGGGCTCGTCTCCGGGATGACCGGTCCATCGGTCTCGCTGAGCGACCCTCCGCGGTAGGCCTCCCAGACCGCCATGACCGTGTCCCGGTGCGGCTTGATACGGCAGTGCTCGTCGCGGTTACCCATCTCGTCGCAGTAGCCCAGCGGAACGCACTTCGGCACGAGGAAGCTGCCGAAGAAGGGGCTGACCCGGAAGACCTCGTGGCGGATCTGCTTGAAGAGCTGGCGGATCTCCCACTGGGCCATGGTGCACAGGCGCAGCCCGCTCATATGGATGAGCTGGCGCAGGTTGACCGTCATGATCAAGTTCGTCTGCATGGCGTTGGGGAAGATGAAGCGCGCGTCCTCGGCCGGCACCTCGGCCTGGAGCAGCTGGCCGTACAGGTCGAGGTTGTCGTCAACCGCCTGACTGAAGCGGCCGGCCAGGTCGTCGGGCAGGTCGCCATTCGCGATCGAGTCGGGGACGGTGTAGTTGTCGCGCTTCTTGAAGCTGACATAGCGCTGCGACTGCTGGTCGAAGGCAGTGCCGGCGCGGTGACGGACGAGCTGGTGGGAGAGCGTGCGCGTCACGCCGCTGATGGCGAAGGTGAAGTTCACGTGCTCGATGGTCGAGCCATGGCCCGACTCCATCACTTTGCGCACCAGGCTCTGCTGCTTGGAGTCCGCCGTCTCACGGCTGACCGCCTTGTCCCAGATCTTGTCGGGGACCTGCTCGGAATAGCAGGTGCGGCAGGCCGTGTAGATGATGGGCAGGTAGTACTCCTCGACGATCTCCTTCGTCGGGAAGATGAGCTTCGCGGAGAGGGCGGAAGAAGTCGACGGCATGAGTAGCCTCAACGGTGCCAGCAGTCGGCCGGCCGGGATAGGGGTTTATCCACAGATCGTACCCACAGATTGTAATACATGGGTGGATAACTCTCGCAGCCGCATCCCGGGATCAGTCAGTCCGATCGTGCTCAAGGCGCCGTTGGAATCCGGCTGAAGCGACGGCGAGAGAATGCGGCCCGTCATACATTCGAACCTCCGCCCAAGGCAACGCCCGCCTTTACCGGTCCCGCGCCGCCTCGTCCGGGGCGGGAGGGCGATTTGGCATCGCGTCGGTCTTGCCTTCCAGTCGTGCCAGCCCATGGAGCCGATCCAGGGCAATCCGATCGCCGCCTGTGCTGCGGGCACTGTCGAGGGCTTCGGCCACGCGCGCCAGCAGGCCGTCGAGGTCGAGATCCTCGCCGGGGCGCATGGTCGCGACACCGATGCTGACCGTGACCGAAGCGAGCTCGTCGCCGATGGCGATCGGTCGCAGCGCCAGCCGATGGCGCAGGGCGTCGGCAAAGATTGCGGCACCCGCGTCGTCGGTGTGCGGAAGCGCGGCGATGAATCCGTCGCTCCCGGCACGACCGAGCGCATCGGCCTCGCGGACGCGGAGACGGATCCGGAGCGCCACCTCGCGCAGGACGGTGTCGCCGCCGGTGATGCCATGCTCGCGGTTGACGTCGCCGAAGCGGTCGATGTCGAGCAGCACGACCGCCAGCGGGTGCCGGTAGCGGCGCGCCTGCGCGACCTCCAGTCGCAGCCGCTCCAGGATGGCGCCGCGGCTGGCAACCCCGGTGAGCGGATCGACCGTCGCCGACCGTTCCAGCTCGCCGCGCTGGAGATCGATGGTGCGCCGCGCCCCCAGCAGCTCCTCGATCGTCGTGCGCAGCTCGTTGCCCAGGCGCTCCGCCTCTGGCGTGGCCCCGGGGTCCCGGATGACGGCGGTCACCCCGGCCCCGGCGCGATGCAATCCAATCTCGAGGCCGCCGATGGCCCGGCTCGACACGACCGCGCCGTCGTGCAACGGAAGCTCGGCCATCGAGACGCCCAGCAGGTCCTCCAAGCGCGTGCCGGTCGAAGATCCGTCGAGCCCCAGCAGCGCCGCCGCGGCGGCGTTCCAGTCGCGGAGCGCAAGGCGTCCGTCGAAGCGCAACACGGCCTCGGAGAGCTTCGCCGCCAGGTCCGGCAGCCGCGCCTCGTGGTTGGCCGGCGGCTCCTGGGTCGGTTGCAGCGCCTCCCGCAGAACGAGCAACTGGCTGCCGACCAACGCGGCAACACCGATCACGGACGCCGGCGAACCGCCTCGATCCACCAGCAGGCCGGCGGCGCCGACCACGATCAATACACCCGCGGCGGATCCGCGTGCGATGACTGCGCCCACCGTCGCCAGCACGACCGAGCCGATCAGGATCGGTTGCCGCGACAACAGGCCGGCGGTCGCCGGCAGGATCTCCACCAGGGCGGCCGCCTCCGCGCCGAGGAGCGCAATCACGGCGACCGTGATCGCCGTGAAGCGTCCTGCCAGTGGTGGCACGCGCCCCGCCAGCACAGACCCGATCAGGAAGGCGGCGGCCGCGAGCAGCGGGACCGCCAGCGATGGCGAGCCCGCCACGACGGCAACGCCGCCGCCGGCAAGGGCCGCCGAGGCGCCCGCGCTCAGCAGGGGCGAGAGCGCTGCGCGACGCAGCCCGGTCACGAGCGCCCCCAGGGATGCCAGTGCCGCCGTCACGGTCAATGCCCCGGCAAGCGCGGTGGGCAGCCAGGTTCGCGCGGTCGCGTCGGGCGCGATGACGAGCACCAACGGCAGCGCCGCAGCGAGCAGCGTGACGATGGTCCGCAGGGCGCGGGTCGCACCGGATCGGTCCATGCGCGCGAGTCTGGTCTGACCACGCCGCGCGCAACAATGGTACGAACGGAAAGCAGAACCCTCGGCGTCCTATACTCGGGCGCGGTGACTAATCGACGGCGCGCCGTCATGTCGCGCACCGCCTTCCTGGCGGCCACCGACGAGCTCATCGCAACCGGCGACGGCCTGCTTGCGCAGCCGGTATGGGATCGGTTTCGCGAGTGGCTGCTTGTGTCCGACCGACTGCTGGAGAAGGTGTGGGGTCGCATGGACCGCTACCATCTCGCCTGGCTCAACGTGGGTCGCGGCAGCGCGCCACCTGGCTCGCTGCTGGACCCCGCGGAGACGCGCCGCTTCATTACCGAGGTGGCGAGCGCAAAGCTGGCCGTCCTGCGTACGATGAGGACCTCCGTCGAGCGCCGGGGCTGGACCCTGCTCTCCGACGACTGAGACCCAACCACGAAATGGAGGAGGACCGATGAGCTACCCGATCGCGCCGGGCGGCCTGGCGGCCGTCCTCGCCCATCCCGACGACGAGAGCTTCGGCTGCGCGGGCGCCCTGGCGCTTGCGCACGAGGCCGGCGCCACCACCCGCCTCCTCGTCGTCACCCGCGGCGAGGCGGGCACGCCCGACGGCATGCCGGATCCTTCATTCGGCGATACGCGCGAGGCCGAGCTCATCTGCGCCGCGCGCGCCATCGGTCTCGACGAGGTCTCGTTGCTGGACGGCTATCCCGACGGCGGCGTGGCCGACCAGCCGTTCGAGACCCTGGTCACCGAGATCGCGGCCTGGCTTGCGGACCGACGCCCGTCGGCGGTGATCACCTTCGGGCCGCACGGCGTGACTGGGCATCCCGATCACATCGTGGTGGGCAGCGCGACGCGCTGGGCGGTCGAGCGCCTGGCAGAGTCCGGCATCGCGCCGAACGCGGTCTACGTGATCAGCCCCATCTTCGATCCGAGCGGCGGCCTGTACGACCTGTCGGCCGAGGAGCAGGCTGCCACCCACCGCATCGAGATCACCACGCTCGCCGATCGCAAGTTCGCGGCCTTCGAATGCCACGCCAGCCAGACCGATACGGCTGAGGGGATCGCCGCGCTGCGCGCCGCCATCGAGGCGGAGGCGCCGATCCACGAGGGCTACCATCGCGTCCGGCCGCTGGTTCCGGCGCCCCACCCGAACTTCGACACCGCCCTCCTCTGAGAAGGAGCGGTCGACGAAAGGCCGCGTGGCGTGGGTCGTCTTCGGCGTGGCGCTTCTGGTCGTCGTGATCGGGTCGCTGGTGACCATGAGCATGGCCACCTTCTGCTGCTCCGTCATGGCACTTGCTACCAATAGGCACCGCCTCGGGCCCGCGCCTGATGCGCCTGCCGCCCCTCAGCGGCGGTAATCGTGAACGTCATCCAG
>JBDSGF010000033.1:0-7651 GCA_039919135.1 Candidatus Limnocylindria bacterium | reverse complement strand
AAGACGCCTGCCTTGAACGATGGAACGAGCGCCGTCGCAGCTTCGATGGCAAGGCGCGTCTTGCCGGCACCGCCGGGCCCCGTGAGGGTCAGCATGCGTGCACCGTTCCGGAGCAGGGCAGTGATCTCTCCGATCTCCGTCTCACGCCCCACGAACGAGCTGGCGGGGCGAGGCAGATTTGTGTTGGAGATGGTCTTCAGGGGCGGAAAGGCCTCCGCGCCGAGCTGGAAGATCGGGACCGCGGCCGCGAAGTCCTTGAGCCGATGCTCACCGAGATCGACAAGCGCATCCTCGAGCAGCTCGCGCGTTTCCTTCGACAGGAGCACCTGACCGCCATGGCCCGCCGCCGCAATGCGCGCGGCCCGGTGGACATCGGCCCCGACGTAGCCGTCGGACGTGACGTGCGGCGTGCCGGTGTGGAGGCCCATGCGGACTCGGATCGGTCCGGAGGCAAGGGCGGCCAGCGCCTGTCGCACGGCGGCCAGTGCACGCGGCGCGGTCGGGAAGGCGACGAAGAAGGCGTCGCCCTGGGTATCCACCTCCACGCCGCCGTGCGCTTCGAACGCGTCGCGCAGCACGCGCCGATGCTCGGCGAGCGCATCGGCATAGCCCTCCGCGCCCAGCTCGTGGAGCAGCTTCGTGGAGCCCTCGATATCGGTGAACAGGAATGTCACTTTCCCGGAAGGAAGCCAGCGCACCATGGCGGGATGATGCACCCACGCCTCACCCCTGTCACCCTCCGTCGGGCTCGTCAGTCGTCGCCGAACGGGTTCGGGCGTTTGGGCTTCTGCGCTGGCAGACGGAAGAGGTCGTCGGGATCGCCCCTGGGCGGCAGCGGCAACGGCCACTCGTCGCTGTCCTCGGGCTCTGCGGCGCGGAGGAGGCCGGACCAGGCGTCGGCATCGGTCTCACCGGTGAGCTCCCGTCGGTAGACCGGAAAGCGGTCGTCCCCGGCGGCTCGGTCGAAGCCGGCCTGCTCATAGACCGATGCGGGCCCCGGCGACGGAAGCCAGGCGTCGGCCACGACCTCGGGATAGGCCTCGACGGCGGTGATACCGCGCCCGTCGAGCTCGGTGCAGACGGCGTCGAGCAGCTCGGCCCCGGAGCGGTCACGCGCGGCCGCATCGCCCGAGACCTGGAGGCAGGTGATGACCCACGGAGCGGGCGACTCGGGCAGCTGCGGATACCGGTCGCGGATTGACTGGGCGCGAGGATAGGCGCTCAACGGGCCGAACTGCGCAAAGCCGATGGGAGTGCGCGCGACCGCATCTGTCTGGTAGGCGAGCATGGCGTACGAGCCGCCGACGGCTCGTGCGGCAAGCAGCCGATTGCGCTTCAGCGTGGCTCGTGCCATGGGGTGCGCACCGGAGGCCGGTGCCTCGCGGCCACCGTCGATACGCTCCCAGTAATCGCATGTCTGGCAGCGCGCGCCCGGCTGGGCCGGATCCGGGATGTCGGCAAAGTTCCCCTCGTCAACCATGACGAACTCAAGGTCAGCCATATGCGCGTCCGGTGACACCATTCGCCAGCAGCTCGCCGGAATGCACCAGTTCTCGGACGGCGGCGATATCCGGCGCCGGTGATCGGTCCGCATCCAGGTGCGGCACGCGGCTGCGAACCATGGCGTGCGCAGCGCCCACGCCGGCACCCGGCCGCAGGGGAGCCCGGAAGTCCAGCCCCTGGGCGGCGCACAGCGCCTCGATGGCGAGCACGTTCTGCGCGCGCTCCACCGCCTCGCGCAGGTGCAGGGCGCTGGTGGCGCCCATGCTCACGTGGTCCTCCTGGTTGGCGCTGGTCGAGATGGTATCGACTGATGACGGATGGGCCAGCGTCTGGAGCTCGTTCACGAGGGCCGCCGCCGTGTAGTGGGCGATCATCAGCCCGCTCTCGACGCCCGGCCGCTCGGCCAGGAAGGCCGGAAGCCCCGACAGGTGCGCGTCGACCAGCCGCGCGGTTCGCCGCTCGCTGATGGAGGCCAGCTCGGTAACCGCCATGGTGGCGTAGTCGAGCGCCAGGGCCAGGGGCTCGCCGTGGAAGTTGCCACCCGAAATGACCTCCCCCGACGCGAAGACGAGCGGGTTGTCGGTGACGGCGTTGATCTCGACCCTCAGCACGCGCTCCAGCTCGGTCAGCACGTCGCGCGCGGCTCCGTGCACCTGGGGCATGCAGCGCAGGCTGTAGGCGTCCTGCACCCGATGGTCGCTCTCGGCGTGTGATGCGCCGATCTCGCTGCCGGCCAGCAGCTCGCGCAGATGCTTCGCGGATGCCACCTGGCCCGGATGTGGCCGCGCTGCCACCAGCTCGGCCGCGAAGGCAGCCGCCGTGCCCAGCATTGCCTCCAGGCTCATGGCACCGATGACGTCCGCGCTCAACGCCAGCCGCAGCGCGTCGTGATGGGCCAACGTCCCGATGCCGGCCATGAGCTGCGTGCCGT
This sequence comes from Candidatus Limnocylindria bacterium, assembly GCA_039919135.1. GTDB lineage: Bacteria > Chloroflexota > Limnocylindria > QHBO01 > QHBO01 > JACDBZ01. Next base: position 5,217 of record JBDSGF010000033.1, on the reverse strand, counting down.
TCAGCAGCGCCAGACCCTCCTTGGCCGCCAGCGTCACGGGCCTGAGCCCCGCCCGGTCCAGCGCCTGCGCGCCCGGCCCCGGGCCGGCGCCGTCGACGGTCGCTTGTCCCTCGCCGATAAGGACCAGCGCGATATGCGCCAGCGGAGCGAGATCGCCCGATGCGCCCAGGCTGCCGCGCGACGGGACGACCGGGTGGAGGGCGGCGTTCAGCATGTCCAGCAACAGCTCGACGATCTCGACGCGCACCCCGGACAGGCCGACGGCCAGGGCGTTGGCTCGCAGGACGAGCATCGCGCGCACGACCTCGTCCGGCAGCGGCGCGCCGACTCCCGCCGCATGGGAGCGCACGAGGTTGCGCTGGAGCTCGGCGGTCTGGGAGGGCTCGATGCGGACATCGGCGAGGTCGCCAAAGCCGGTCGTCACGCCGTAGACGGTGGCGCCCTCGTCCACCAGTCGCTCGATGACTGCCCGCGACGCGCGCATCCGATCGGCAGCGCCATCTTCGAGCTGGACCTGCCTCCGGCCACGCGCGACCTCGATCACGTTGTCGATGGTCAGGTCCCGACCGGTGAGCGGAAGCGGCGGCATCGGTCCCTATACTACGCACCGTGCGACGGCTGCCGGACCTCATGAGCCGCCTCGTCGTCCATGACGACGCGGCCCACCGCCTGGGCGGAGCGGTCCCCAGCCCGGCGGCCGCCTTCCTCCTGGCCGTGATCGCGCTCCCTTCGCTCTTCTGGCTGGTCATGCTCAAGCGCACGACCATCTACACCGCGCCCGAAGAGTGGCTGATGACGAACGTCGTGGAGGTCGTTCACCTCTGGGTGGAGACGAATCTGCCACCGCTCGAGATCGCCATCGTCGGCATCAGCGCCTTCGGCAGCGGATGGTTCGTGGCCCTCGCCTTCGCGGCCCTGGGGCTGCTGGCCCTGACGCGCGGGCGCCGCGACCTGGCGCTCTTGCTGGCCCTCGGCACCATCTGCTTCCCCATGGAATGGGCGCTCAAGTACTTCACCTCGGCCGATGCCATCGACGTGGTCGCCCTGGTGAGCGCGATGCTCAACGTGAACGACATCGGGCTGGATGACATCGCCGACTTCCCGGCCGGCCACGCCCTGCGCGCCACGGTCCTGTACGGCATCGCCGCCTTCTGCGTCGCCCGCCTGGCGCACGACCACCGCCAGGGCCAGGTCGCCTACCTGGTTGCCGCCGTCATCATCGGTGCCATCAGCGCCACCCGCATCTACCTGGGCGCGCACTACCCGATGGACGTGCTGGGTGGGTTGATCGCCGGCGCCTCACTGCTGGCCATCCTGGTCGCGATCCACGTCCTGCGCGTCGACGAGCGGGCGCACGCGCGAGAGCTCGCCGAGCAGGCCGCGCGCCCGCGAGAGCTCGCCGAGCGGGCCGCCAACCCACGGCGTCGCGTCGCCGTTCCGCGGCGGGCGCCGGCCGTTCCGAAGCAGCCCGAGGCCTGATCTCTGCTCGACTTCATCGACCGCGAGGTCATTCCCTTCGTCCTCCAGCTGTACGACGCCGTTGGCTACGTCGGCGTGGGAGTGGCCGTGGCGCTGGAAACGATCGTGGCTCCCATCCCGTCCGAGGTGATCCTGCCCATGGCGGGCTGGAAGGTGAGCCAGTCGGCCGCCGATCCGTCCGTCCTGGAGCCGCTGACCAACCTGCCGTGGAACATTCCGCTGGCGGTGGCGCTGGCAACGGTCGGCAGCGTGGTCGGCGCAGTCGTCGGCTACGCCATCGGCGCCTGGGGTGGTCGACCCATCCTGGACCGATACGGCCGCTACGTCGGCATCGGCGCATCCGACCTTGACCGTGCCGACCGATGGTTCGAGCGATGGGGCAACTGGGCCGTCTTCTTCGGTCGGATGGTCCCCCTGGTGCGGACCTTCGTCAGCTATCCGGCCGGGATCAGCCACATGCCGATGGGTCGCTTCCTCCTGTTCAGCACGCTCGGATCACTGCCGTGGAACGCGGCGCTCATATACGCCGGGTTCGTGGTCGGCGAGAACTATCCGCAGATCGAAGCCACCATCAAGCCGTTTGAATACGTCATCTACGCGGTGGTCATCGGTATGGTGGTCCTCCTGGTCGCACGCTGGTTGTGGGGCAAGCGACGGCCGACACAGGAGTGATCAGGGCGCGCCCGTGACATGATTGTGGTGCGATGCTGCGTGCATCAGGACACGAGACCACATGCTCGGCGTCCCCGCCATTGACTCTTGGAGCCTCATGTGACACGATGCAGGTATGAGTGTCACATCTGTCGTAGAAGTGGGCCCGAAGGGTCGGGTTGTGATCCCCGCGGCGATCCGGCGCGAGCTGGGACTTCACCAGGGTCGTGAACTCGTGGCCATGATCCAGGATGGCGCCGTCGTTTTCATGCCTCGTGAGGAGATCAAGCGTCGACTGCGGGCGATGTTCGCCCACGTCAAGACGAGCATGGCAGATGAACTCATTGCGGAACGGCGTGCCGAAGCTGCACGCGAGGACGCCGAATGACAGCCGTGGTCGACTCGTCGGTCGTCCTAGCCTGGCTGTTGGACGAACCGGGCTCCGACGTTGCCGAGCAGCACCTCATGGAGGGTGTGATCAGCGCGGTGAATTGGTCGGAGGTAATACAGAAGGCGCGTCACCATGGGACGGATGCCGTGGTTACGGCCACGTTGCTGAGTTCCTTTGGACTCACCGTGGCGGATGCAGCGCGCGAGGATGCTGAAGTGGCCGCAGGCATGTGGCGTTCGGGTACGGGCCTTTCGCTGGCGGATCGCTTCTGTCTCGCGACCGCATTGCGGCTTGAGCTAACCGCCGTCACCGCTGATCGACGCTGGAGCAGCGTCGAAGCCGGACCAACGGTGACGCAAATCCGCTGAGTTGACCGCCCGCGCCACTCGTGCCACGATCCGAGCAATCGAACCATCCATCGTCTTCGGGGCGGGGTGAAAGTCCCCACCGGCGGTCGGCTCGCACGCTGAGCCAGCCCGCGAACCGCATCGGTCAATGAGCCAATGCGGCCGACCTGACCTCCGGCGCACGCCGGGGCAGACAGGGCCGACGGTCACAGTCCGGAAGGGAGAAGACGACCGCGCTTCGCGCCGGGCGCCTCGTGCCTTCCATGGCCGATGCGTCCCGGTGCTGCGTCGGTTACGCCCCGTGTGCGATGCCCGCGAAGCACGGAGCGAGCTTGAGCCCGGACGACACCACCAGCAACGGCCTCAACGTGGCCATCGACGCGGTCGGCGTGCGCTTCGCGACGCCCGGCGGTTCGCTCGCCGCGCTGGCCGGCTGCACGTTCGACGTGGCGGCAGGGTCGTTCACCGTGATCATCGGGCCCAACGGCTGCGGCAAGAGCACGCTCCTGCGGCTGGTGGCCGGACTCCTGGAGCCCGACGCGGGCAGCGTTCTCGTCGGCGGCGAGGTGCCGCGCGCCGGCGATGGCCGGGTCGGCCTCGCCTTCCAGCAGCCGCGCCTGGTCCCGTGGCGCTCGACGCTCGACAACGTCGCCCTGCCGCTGGAGCTGGCCGGCACCGGGGTCGGGGAGCGCCGGGATCGTGCGCGTGAGGCCCTCGAACGCGTGGGCCTGGCCGGGGTGGCCGACCTGCGTCCGCGCGAGCTGTCGGGCGGAATGGCGCAGCGGGCGGCGCTGGCCCGCGCGCTCATCGGCGACCCGCCGGTGCTCGTGTTGGACGAGCCGTTCAGCGCCCTCGACGCGCTGACGCGCGAGACCTTTGACGCCGAGCTCCAGCGGCTCTGGCTCGAGCAGCGGCGCACGGTCATCCTCGTCACGCACAGCGTCAACGAGGCGGTGGCCCTGGCCGATCGCGTGATCGTCATGACGCCGCGACCCGGTCGCGTGGCGCGCGTCGTCGAGGTCGACCTGCCCCGGCCCCGGCCCTCCGAGATCGCTGGCAGCCCGCGAGCGGCCGAGCTCGCCGCCGCGGTCCGCGCGGCGCTCAGCGAGGGTCATGCGCTCGAGCTGCGTCCGTGGGCTGAGCAGGAGGGAGCCGCATGAAGCGCGTCGGTGCCGCGCTGGCCAGCCTTGCCGTGTTCCTCGCCCTCTGGAAGGTGGCGACCGTCATCGGCGGCTACCCCGAGTACATCCTGCCCGCGCCCGAGCTGGTGCTTGAGCGTGGCGGGCGAGCCATCGCCAGCGGCGTCCTGTGGGAGCACAGCGCGTCGACGCTGATCGAGATTGTTCTCGGCTTCGCGCTGGGCGCCACCACCGCGGTGCTCACTGGTATCGCGCTGGGCAAAAGCGTCCTGATTGAGCGGGTGCTGTCGCCGTACATCGTCGCGGCCCAGGCCGTCCCGATCCTGGCACTGGCGCCGCTGCTCGACATCTGGTTCGGCGGCGGCCTGCTGGCGCGGGTGGTCATCTGCGCGCTCATCGTCTTCTTTCCCATCGCCATCGCCACCATGGTCGGTATCCGCTCGACCGACCCACTGCTCGACGAGATGCTGCGCAGCCTGGGCGCCACGACCCCGCAGCGCACCAGCCTGCTCGAAGTTCCCTCCGCCCTGCCGGTCATCTTCGGCGGCCTGCGCGTGGGGGTGACGCTGGCCGTGGTCGGTGCTGTCGTCTCCGAATGGGCGGGCGCCGGCACCGGGCTGGGCGTGCTCATCAACATCGCCAACCAGGGGCTCTTCGACACCCCGCTCATGTTCGTCGCCCTCGCCGCGCTGGCGATCATCGGCCTCGTCTTCCACGGCGTGGTCGTCTTCGTCGAGCGTCGGCTCATCAGCCAGTAGACCTGAAAGGAAAACCGATGTCCCCGTTTCGTATCCCGCTCCTCATTCTCGTCCTCAGCGTGGCCGCATGCCAGGCACCGGCAGCCGTCTCCGAGGCGCCGGCCGAGCTGCGTCCGGTGACCCTGCTGCTCGGGTACCGGCCGGATGTCCAGTTCGCGCCCTTCTACGTCGCCCAGCAGGAGGGCTTCTACGCCGATGCGGGCCTGGAGGTGACGATCGAGCACAAGCAGGCGCCGGACGTCCAGCGCCTCGTCGCGGACGGGCAGGCGGAGTTCGGCGTCGCCGATGCGACCGACGTGATGATCGCGCGCACCTCCGGCATCCAGATCCGTTACGTATCGACCCTGTACCAGGGTTTCCCGGTGGCGCTCATCGGCGAAGCCGCGGACGTGCCGAGCGATCCGGCGGGCCTGGCCGGGATGACGATCGGCACGCCGGGCAAGTTCGGCTCG
>JBDSGF010000032.1:0-13644 GCA_039919135.1 Candidatus Limnocylindria bacterium | reverse complement strand
CGGCGGGCAGTACGACTCCGAGGTCATCTACCACAACATCCGCGAGGATCTCGAGAAGCAGGGCGTCATCTTCATGGGCACCGACCAGGCGCTCAAGGAGCATCCGGACCTCTTCCGGGAGCACTTCGGCACGGTCATCCCGGCCAATGACAACAAGCTCGCCGCGCTGAATACCGCCGTTTGGTCGGGCGGCTCATTCATCTACGTGCCCCCCGACGTGCACGTGGAGCTGCCGCTCCAGGCGTACTTCCGCATCAACACCCAGAACATGGGCCAGTTCGAGCGAACGCTGATCATCGCCGATGAGGGCTCATCGGTTCATTACGTCGAGGGCTGCACCGCACCGACATACTCGACCGCCTCACTGCACTCCGCGGTGGTCGAGATTATCGTGAAGAAGCGCGCCCGCGTGCGCTATACGACCATCCAGAACTGGAGCTCGAACGTCTACAACCTCGTCACCAAGCGCGCCGTGGCATACGAGGACGCGGTGATGGAGTGGGTGGATGGCAACCTCGGCTCCAAGGTGACCATGAAGTACCCGTCCATCTACCTGCTCGGCGAGCGGGCGCACGGCGAGGTGCTCAGCATCGCCTTCGCCGGCGACGGTCAGCACCAGGACGCCGGCGGCAAGATCATCCATGCCGCGCCGAACACAACGTCGCTCATTACCAGCAAGTCCATCAGCAAGGGCACCGGACGCACGTCGTACCGCGGCCTGATCAAGGTCTATCCCGGCTGCCAGCGCAGCAAGAGCACGGTGCGCTGCGACGCCCTCATCCTGGACGAGACGGCGCGCTCCGACACGTACCCGTACATGGAGATCGACGAGGAGGACGTGACCATCGGCCACGAGGCCACGGTCTCCAAGGTCGGGTCCGAGCAGCTCTTCTACCTGATGAGCCGCGGCCTGTCGGAGGCGGAGGCCTCCGCCATGATCGTGAACGGCTTCATCGAGCCGATCGTCAAGGAGCTGCCGATGGAGTACGCGGTCGAGATGAACCGCCTCATCCAGCTCCAGATGGAGGGCGCCGTCGGGTGACGATGACCGCCACCGCCATGACGCTTGACGCCACGGCGATCGGGCGCATCAGCGACCACCTCGATGAGCCCGACTGGCTGCGCGACCTCCGCACACGCTGGTGGGAGCGCGCCGAAACGACTCCGCCGCCCACCGGCCAGGAGGAGGAATGGCGCCGCACCTCGCTCGATGCGCTGCCGCGGGACGGCGAGTTCCTGCTCGACGCGCCGAAGCTTGAGGCCACGGTCGCGCAGCCGGGCGTCATCCTGACCGACCTGGCGACCGCCGTCCGCGAGCATCCCGACCTCGTGCGCCGCTTTCTGGGCAGCGCCGACGGCCCGGCGTCGCACGCGCACTTCTGGGCACTGGCCCAGGCCGCCTGGACGGGCGGCCTCTTCTGCTACGTCCCTCGCAACGTCGCGGTCGACGGCACCCTGGTCGCCCGAACCGCGTTGCCGCGCCCCGACACGACGTACCTTCCCGTCACGCTCGTCGTGGCCGAGGAGGGGAGCACCGTCACGCTGCTAGAAGAGGTCGTCTCGCCCGACGGCCCCGCGGGCTGGTTCGGCGGGATCGTCGAGGTCCGGGCCGAACGCGGTGCGCGGGTGCGCTACGCCAACCTCCAGCAGCTCGGTGACGGCGCGTGGAATATCGGCGCTCAGCGCGTCGTCGTCGGCCAGGACGCGAACGTCACGACCCTCAATGCCGAGGTCGGCTCGAAGGTCACCAAGGTCGGGATGGACGTCAAGATGGTCGGCGCCGGCGGCACCTCGAAGGTCCTCGGCCTGCTCGCGGCCGGAGACGACCAGCAGATCGACATCAACACCGTGCAGGACCTGGCAGCCGACCACACCACCAGCGACCTGCTCTATCTCTCCGCGCTCTACGACCGCGCGCACGCCTCCTTCTACGGGCTGACGAACGTGCGGCACGGCACGCGGCAGACGAGCAGCTACCAGGAGTGCCGCAACCTCCTGCTCAGCCCGCATGCTGGAGCCGAGCCGATCCCCGTGCTCGAGATCGAGGCGAATGACATCCTGCGCTGCGGCCACGGGGCGACGGCCGGCGCAATCGACCCGACCCAGCTCTTCTACGCGCAGACCCGCGGCCTCGACCCCGACGCCGCCGAGCGCATGATCGTGCGCGGCTTCTTCGAGCAGGTCGTGGCGCAGATCGCCGACGAGACGATCCGCGAGCGGATTCTCGCCGCTCTGGCGGGCCGCATCGGTACCACCGAGGACTTCTCGTGACCGCGCTTGAGCAGGCAGCGACCGGATTCATCACGGTTGCACGGACGAGCGACATGCTGCCGGGCTCCGTCCGTGTCGTCGAGCTGGACGGGCGCTCGCTGTGCATCGGCCTGACCGAGGACGGCGAGTGGGGCGCCATCGACAACGTGTGCACCCACGACGGCGGCACCCTGGGCGAGGGCGAGCTGGATGACTCCGCGGTCGAGTGCCCGCGTCATGGCGGTCGCTTCGACCTGTTCACCGGCCGCGTCCTGGCCCTTCCCCCGGTTCGCGCGGTGACCGCGTACGAGACAATGGTCGAAGGCGACGAAGTCCGGGTCAGGGTGCAAAGAGACCGATGAAGATCAGCACCCGCACGGAGTACGGCATCCGGGTCCTCGTCACGCTCGCCCGCGTGGAGGACGATCGCTGCCTGTCGCTCACCGAGATCGCGAAGCGCGAGAAGCTGCCGCACGCCTACCTCGAACAGCTCGTCGGCGATCTGCGGCGGGCGAACCTCGTGACCGCGACCCGCGGCCAGTCCGGCGGCTACCGCCTGGCGCGTCCGGCGGCCGAGATCCTCATGGCCGAGGCGGTTCGGGCCCTGGACGGACCGCTGCTCGAGATGCCGTGCGCCGGCGCCGATGACCTCGAACACTGCGATCGGCCGCAGCCGTGCAGCGTGCACGAGGTCTTCCAGCGCGTTTATGAATCGCTGAGTTTTTCGCTCGGCAGCACCAGCCTGGCCGATGTGGCCGCCTCCGCCGGTGGGCCGCCGTACCCCACGGGGGTGCGTCGTCGGCGCGTCGCGGAGCATTCAGCCATGACCGGCCGGCAAGCCACGCAGCAGCAGGCAAGGAACGCATGACCGACGAACTCGTCATCTCCGGGCTCGAAGTGAGCATCGGGGAGAAGAAGATCCTCAAAGGGCTCGACCTGACGGTGCGCCAGGGCGAGGTCCACGCCCTCATGGGCCCGAACGGCTCCGGCAAGACGAGCCTGGCCTTTGCGCTGATGGGCCATCCCGACTACCTGGTCGACGCCGGCACCATCACCTGGCGCGGGCAGAACCTGCTCGACGGGCCGACCCGGCTGGGCATGTCGCCGGACAAGCGAGCGCGGCTGGGCCTCTTCCTGGCTTTCCAGTACCCGAGCGCCATCCCCGGCGTCACCGTTGCGAGCTTCCTGCGCAACATCTATAACGCGGTGCACCATCCGAAGGCGGCGGACGAGTCCGGAGAGACGTCGATCAAGTACACGGGCATCCCGCTCGCGAAGTTTCGCAAGCTGATGGAGGAGAAGATGACCCTCCTCCGCATGGATCCGGCGTTCGCCACGCGCTACGTCAACGAGGGCTTCTCAGGTGGCGAGAAGAAGCGCCTCGAGATGCTCCAGATGGCGGTCCTCAGCCCCGCCATGGCCATCCTGGACGAGACCGATTCCGGCTTGGACATCGACGCGCTCAAGAACGTGGCCGACGGAATCAACGCCACTCTGTCGCCCGAGATGGGCGTGCTCATGATCACGCACTACCAGCGCATGCTGAACTACGTGAAGCCGCAGTTCGTTCACGTGCTGCTCGACGGCCGCGTCGTGATGTCCGGCGGCGAGGAGCTGAGCCACCAGCTCGAGGCCAACGGCTACGACTGGGTGCGCGAGCAGGTCGGCCTGCCGCAGGGCGTCGGCGACGAGGCCTCGGCCCCGGAGCCCGTCGCGCCGCACTAGGCGGGACGCGGCTGGCACCGATGAATCGACGAACTGACGACTGATCTGATGGCACTGCCCGCGATCCACGGTGTCCTGGACGGGACGGCGCTGCGTGCCGACTTTCCGGTCTTCGAGCGCCCGACCGCCTCGGGGAAGCCGCTGGCCTATCTCGACTCGGCATCCTCGTCGCAGAAGCCGCGCGCCGTCATCGACGCGGTGGCCGATGGCTACGCGCATCACTACGCCAACGTGCACCGCGGCATCTACGAGCTGAGCGTCGATGCCGATGCTCGCTACGAGGGAGCCCGCCGCGCCGTCGCGCGATTCATCGGTGCCCCGAGCGCGCGCGAGGTGGTCTTCGTGCGCAACGCGACTGAGGCGCTCAACCTCGTCGCCTACAGCTGGGGCCGCGCCAACATCGGCGCCGGCGCCCTGGTCCTTTCGACCGAGATGGAGCACCACTCCAACCTCGTGCCGTGGCAACAACTGGCCGCCGCAACCGGCGCGGTGCTCGAGTACGTGGGCCTGACCGATGACGGCCGGCTGGACCTCGACGATCTGCGCCGGCGCCTGGCGCGCGGCCCGAAGCTCCTGGCGGTCGGCCACGTCAGCAACGCGCTCGGCACCATCAACCCGGTCGCCGAGATCACGCGGCTTGCCCACGCGGCGGGGGCGGTCGTCGTCCTCGACGCCGCGCAGAGCGTCCCGCACATACCGGTCAGCGTCGCCGAGCTGGGCGTCGACTTCGCCGCCTTTTCGGGCCATAAGATGCTGGGCCCATCGGGCATCGGTGCGCTGTGGGGGCGCCGCGAGCTGCTCGACGCCATGCCTCCCTTCCTGACCGGCGGCAGCATGATCACGCGCGTCACGCTCGAAGGGACGGAGTGGAACGAGGTGCCGTGGAAGTTCGAGGCCGGCACGCCGGCCATCGGCGAGGCGATGGGGCTCGCCGCCGCCATCGGCTACCTCGAAGGCCTGGGCATGGCCAACGTGCGCGCCCACGAGCGCTTCCTGTTCGAACGCGCCTGGTCCGCGCTGGGAGACATCCATGGCCTGCGGCGCATGGGTCCCGACTCGCCGGACGAGCATGCCGGCGTCATCAGCTTCGTCACCGACGGCATCCACCCGCACGACGTGGCAACAATCCTGGACCAGCACGGCGTCGCCGTCCGCGCCGGCCACCATTGCGCGCAGCCGGTCATGGCCCGCTACGACCTGCCGGCCACCACGCGCGCCAGCTTCTACGTGTACAACGACCTCGACGACATCGACCGCCTGACCGATGCCATCCGCGCCACCCAGCGCGTCTTCGGTACCGCCTGAGATGGACAACCTGTACCGCGACTTCATCCTCGAGCACTACCGCCAGCCGCACAACCGCGGCGTGCTCGATCCGCACGACCTTGCGTTCGCCGACTCGAACCCCACCTGCGGCGACGAGATGTCGATGACCCTGCGCCTTGACGACGCGAAGGAGCGGGTGACCGATGTCGCCTTCGACGGCCGTGGCTGCGCCATCAGCCAGGCATCAGCCTCCATCCTGACCGATGAGCTGCGCGGACTCTTGGTCGACGAACTCCGAGCGATCGATCCGAAGGCGGTTGTTGCGAACCTGGGCGTGCCGATCGGCCCGGCGCGCCTGAAGTGCGCGCTGCTCTCCTTCAAGGTGCTCCAGGGCGCGGTGATCGGTACCGCGGCGCGCTGGCCGGACGAGGCCGACCTGCTCGCCGGCGCCGGTGAGGGCGGATCGGCGCCGTGACGTTCCGCGAAGTCGACGCAACGGAGGCGGTCGCGCTCGCCCGCGAGGGGTATCGCGTGATCGATGTCCGCGAGCAGAGCGAGTGGGACGCCGGCCACGTCGCCGGGGCCACGCTCCTGCCGCTCGCCGAGGTCTCGCTGCGTATTGGCGAGGTCGCGCCCGACCGCGACGCACCGCTTCTGCTCCACTGCGCCGTGGGCGCTCGATCCGCCCGAGCGGCCGGCTGGCTTACCCAGATGGGATACACGAACGTCGTGAGCATGAAGGCGCCGATCGGCAGGTGGAGGGAGCAGGGCGCGGGCTGGGAGGAGCCGGTGCAGCTGCTCAGCCCAGCGCAGCAGCGCCGCTACGCCCGCCAGACGCTCATCCCGGAGATCGGCCAGGAGGGGCAGCGGCGCCTGCTGGACGCGAGCGTTTTGCTCATCGGGGCCGGCGGGCTTGGTTCGCCCATTGCGCTCTACCTCGCCGCTTCTGGCGTGGGGACCATCGGCCTTGTGGATGACGATGTCGTGGACGAGTCGAACCTCCAGCGCCAGGTGCTGCATGGCGTGGACCGCATCGGCATGCTCAAGGTCGAATCGGCCGAGCTGACCCTGCGTGGCATCAACCCGGAGACGAACATCGTGCAGTACGTCGAGCGGTTGGACGCAGGTAACGTCGAGCGACTCATCGGGGGCTACGACGTTGTCGTCGACGGGACCGACAACTTCGACACCAGATACGTCCTGAATGACGCGGCGGTGAAGCTGCGCAAGCCGGTCGTCCACGGCTCGATCTACCGCTGGGACGGACAGGTCACCACCTTCGTCCCGTTCGAAGGGCCATGCTACCGCTGCATGTACCCGACCCAGCCGCCGCCCGAGCTCGCGCCGGCATGCAGCGTGGCGGGCGTGCTCGGCGTCCTGCCCGGCATCGTAGGGATCCTCCAGGCGAACGAGGTCTTCAAGCTCGTCCTCGGTACCGGCGACACGCTCGCCGGACGTCTCCTCATGATCGACGCCATGGGCACCACCTTCGACGAGGTCCGCATCTGGCGCGATCCCGCCTGCCCGGCCTGCGGTGACGGTGTGGCGCGGAACGAGCCGGTCGCCGCGGCCGAAGCTACCGCCAGCGCCTGATGCCCTCCAATCATCCTGATTCACCAGAGGCGTGCACTACGCAACACGGAGAGCCGTTGAACGGTCCGCATTCACATGAGGCGTGAATCGAGACTCTCCATCGGTCCATATGCGAACCTAATGCACATCCCATGTGAATCCAGACGCTTCATCGAGAGGAACCGACACACGTGAGCACGGTTCGCATCCCTCCCGTCCTGCGCGAGGAGACCGGCGGCAGCCGCAGCGTCGAGGTCACCGGCGGCACCGTCGCGCGGGCGCTCGACGACCTGTTCGCCCGGCATCCCGCCCTTCGCGACCGCGTGTCCTCCGACGGCAAGCTTTCCGAGTTCATCAACGTCTATGTCAACGACCGCGACGTTCGGTATCGCGATGGCCTGGAAACACCGGTGGGCCCAGACGACACGATCATCCTCCTGCCGGCGATGGCCGGAGGCGGACGCTAGACCGATGCCGGCTACGGTCGGCCCGGCCAGGGGCGACCTCCTCACCACGATCGGCGGCACTCCGATGGTCGAGCTGCGGCGGCTGGCGCCACGCCCCGGGGTGCGGCTGTACGCCAAGATCGAGGGAGCGAACCCGACCGGCAGCGTCAAGGACCGCGTCGCGCTGGCCATGGTCGAGTCCGCGCGCGCCTCCGGCGCGCTGCGACCCGGGCAGACGATCCTCGAGCCGTCCAGCGGCAACACCGGGATCAGCCTGGCGATGATCGGGCGGCTCCTGGGTCACCCGGTGCGCATCGTGCTGCCCGACAACACGACACGTGAGCGCGCACAGCTCCTTCGACTCTACGGCGCCCAGATCATCCCCTCGCCCGGAGCCGAAGGCTCGAACGGCGCCATCCGCATGGCGCAGGTGCTTGCCGAAGCCGATTCGAGCCTCTTCATGCCCTACCAATACGGCAACCCCGAAAACCCGCGGGTCCACGAGGAGACGACGGGTCCCGAGATCCTCGAGCAGGTGCCCGAGGTCGACGTCTTCGTGGCCGGCCTGGGTACGGGCGGGACGCTCACCGGGGTCGGACGCTTCCTGAAGCGCGCCAGACCCGGCGTGAAGATCATCGCCGCCGAGCCTCTCCCGGGCGAGCAGGTGCAGGGCCTGCGCTCGCTGGAGGATGGTTTCGTGCCGCCGGTCCTCGACGAAACCCTCCTCGACGACCGGTACCTCGTCAACAATCGTGACGCGGTCGTTGGGCTCCGCCGCCTCCTGCGCGACGAGGCAATCTTCGCGGGCCTGTCCTCTGGCGCGGCGGTCGCCGTGGCGGTGCGGGTGGCCCGCGAGATGGACTCCGGAAGCGTCGTCGTGCTCCTCGCCGACGGTGGGTGGAAGTACCTCTCGGCCGAGCTGTGGACGCGCGAGCTCGATGAGCTCTCCGACGAGCTCGAAGGCTCGCTGCTGTGGTGAGCGACGGCCTGACGATTTCGGCCGTCCTTGCCGACGACCTGGTGGCGCACGCGCGGGCCGAAATGCCGAACGAGGCCTGCGGCCTCCTCTCCGGCGACCTGGCAAGCGGAACCGCGACCGCCTACCACCCGGCACGCAACGCCGACGCCAGCCCATCCGTATACACGGTCCACCCCGACGACCTGGTCCGGATCATCGTTGGCGTCGAGGATGCGCAGCGTGATCTCGTGGCAATCTTCCACTCGCACACGCACACGCCGGCCGTTCCGTCGCCCACCGACCGCCGGTCGGCTCGCTATCCGGACGCGGTTTACCTGATCGCCACCCTCGCTGATCCTGACGCCCGGCCGGCGGATAGCCTCCGCGCGTGGCGCATCCGTGACGGGGAGAGCAGCGAGGTCCCCCTGCTGATTGGCTGAGTCACTCGGTCAGCAGTCGAGGCTTTCGGTGAGGCTTGACGGGCGTCGTCGCCGGCGAGGGGAGCGGCGTGGTGCAGGCGACGAGCAGCGTCGCCAGGGCGGCCGCGCGCGCGCCGAGCCGGTCACTGCTTTCCGAACAGGGATCCCAGTTGGGCGATGACGGCATCGCCGACGACGGCCGGTCCGCCCACCAGGTAGCAGTACGGCGGCTGAAGGCGCAGCAGCTCGCCGCCGGTCGGCGCCGGAATTGCCGCAGGGCTGACAAGGAGCAGCGGCGACCCCGCGCGCCCGGCGCCGGGCACCGCAGCCAGCGCATCGGGGAAGTTCAGGCCGGTGGACAGGTAGGCAGACGGCGGCCGATTGAAGAATGTCGCCGAGATCGCCGCGGAGGTCGCGAAGCGATCGGCTCCGGCTAACCGCGCAATCGGTTGAGAGGTGTAGGCCTGGAGCGCCGCCGCCACGCCGTCCGACACGGCGGCCGGCCCACCCAGCACGTAGATCTGTTGCGGCGCCAGGCGGGCAAGCTCGTCGCGCGTGGCCTGTGGCAGGCCGTTGGTCTCCGTCAGGAGGACGGGACCGCCCGCTCGCACGGCCGCTGGCCCGGCGCTGAGCGCATCGGGGAAGTTCCGGCCGGTGGCCACGAACGCGGCGGCGGCGCCAGGTCCGAAGGTCGCGGCGCTGACCGCGGCAGCCGTCGCGAAACGGTCGGCGCCGGCCAGCCGAGTGACCGGCTGCGACGTGTACGCCTGGAGGGAGGCAGCAACACCGTCGGAGACAGCGCCCGGTCCGCCAAGCACCACGATCCGTTGCGGCGCCAGGCGGGCTAGCTCGTCGCGCGTAGCCTGTGGCAGGCTATTTGTCTCGGTCAGCAGGATGGGGCCGCCACCGATGCCTGCGGCAGGGCCGGCGGCCAGCGCATCCGGGAAGTTGACGCCCGTGGCAACGTAGGCAACCGGCGCGCCCGGGCCGAAGTGCGCGGCGCTGAGGGCGGCCGCGGTGGCGTATCGGTTCGCGCCGAAAATCCTGATGGGTGTGCCGATGCTCCACTTCGCCCAGGCCAGGCCGTATCGCTCGGAGCTTCCGTCGAACCGCGCCGGGAGGATCTCGATCCGCGCGGTGCCGGTGGCGGAGGCGGTGAACTCGATCCATTCGTAGTTGTTGTCGAAGGTGGACGATCCGAGCGTCGAGCCGTCGGCCTGCACGATGCGGAGGTCGAAGTCGGCCAGCAGTTGGTCCGCGGCGGTGCTGCTGGTGCTGTGGCTGTTCCAGGAAACCGCGACCTTTACCCTCTGACCGGCGAGCACCGAGATGTCCTGCGTCACCGTCTGCCCCGCGGTCATGTCACCCAGCCGGTAGCCTCCCCAGGCGCCGTCCCCATCAGCCAGGAGACGATTCGCCCACAGGGCCGATGCGGTGCCCGTCCCCTCGTGATCGGCGTTGCGCGAGCCGTCGGGCATGGCCGAGCGGTTGATGGCCCCGGCCATGATGATGGCGCGGGTCCCTTCGGGTCGCAGCGCCAGGCTGGGGACGCGGGCGATGACCTGCGCGGCGATGCCAGCCACGATCGGACTCGCCACGCTGGTGCCGGTGGCCGTCAGCCCGTTCGCGGTGCGCACCGCAACTGCCGGCGCGGAGACGTTCGGCTTGTTGAAGTCGCCATGCGGGTTCCATGACGCATCGGTACGGTCGAGGTAGTTGCTGCCGTTCGAGCCGGGCGCGTACCAGATGATGTCGTCCATCCGATCCGCCGATCCGCGGTCGTCGATGCCGCCCACGGTCAGGGTGTTGTAGGCCGTGCCCGGCGACACGATGTCCCAGTTGCCGAAGGTCCCGAAGTTGCCGGCGGAGGCCACCGGCAGGCGTCCACCAACGTCCGCCATGGCGTCGAAGTAGCGCCGGGCCTCCTCCGAGCCGGTCGCGGTGTCCTGGCCGAAGCTGGCATTGATGACGTCCGCGTCACCTCCGGCCGGGTTTGCGGCCCAGTCGGCCGCCGCGATGATCTGGCGGTCGCGCGTCTCCGATACGTCGCCGCCGCCGGTCGATGCGCTGACGATGTGGGCGCCGGGCGCCACCCCGGGAAAGCTGCCGCCACCGGCGATGGCACCCGCCACCCAGGTCGGATGGTCGAAAGTGGGGCTGTAGGCCGGCGCTCCGCTGGCGCTGTACGACGCCACGACCCTGCCCACCAGGTCACCGCTGTCATGCACGTTGTGATACTCGACCACGGCCACGCGCACGCCGGCGCCCTGGTCCTCACCGCCGCCCGTCCAGTCGGCCTGCACGGCCGGACCGGCGCTCGACATTGCGGGCGACCATGTCCGCTCCAGCCCCAGCGTGGCAACATCCGGGAGCTCGGCCAGCGCGCTCACCGCGGCCGCCGGGACATCGACGTAGGCGAGCGGGGCGCTGGTCGATGCGTAGCCGACGGTGCCGCCAAGCGCCTCGACGTCAGCGCGCAGGCGGTCGAGCGCCGCGGCGCTTGCATCGGCGTGAGCCTGCCACAGCTCGGCCCGAATGGTGCGCGCGGTTGCGAGGTCGTTGACGATGGGCCGATCGCCTCGCCAGACGAGCTCGGGATGGCGGGCAATCACCGCCTGTTCGGCGGCCGCGATGTCGACCTCCAGCCAGACGCCTACGGGTACGGTACCGGCCGCGGCGATGCCCGCCACGGATACGGTGACGGCGGCGAGGAGTTCCGCATCGGCCTTGTGCTCCAGCGCCGGAAGGCCGGCCGTGGCCTGCTTCGAGCGTTGGCTGCGGAGCTGCGGCCCGGCCACGGCCCCACTGGCCGCGTCGCGATAGACGATATAAATCTGACCGGTGCGATGGTCGAGGTACTTGCCGGCCCACAGGGTGCCATCGGAATGCTCGATCGCCCCGTTGCGTTCGTTGAGCAGCTCGAAGTCGTTCGGCGACCCGCCTTCGGTTTCCGACAAGTGTCGTGCGCCCGCTGCTGCCGTGGGCTCGGCGGCTCGCGTCGGAGCTGCCGGGACCAGGGCGACGGCCGTCAACAGGACGGACAGCGAGATGGCCATCCCTCGCCAGAGCACCTGCGGTCGCCGGCTGCGCAACGCCTCATTCCTCGATTGTATGACGCCGTATGACAGTCTGGCACGGCGACAATGCCCAATGTGGCCCCCCGCTGCGTGGTTCGCAATGGCCAATCGGTGTAGCCTTCGGGCATGACCACCAGAGCGCTCGACGTAGGCAATTCCGCTGGCAATTCCGCTGCATCAATGCATCGCGACCGGCTCCGGCGCGCCGCGGTCGAGGCGGCCGAGCGAGGCCTGGACGCGCTCCTCATCACGCCATCGCCCGATTACGCCTACCTGCTCGGCTACCGCGCGCCGGCCATGGAGCGGCTGACCTGCCTGGTCGTGCCGGCCGATGGACAGCCGGTGCTCGTGCTGCCGCGCCTCGAGGAGCCGCTGGCGCGCCACGGGCTGGGCGAGCTGGCGGATGAGCTCGAGATCGTGGCTTGGGACGAAACCGACGACCCGATCCGCGCGGTCCAGGTGCTCGTCGGCTCCGCCCTGCGGGTTGGGGTCCAGGATCAGATGTGGGCCCGCTTCGCGCTCCGCCTCCAGGCCGCGCTCGATCCGGCCCAGATGGTGGCGGCCGGCGCCACCCTGAGCTCCCTGCGTCGAGTGAAGAGCGTCGGGGAGATCGACCTATTGCGCGCCGCGGCCTCGGCCGCCGACCAGGCGATGCTGGGAATCACCGCGGAGCGCCTGTCGGGTCGCACCGAGGCCGAGGTCAGCCGACGCATCCGTGAGCTGTTGATCGAGGCTGGCCATGACGACGTCGGGTTCGCGATCGTCGCGTCCGGCCCGAACTCGGCGAGCCCGCATCACGAGGCCGGCGACCGGGTCATCGGTACGGGCGACGCGATCGTGCTCGACATCGGTGGCACGCGTGCCGGCTACACCAGCGACACCTCGCGCACCGCGTTCGTCGGCGACCCGCCCCCCGACTTTCTCGCCCTCTACACCGTGCTGCGTGACGCCCAGGCCGCCGCCTGCGCCGCGGTTGGCCCGGGAGTGCCCGCGGCGCACATCGACGCGGTCGCCCGCGACATCATCACCGACGCGGGCTACGGCGAGGCGTTCCTCCATCGCACTGGCCACGGCATCGGCATGGAGACGCACGAGGAGCCGTACATCGTGTCGTCGAACTCGGAGCCGTTGGTGACGGGCAATGCCTTCAGCGTGGAGCCGGGGATCTACATCCGCGACACGTGGGGCGCGCGGATCGAGGACATCGTGATCTGCACCGATACCGGTGGCGAGCGCCTCAACACCACCTCGACCGAGCTCTATCTCGTCGAGTAGCCGTCAGCGGGGCTCGCGGTGTGAGCTGACCAGGGCGACCAGCACCTGGTCGATGGCAGCGTTCGCCTCATGGAAGGCGGAGGTGACCTCAGAGACCTCGGCTGAGCGGCGCCGCAGGTGGCCGACGATCGCGTCGAGCACCGGTGAGCGGAAGAAGAGAAACGCCTCCACCGTCTCCGCCAGCGAGAGCCCGGCCCCCGAGGCCTCGCTGCCGTACAGGCCGCCCATCTTCTCGGCCTCTTCGAGCAGAATCTGGCGCTCTGCCCTTTTCGACGCGGCGACGTACTCGATCACCAACCCGAACGTGCGCTGCCCCCAGCGCCGAAACTCGTCACGCTGCTCGACCGACAGCCGCGCCTGCCACGGTTGACCGGAGTAGCCGGTGCGCTGCATGCGCCGATGCAGCTCGCCCGCCATCGTCTGCGTCGAATCGGGCAGCCGCTCCATTCCATAGCGTTGGCGGCGCGGCGCGTTGATCATCGCCTCCAGGCTGGAACGCAGGAAACGCCGATGCCCGCCGGGCGTCCGGTAGCTCTGCACCTTGCCCGTATCGGCCCAGCGTCTCAGGGTGTCGGGCCCGACACCCACCAGGCGCGAGGCGGCGCCGAGCGCAAGCCAGGGGTCGTCGAAATCGTGGGCGGGCGGTTGAGCTCCGG
>JBDSGF010000031.1:0-12461 GCA_039919135.1 Candidatus Limnocylindria bacterium | reverse complement strand
GGAATCCTCATTGCCCTTGGCGGTGCGCTGACACTGCTCGTCTGGAGACTGCCGGAACTGAGCCGCGGCGGGCGGCCATCCGGCACCGTCAGCCGCGAATCGGCCTTCTTGTTCAACAACGTCTTGTTCCTGGGCCTCACCTTCGCGGTCCTGTTCGGGACCCTGTTGCCGCTCCTGGTGTCGGCGACCAGTGGCGACACCATCAGCGTGGGAGCGCCGTGGTTCAACACGGTCACGGCGCCGATCTTCATCGCCCTCCTCTTCCTCATGGGCGTCGGCCCGGCGCTGCCGTGGGGCACCGCTTCGTGGGCGACGGTGCAGGAGCGCTTCACCATCCCGCTCATCGCCGCGGTGATCGTCACGGCCGGCGCGCTGGTTGTGGGGCTGCGCGCCTGGGGCCCACTCGGCACCCTGGGGCTCGCCGTCTTCGTGGCCGGCATCATGGTCGACGAGGTGCGACGCGGCGCGCAGGCTCGGGCCCGGAGCCGCGACGAGGACCCGGCCACCGCCGTATGGCGCCTCACGACGCGTAACCGGCGACGGTACGGCGGTTACACCGTCCACGTCGGCGTGCTGGTGATGGCCGTGGCGGTGGCGATCTCGTCCGGGCTGGCCATCGACCGCACGGTGACTGTCGCGCCCGGCGAGACAGCGATCATCGGCGCGTACGAGATCACCCACCAGCGACTGGTTGTCGAGCCGCTGGCCGATGACGCGCGCGTGATCGAGACGCGCGCGGAGCTCACCTATTCGGGGCCGCAGTCCGGCGAACTGGGCACCGCGCTGCGCGACTACCCGAATTCGCCGACCGCCATCGCCACGCCCGCGGTGCGCACCTCGCTGGCCGAGGACCTGTACGTCACGCTCCTCGCCTCCGATCCGCAGACCGGCGCGGTCACGCTGCACCTGTTCGTCAACCCGCTGGTGGTCTGGATCTGGATCGGCGGGGGGATCGTCGGCATCGGCTCCGCCTTCGCCATCTGGCCTGAGCGCCATGCCCGGCGAGTGACCGTGGAGCAGCCGCAGGCGGTGGGCACGCCGTCGGCGGAGAGTGCCTGATGCGCCACCTGCGCTGGCTGCTGGTGCCCATCCTGGTGGTGCCCCTCGGCTGGCTCCTCTTCACCGGCTTCGGCCGAGACCCGCGCGAGGTGGCCTCCCCGCTCATCGGTCAGCCGGCGCCTGAGTGGACCCTCAGCACCCTGGACGGCGACCTTCTGAGCACCGATGATCTGGCCGGGCGCCCGTACGTCGTCAACTTCTGGGCCAGTTGGTGCATACCCGCCTGCGTGGACGAACACCCCGTCCTGGCAGCGGCGCATGACCGCCACGGCGACGCAATGACCATGGTCGGCGTCCTCTACCAGGACACTACCGCCGATGCCGAGGCGTTCCTGGCCCGCTACGGAGACGCCGGCTACCCGCACCTGGTGGACCCTGACGGTCGCCTGGCGATCGACTTTGGCGTCACGGGCCCCCCAGAGACGTTCTTCGTCGACGCCGAGGGCATCATCCGCGACAGGCAGTTCGGACCCCTGACCGATGCGCTCATGGACGAGCGCCTGGCCTCGATCGGGTTTGACCGATGAGGCGCTTGCTCCCGGCCGTAGCCCTCGGCGGCCTGCTCGCGCTGCTGGCCGTGGGTCTCGTGCTGGCCCTCCGACCGGGGGTCGAGCCGTCAGCCGCTGAGCGCACCGATGCGCTCGCGCGCGAGCTGCGCTGCCCCGACTGCCAGGGCCTCTCGGTCGCCGACTCGCCGACCAGCTCGGCGCAGGAGATTCGTCGCCAGATTTCTGAGCTCGTTGCGGCGGGAGCGGGCGACGAGGAGGTACGCGCCCATTTCGTGGCCCGCTACGGCCAATGGATCTTGCTTGCGCCAAGCTCGGTGGCCTATTGGCTCATTCCCTTCGTGGTCGTGGCGGCGGCGGCCGCCGGACTCGTCGCCTGGCTGGCTCGACAGCGGCCCGCCGTGGCTGATTCTGTCGCACTCAGCAATGAGCAGCGTCGGAGCCTGCACGAAGAGGTCGAGGCGCTCGATGCCTGAGCCGATCCTGCTCCTCATCGGCCTCGTCGTCGCGGGCTTCGTCGTCCTGGTGCCACTGTCGCGTGCCCGTGCGGATGCTCTGGTGGAGGACGACGATGCCTCCGTGCTGCGTCACCGTGTCGCGCTCGAGGCGCTGCGCGACGTCGAGACCGATCGCCGTGCCGGCTCGCTCGATGACGCCGCGTATGCGGAGCAACTGGCCCAGGCAGAGGAGCGCGCCGCCATGACGGGCGCCGCCGTCGCGCAGGCTGCGACCCCCATCCCCCAGGCGCGCAGGTTCGGCGGGCGCCGGATTGCCATCATTGGTGCCGCCGCCATTGGAGTTGTGCTGATGGCCGGCTCGTTCGTCCCAGCCGCGGGCATCGCCAACCGGACCGTGGTGAACTCCGCACTGGCCGACGCCCAGTCGACGGAGGCCGCACGCCAGGCGCTCATTGGCGAGCTGCGGGCCGCCCTGGCGGCCGATGCCCGCGACACCGACGCCCTGTCGTCGCTGGCCGTCGCGCACCTGGCGGGATCGAGCCAGGACGACCTCGTGCGCGGCGCCGTCGCGCTCCAGTTGCTCATCGCTCTCGAGCCGGAGCGCGCCGATGCCTACGAGCGGATCATGAGCGCCTACCTGCGCGCCGGCGATCACGCCGATGCCCGCGCGGCACATGACGCCTACGTCCAGCTCGCGACTTCCAATCCCGTCGAGGCGGCCTTCTTCGACGGTCTCATCGCTTTGCTGGAGGAGGATGCGGCGCGTGCGCTTGAGGCCTTCGACCGCTTCTTGGACCTCGCTCCGGACGACCCGCGCGCGGCGATGATCCGTGACCTGCGCGACGAAGCCGGCCCGTGAACGGTGCCAGTCGAGCCTAATTCTCGGCGAGCACCCGGTCGAGCATCCGCTCCATGGTGGCGAGGTCGTCGGGCGGGAGGCGGTCGAGGAAGTGCTCTGCGACGCCGCGCAGGTGGGTGGGGGAGGCTTGGCGCAGGCGCTGGTAGCCCGCATCGGTCAATGACGCCCATTGACCACGGCGGTCGGACTCGCAGGTGACGCGGTCCACGAGGCCGTCCGTCACGAGGCGGTCGATCAGGCGGGTCGCGCCCGAGCGGGACAGGAGCAGCGCATCGGCAAGTTCGCTCATGCGCAGGCGTCGATCGCCGGCAGCGGCGAGCTGGACGAGGACGTCGTAGTCGGTGAGGGCAAGGTGCTGCTCGGATTGGAGTTCACGCTCGAGCTCGCGCACGACGCGCGCGTGAGCGCGGAGGAAGGTCCGCCAGGCGGTCAGGCGGGGATCGTGGCGCGTGATCTGCTGTGTCATCAGTCAACCAGTGCGAAAGTTGTTGCTTCTGCAACCATTGTGGCGATAGTTGCACAATCAATCATACACAACCGGCAGCACGACTCACCCATGGAGCACCATCCCTGATGACCTGGACCCTAGATCAAGATTGAGATCAACGTCGCCGTCGTCTCTGCTGCCCAGGCCGCCGAGGAGCCGTCGGCGACCGAGGCCGAACTCGGCGTGCGTGAGGCCGTCGCCGCCTAAGTGCGGGCGACAGATGCCGATGTCCTCGAACGCTTCGCCCGCGGTCCGCTCCCGACGAGGACGGTGCTTCTCGTGCGTCACGCCTGGGCGGGGAGCCGAGGCGCATGGAGTGGCGACGATGCCGACCGACCGTTGGATGATTGTGGCGTGGCACAGGCGGACGAGTTCGTCCGCATCCTGGCCCGGTTCGAGGTGGGGTCGGTGATCTCGGCCGGCCTGCGACGCTGCATGGCGAGCGTGGAGCCGCTGGCCGCCGCGCTGGGCCTCGCCGTGGACGAGGAGTCCCTTCTCTCGGAGGTCACCTACCCGGGGCGAGAGGCAGAGGCCGTCGCTCTTCTGCGCCGCCTGGGTGACGCCGAGCACGACGCCGTCGCGTGCAGCCAGGGCGAGGTGATTCCCGATTTCATCCGCCGGATCGCAGCGGCGGATGCGTACCCGGTCGAAAGTCCCGTTCCGTCGCGGAAGGGCTCGATCTGGGCCCTGAGCCTCGATGCACAGGGGCGACTCGTCGCGGCGGACTACCTGGACGCTCCTACGCCGGGCCCGTGTGCTGGCGGGCGCTGATCGGGTGCCCGCGGCAGCTCGATCCAGAACGTTGAGCCAGACCCCTCCGCCGAGGTGAGCCCCACCGATCCGCGGTGTGCCTCGGCGATATGCCGCACGATCGCCAGGCCCAGCCCGGCGCTGCCGCTGAGCGGCTGCTCCTCGCGAGCGCGCGCACGGGAGCGGTCGACCTTGTAGAACCGCTCGAAGATACGCGCATGATGCGCCTCGGGCACGCCGATGCCGTCATCGGTGACCTCGAAGCGGACCGTCTCCGGGCCAACCGCCCAGCCGATGCGCACCTCCCCGCCGGGATGGCTGTACTTCACCGCGTTGTGCGCCAGGTTGAGAAGCGCCTGGCCCAGCCGATCTGCGTCGGCCAGGACCCGCACGTCGGAGGCGACCGCCGGCAGGCGCCGAACCTTCACGGTTCGTCGCTCGGCCACCGGTCCGATGCGCGCCACCGCACTGGCGACGATCTCCTCGGGGTCGACCGCCTCGATCGTGAGCTGCGTCTGGCCAGACTCGATCATGGACAGCTCGAGCAGCTCATCGACAAGCTGCGCCAGGTGATCGGCCTCTCGCTCAATCTGGGTCGCGAAGTCTCGCATGGTGGGCAGGTCATCGATGGCACCTGACGTGACCGTCTCGGCGAGAAGCTTGATCGAGGTGAGGGGCGTGCGCAGCTCGTGGCTGATGTTGGCCACGAAGTCGCGCCGGACGCTTTCCATGCGACGGAGGGAGGTGATGTCGTGGAGTGAGATGACAAGTCCGCCGTTGCGAAGGGGAACCGCATCGACCGCGAACTGGCGTTCACCGAGGTGGCCCAGGTCAGCTTCCCCGACGACCGGCTCGTCCGAGCTTGTTGCCTGGCGCGCCACCGCGTCGAGCGACGCGGAGCCGAAGGCGGCGATGAGGCTCATGCCGACCAGCGATCGCTCCGGGCGGGCCGAAAGGGCGGCCGCCTCGGGACCGGCTCGCTCGATCCGCAAACCCTCGTCGACCAGCAGCAGGAGGTCGCCGCCTCGACGCCGCAGGAGCGCTTCGAAGGCGGCCGACGCGGTCGGATCGATCACGCCGATTGCGGTGCGAACGCGTACCCGACGCCGCGGACAGTGCGGAAGTAGTTGTGACCTGCACTGCCCCGGAGCTTGCCGCGAAGCCAGCTCACATGGACGTCGACGGTCCGTCCGTCCCCGTGATAATCGTAACCCCAGATGCGCGCCAGGAGCTGATCGCGCGTGAAGATGCGTCCCGGTGTGGCGGCCATGTGGGAAAGGAGATCGAACTCCTTGGTGGTGAGGTGGATGGGCGCGTCATCCACGGTCACCTCGCGCCGCGCCACGTCGATCCTGACACTGCCGAACGCGAGGTGCTCGCGTCGTTCCGGCTCGTCGGTCTCGCGGCGCTGGCGGCGGAGCACCGCCTCGATCCGCGCCAGGAGCTCGGGACGGCTGAACGGCTTCGCCACGTAGTCGTCCGCACCCACCTTCAGGCCAACGACGCGGTCGATCTCGTCTCCTTTGGCCGACAGGATGATGACGGGCGTGGTGACGCCCTCACGCCGGAGGACGCGCAGGACCTCGACCCCGCTCATGCCGGGCAGCATGACGTCGAGAAGAATCAGGTCGAGCCGCTGACTGCGGGCTGCCTCCAGGGCGGCCTCGCCATCCGATGCGGTGGATACCTCGTAGCCCTCGCGCGTCAGGTTGAAGGTGAGTGCCTGGCGCAGCGTTGGGTCGTCCTCGACCAGGAGCAGCCTGCGTCGCATCGGCGCCCTCCTAGGGGTTGAGGTCCTCGACTTGACCGGTGGCCAGGTAGACGACATCCTCGCCGATGTTCGTGACCCGGTCGCCCAGGCGCTCGAGGTGGTGCGCGGCAAACAGCATGTGGGTCGCCTGGCGGGCTCGCTCGGGGGCGACCGACATGAGCTGCATCGCGTCCTCGTACACGCTGCTGTACAGGTGGTCGAGCTCGTCGTCACGCTCGCAGACCTTGCGAGCCTCCTCCTCGCTGATGTTGACGAGCGCGCGCATCGCCGATCGAAGCTGCTCACGGCAGATCTGTTCCATGCGCGGGATCTGCTTGAGGATCGGCATCTCCGGCTCTGCCGCCAGCTGTTGGGCGAGCTTGGCGATGTTCACCGCGTAGTCACCCATTCGCTCGAGCTCGGCGGCAGCGTGGTACAGCGCCAGGAGCTCGCGCACGTCGCGCGCCACCGGGCCCTGCGTCGCGATGATGGCGGTGATCTCGGTATTGATCTGACGCTGAAGCTCGTTGACCTCGGCATCCTCCCAGCGCACCTTGTCGGCAAGATCGGGATCACGCTCGATGAGCGCTCGACCGGCACGCTCGAGCGCCTGTTCGACGCGCGCCCCGAGGCGCAGGACGTCGTCCTTTACGCGGTCGAGCTGGCGGTCGAAGGTCGCCCGCGGGCCTGGGTGCCGCTGCTCGATGTCGTCGACGACCGGCTCCATCAGTTGATCTCCTTCTCCCCTCAGCCGAACCGGCCGGTGATGTAATCCTCCGTGAGCCGATGCGCCGGTCGCGTGAAGAGGTCCTGGGTCGGCGCCATCTCGACGAGGTAGCCGGCGCGGTCTTCGCCCATGGTAAGGAACGCGGTCACATCGCTGACGCGCGCGGCCTGCTGCATGTTGTGAGTCACGATCACGATCGTGTAATTCTCCTTGAGCTCGCGCATGAGCTCCTCGATCTTGAGCGTCGCGATCGGGTCCAGAGAAGAGCACGGCTCGTCCATGAGGATCACGTCGGGCTCGACGGCGATGGCGCGAGCGATGCACAGCCGCTGCTGCTGGCCGCCCGAGAGTGCCGTCCCCGGTTGCCTGAGCTTGTC
This sequence comes from Candidatus Limnocylindria bacterium, assembly GCA_039919135.1. Classification (GTDB taxonomy): domain Bacteria; phylum Chloroflexota; class Limnocylindria; order QHBO01; family QHBO01; genus JACDBZ01. Next base: position 5,488 of record JBDSGF010000031.1, on the reverse strand, counting down.
CTTCACGTCGTCCCACAGCGCGGCGCGCCGCAGCGAGCGCTCGACCAGCTCGTCCATGTCGCCCTTGAAGCCGGCGACCTTCGGCCCGAATGCCACGTTGTCGTAGATGCTCTTCGGGAACGGATTCGGCTTCTGGAATACCATCCCGATCCGCCGTCGCACCTCAACCGGGTCCACGCCATCGGCGTACAGGTCGACGCCGTGATAGCGGATGGTTCCAGTGATGTGTGCCGTGTCGACCAGGTCGTTCATGCGGTTGAAGCTGCGCAGAAGCGTGCTCTTGCCGCAGCCGGAAGGACCGATGATCGCGCTGATCTTGTTCCTCGGAATCTGGAGGCTGATGTCGCGCACCGCTCGGAACGAGCCATAGAAGCATGAGAGTTCGTCGAGCTCGAAGACGATCTCGTCGTCGGCAAACTCCATCTGCACGCGTTGGTCGCCGCCGGCGGGCGCGATCCCTTCGGCCTCGTCAAGCTCAAGCTGGCTGCTCATGAGCCGTATTGTCGGGCCTTCGCCGTCGCTCTGCTCGACGATCGACGGTGGCTTCGGCTCGGTTTCAACGGTCATGAGATCACCACTTTCGGTCATATCGGTTTCTCAGGAAGATGGCTGCGCCGTTGACGACAAGAATCACCGCCAGCAGAACGGCGATGGCGGCAGCACCCAGGGCGCGGAACTCGTCCTGTGGGTAGCCGGCCCAGTGGAAGATGATGGTCGGCAGGGTCGTGTAGCGCGAGGTGACCTGCTCAATCGGTCCGCCGGAGGAGCTGAAGGTGCCGGCGATGGCGCCGACCAGAAGCAGCGGAGCGGTCTCGCCGAAGGCGCGCGCCAGTGACAGGATGGTGCCGGTGAAGATGCCGGGCGCGGCGTACGGGATGACATGGCTGCGGATCGTCTCCCAGCGCGTCGCCCCCACGCCGAATGCCGCTTCACGGATGGAGCCGGGCACCGCGGCCAGCGCCTCCGAGGTGGTGATCACGACGATGGGAAGCACCAGGACCGCCAGGGTCAGGCCTCCGGCCAGCAGAATGCGCCCCATGCCGAGCACGGTGACGAAGACGGCCAGGCCCAGGAGCCCGTAGACGATGGCAGGCACGCCCGCCAGGTTGCGGATGTTGGTGCGGATGAAGCGGTTGATTGCCGTGTCGCGCGCGTATTCCTCCAGGTAGATTGCGGCGCCGATCCCGATGGGCAGGGCGACCAGCGAGACGATGAGCGTGATGAGCAGCGAGCCGACCAGGCCCTGTACGATGCCCGCACCCTCGGGCCGCGCCGACAGCGGCGACGTCATGAAGTCGCTCGGCCGCTCAAGGAAGACCGGCGCCGCGGTGGCCACGATATCGGCCAGGAGGACGAGCAGGATGCCGAGCGCAATGAGCAGCGACAGGAGCAGCGCGCCCTCCAGGAGCCAGCTGCGCCAATCGGTCGTGCCGCCGCGCAGCCGACGTTCTACAGCGTCGGTCGCAGTCAGTGTCGTGCCGGCCATCAGTAGCGCCTCCGTACCCGTCGCACGAACGAGTCCGACAGCAGGTTCAGCGCGAAGGTGAACAGGAACAGGAGGAGCCCCACGAAGTAGAGGCTCTCGAACGTGAGCGCCGCTCCTCGCACCTGGTCGGAGCCGATGGCCAGCGCGGTCATCGCCGCCGTCATCGTCTGGCCCTGGTCCAGCGGGTTGAGGTTGAAGAGCGAGCCGCCGGTGGCGCCGGCGGCCATGGCCACGATCATCGTCTCGCCGATCGCGCGCGACACCCCCAGGATCAGAGCGGCCATGATCCCCGAGACAGCCGCGGGCACGACGACGCGGATACTGGTCGTCCGCCGGCGCGCTCCGAGGCCGTAGGCTGCCTCGCGCAGGTACGCCGGCACGGCGTGCATGGCGTCCTCCGCGATCGACGCCACGAGCGGCGTGATGAGGATGCCGACGGCGATCCCCGCTGCCAGCATGTTGAAAAGCGGCGTGCCAGGGAACAGCGTCTGGACCAGCGTGGGGCTGATGAACGCGAGCGCGAAGAAGCCAAGGACCACCGAAGGGATGGCCGCCAGGATCTCGATGATCGGCTTCAGGACCTTCCGCGTCCGGGCTCCGGCGTACTCGGAGAGATAGATCGCCGCCCCGATGCCGAGGGGCGCCGCGACCACCATGGCGATGGCGCTGATGATGAGGGTGCCGGCCACGATGGTCTTGATGTCGTACATGCCGCGACGCGGGAACCAGCCGTCAGTCCAGAGTGCCGCGGGATCCACCTGGACGACGAAAGCCAGCGCATTGCCGATCAGCGTGAAGATGATGCCGCCGCTGATGACGATCGAGAAGGCGGCGGCGGCGAGGAAGAGCAGCCGCACGGTCGCCTCACGGCGCCGTCGCGCGGGCGCGATGCGGAGGTCGAGAGGCGCAGAAGCCGGCGGCGGTGAGGCGGTGGTGGCCGTCATTGGTGCCTCATCGTAACCGGGCCGGACGAGAGGAACTCGCCCGGCCCGGCCAACGGGGGAGCTGGATCAGCGACCGTCCCAGGCCGCTCGGGTCTCCTCGAGGGCTTCGGGCGCGAGGGAAACGTACCCCGCCTCCTCGACCGCGGCGATCCCCTCATCGGAGAGGTAGTAGTCGACGAACTCGACGAGCGTGGAATTCTCCGCCGCCTTGTCCGTGTTCACGTAGATGAACAGGTCGCGGCTGATCGGATAGTCGTTGCTCGCGATCGTCTCGGCCGTGGGGGCCACGCAGCCGTCGCCGCCGTCAACCTCGAGCGCCTTGACGACATCGGCGTTCTCCTCGTAGAAGGCGAAGCCGACCCAGCCCAGCGATGTGTCGGAGCCGCTGATGCCTTCGATGATGACGTTGTCGTCAGCCGAAGCGGTGTACCCGGCGCGCGCGACCGGATCGGCCTCGCGTCCCTCGGCAATGTCTTTGAAGACGAGCTCCAGGAAGCTGTCGTAGGTCCCGGACTCCTCGCCAGGGGCCGTGACCTCGAGCGACGCATCGGGGTACGGCGCGTTCGAGGTGCCGAACTCCTCGCCTAGCTCGCCGGCCAGCTCATCGGCAAGGTCGTTCTGGTCGCTCCAGTTGCCATAGCCGTCGCCTTCCGGCCCCATCAGGGCGTACAGATCCAGGAAGGAGAGGCAGGTCACCGCATCGTTGGCGTTTGAGGTCAGGACGCTGATGCCGTCAACGGCGACCTTCAGCTCGACGTACGGGATGCCGGCCCCTTCGCACGCCGCGATCTCCTCCTCGCTGATCGGTCGCGAGGCGTCGCTGATATCAGTCTCGCCCTCGCAGAACAGGGCGAATCCATCGCCCGTGCCGGGACCGTCGACCGAGTATTCGAAGCCCTCGTTGGCCACCCCGAAATCTTCGGTCACGAGAGAGCTGATCGGCTCGACGGTCGACGAGCCAGAGATGACCACGCCCCCTGCCGTGCCGCCACCGCTGTCGGTGGGGGTGGTCACGCAGCCGGCCAGGGCGAGCGAGCCGACCATTGCGAGCGACAGCATGGGCCGCTGCCACCTGCTCAGTACGTTCAATGCATCTCCTCCATTGGGAAGGGCCCGGCCGGGATGCGGCATCGGGCACAGGTTGACGCCTCGCAGCCTGCGGGGCCGCGTTTAACGCTGGCTTATCGGAGCATCAACGGTGTGTTAAGGACCGATGCCGCAGCTTGACCACCCACGACGCATGAGCGCTGCCGGACTGCCAGAGGCTGCGTGCAATGCATTGGACCGCGAAACGGTGCCCAATTCTCGTGACATGAGCCTTATCACGGCCGTCGAGGGCCGCTTGAGCCGCGAGATCGCGTAGTTCTCGCGACGTGAGCCTTGCGACGGCTGGTGGATCAGTTCTGGGCTCTCAGGCCCGCCTATCCCGCAGGAGATGAGCATTACGTCGACACCGGCTCGCGATCTTGCGATAAGCCTCATCTCCGGGGAATTAGCGACGGGCTCAGAGAGACGGGCCGGTCGAAGGGACCGGCCCGCATCGGTTCAGCAGCAGCCAGAGCCGCAATCACAGCCCTCGTCGCAGCATCCGTCGTTGTTTCGCATGTGTTCCTCACCTCATCTCGCTTCAGCAGGACGGTTGCGCCTCGCACGCGGCACCGATGGGCAGTACGCCCAGGATCCGGCGCCGGCACCGGGTGACGAGGCTCTTCAGCCGTCGATTGTGGGTTTCGCGCAGGAGGTCGGCGTGGTGGGCGGAGGCCAGGAGTTCGATCATGAGGTTCATTCAGGCACTGTACCGCAGAGTATCGATGGTTGTCAATATTGATACCCGTCGAATATACTGTGCCGCAATGAAACAGACCGATCCTGACGTCGTCCTCCTCTCAGCACTGGCCGATCCGGTCCGGCTGTCCTTCGTGCGCCAGCTCGTCGAGAACGATGGGGTCTGCGCCTGCGACTTCAGCGAGTGTTGCACGGTCAGCCAGCCGACCATCAGCCACCACCTCAAGGTGCTGCGCGATGCCGGCGTCGTTGTCAGCGAGCGCCAGGGCACGAACATCGTCTACTCGCTCGCGCCTGACTTCAGCCGCCGATGGTCCGGCATCGGGGCCAGCCTGGCCGGACTGGTACAGGTCGCCTCATGACCGATCAGATCCACGACATGGTCCGCGAGCGATACGCCGCCGCGGCGACCCAGGCGGCCACCGGCACCGGCGCCTGCTGTGGCCCGGCCTTCGGCCTGCATATGACCGATGAGATGCTGGCGTTTGCGCAGCACAATGCCGCTGAGGCGGGCGCAACCAATCTCGAGTTCCTGAAGGGCCACATCGAGGCCATCCCGCTGCCGGCCGAGTCGATCGACGTCGTGATCAGCAATTGCGTCATCAACTTGGCCGCCGACAAGGCTGCCGTGTTCCGCGAGATTGCCCGTGTCCTTCGCCCCGGCGGTCGCGTCGGCATCACCGACATCGTGGCCTCCGACTCGCTCACACTCGAGCAGCGAGCTGAGCGCGGCTCCTACGTCGGTTGTATCGCCGGCGCGCTCTCCTACGCCGAGTTCGAAACGGGCCTGCGTGCGGCCGGCCTGACCGATGTTTCGCTCACCACGACCCACGAGGTGACCGACGGCATGCACAGCGTGATCGCGAAGGCCATGAAGCCGATGACTGGCGCGGTGACCTCACCGATTCGTTCCGAGCTGCCGCTGGCCGCCGGCGACTGCGGGTGTGGCGAGGGCGGGTGCTGCTGAGCGGGCGGGCGCAGAATAGAATCGTCGCCCCGTGACCGACTCCACCAAGCCCTCCTACCGTGCCCTGCTGCGCGTCCCGACGCTGGGACGCGTGCTGCTGTCGATGCAGGTCGCGCGCGTGGCGCAGTCGATGGTCGGCGTGGCGCTGGTCCTCTTCACGCTCGACCGCTTCGGGTCGCCGGCGTTCGCCGGCCTAGTGACGTTCGCCAGCATCTTCCCCGGCCTGCTCCTCAGCCCGGTGGCAGGTGCCCTGTTGGACCGCCACGGGCGCATCCGACTCGTCCTGCTCGACTACGTCGTGGCGCT
>JBDSGF010000030.1:0-13063 GCA_039919135.1 Candidatus Limnocylindria bacterium | reverse complement strand
TGCGGTCGTCGTAGCGGCAGCCGATGCCGATGAGCAGGTCGCACTGCTGGATCGCCTTGTTCGCGTGCATCCAGCCATGCATGCCGGCATAGCCCGCGCTGAGCCGATGCGTCTCGTCAATGTTTCCGATGCCGAGCAGCGTGTGCGCGACCGGAATCTCGGCCCGTTGCGCGACCTCCAGCAGCAGGTCGACGGCGCCGGCGATCTGCACGCCGTGGCCGCTGAGAATCAGGGGGCGTTCGGCTTGCGCGATCATCTCGGCGAGATCATCGGCCGCGGGGATGTCACCACGGACGGGTCGCAGCAGGCCGGGAAGGCGCAGTTCATGGGCTTGCGGATGCGGAACCGATGTCTCGGCCTGGAGCACGTCCTTGGGGAAGTCGAGCAGGACCGGTCCGGGCCGTCCACTTCGCGCAATCTCGAAGGCTTCGGCGATGGCGTACGGAACCTCGTCGGGGTCCATGACCACGGTCGCGTACTTGGTGACGGGCAGCGCGATACCGACGATATCGGTCTCCTGGAAGGCGTCCTTGCCGAGCAGTGCGCGTGGGACATTGCCGGTGATGGCGACCATCGGGACGCTGTCCATCATGGCGGTTGCGAGGCCGGTGACGAGGTTGATGGCTCCTGGCCCGCTTGTGGCGATGGCGACGCCCACGCCGCGGGTGGCACGGCTGTAACCGTCGGCCGCATGCGCACCGCCCTGCTCGTGGCGGACAAGGATATGCCGCAGCGGGAACTCGCGCAGCACGTCGTAGATGGGCAGGACGGTCCCGCCGGGGTAGCCAAAAATGGTGGTGACGCCCTCACGGACGAGCGCCTCGCATACGGCGCGTGCACCGATTCGGGGCGCCACCCGTTCGCCGGGCGGGAACGCGCCTGGCGGGAATGCGCCGGTCGGGAGCGGAAGGGCTGTCATGTGGCTGTGGTCCTCGTCTCAAACAAGAACCCCGCCTGGCTTCTCGGCCTGGCGGGGTGTCGGTCGCTGTTCGGGTTGCCTGTCCGGCTACTCGGTCGAGCGTCCTCCATCCCGCCATCCAAGGATGACGAGCCGAAGAATGCTGATGAGTACGAGCACGGCGAGCATCCCGGCCTGGACCGGGCGCACGATCGGCTCAGCGGCACTCGCGCCGCGCTCGAAGGACATGGGTGGACCCTACCAGTGTTGTCAACCCCGCGCCACAGGGACCTTCGGCGCGCCCGTGCGGCGAGCGCGATATCGCTGTGAGCGTTACGGAACACACTTGAATCGCGATCGTGCCGGATTGTGCTCGGAAATATCGCTAGCAGCGATACAGTGAGTGACAAGGCATGTCGATCGGACCATCCATGAACCAGTGGCGCCGCTCGCACCACTAGTGGCGATACGGTGAGGTTCTCCTTGCCGGCCGGCGGGTCAGGTGCTGCAGGCGTGGAACCCCGCACGCCGCCGCCGCTTTCCTCTCAGATTCTCACGGGCAGAAAGCTATGACTGAATCCAGACCTTCCGCAGTCGCCAGCTGAGCGTGGCGAGCATGGCGAATCCTGTCAGGACGGCCACGTGGTGAGAATCTGATAGGAATGGAGCCCGTGATTCCGTGATACGTGTCTCCGGGTGAGAATCTGATAGGAATCAGCCCCGCTCCGCCTGCGCTAGCGCCTGCGCCAGCCTGGCGCCGGTCGTCACGGCACCTTCAGAGGCCGATGACACCAACGCCGCGTACTTCGCCATGACACCGCCGCGGTACCGCGGCTCGGGCGGGGTCCAATCGGCGAAACGCCGCGTGAGCTCTTCAGCGGGCACGTCCACGTCCAGGCGTCGAGCGTCGACGTCGATGACAACCACGTCGCCCTCCTCCACCACGGCGATCGGCCCGCCCAGGGCCGCTTCTGGCGCCACGTGCCCAATCATCAGGCCGTGAGTCCCGCCGCTGAACCGCCCGTCGGTGATGAGCGCAACCTCGCCACCGAGCCCCTCACCGACGAGCGCCGCGGTGACCGAGAGCATCTCCGGCATCCCCGGGCCGCCGACCGGGCCTTCATGGCGAATGACGACAACATCGCCGGGACCGATGCGCTGCGCGCGCACCGCGTCGTAGCACGAGGCCTCTGAGTCGAAGACACGCGCCGGGCCGCGGTGCAGTCGGCGTTCGTGGCCGGCCAGCTTGACGACGCAGCCGTCGGGCGCCAGCGAGCCGCGCAGGATGGCGAGGCCGCCGGTCGCTTTGATCGGGTGCTCGATCGAGACGACCACCTCCTGGCCGGGCGTCTCGACCGCCGCATCGGCGACTTCGGCCAGCGTGCGACCGTCGACGTTGCGGGTGGAGCCGTCCACGCGGCCACCGCGGATGAGCTCACGGGCAACCAACCCGATCCCGCCGGCCTCATGAATGTCGAGTGCCGTGTATCGGCCACCGGGCATCATGTTGGCGACGATCGGCGTTCGCTCCGCAATGCGGTCGAAGTCCTCGAGTTCGAGCGGGATCCCCAGCTCATGGGCGATGCCCAGGAGGTGCAGCACCCCGTTCGTGCTCCCGCCCGTGGCCGCGACGGAGGCAATGGCATTGTCGATGGCCGCTCGCGTCATGATCTGGGATGGCCGGGTCCCGTCGTTGACCAGCCCCATGACCAGCTCGCCCGCGCGCGTCGCCGCGTCCTCTTTCGCCGGATCCGTGGCCGGAATGCCGTTCAGCCCGCCCGGTGAGATGCCCAGGAACTCCAGCGCCGTGCTCATGGTGTTGGCCGTGAACTGGCCGCCGCAGGCGCCGGGGCCTGGGCACGCCAGGTCTTCGATCTCGCGCAGGTCCTCGAGCGAGATCTTTCCGGCCCGATATGCGCCGATGGCCTCGAATACAGTCACCACCGTCGCGTCGCGCTTCCCGCGGATCGTGCCGGGATTGATGGTGCCGTTGTAGAGGACGAGGCCGGGGAGATCCAGGCGGGCCAGCGCCATGGCGGCGGCCGGGATCGTCTTGTCGCAGCCGACCAGGCACACAAGGCCGTCGAACAGGTGGCCGCGCGCGACCAGCTCGATCGAATCGGCGATCACCTCGCGGCTGACCAGGGACGCCCTCATGCCCTCGGTTCCCATACTTACGCCGTCGCTCACAGCGATGGTGTTGAACTCCATCGGCGTGCCGCCGGCCGCCCGGATGCCCTCCTTGACCTTGACCGCCAGGTCGCGCTGGTTGTAGTTGCAGGGCATCGTCTCGATCCAGGTCGTCGCGACGCCGATGATCGGCTTCGCCAGGTCGTCATCGGTGAATCCGATGGCCTTGAGCATGGCGCGTGCGGCGGCTCGGTCCGGACCGTCCAGCAGGACGCGGCTGTGCTCGCGCGGGTCGTAGGCCGGAGTGTCGTCGGTCATGGGCCGGAGTCTAGGGGCTCAATCGCGCTGCGTCTGGCGGTCCGGATGCGGGACGCTCACCACGTCAAGGCCATCGATGCCGGTGAAGTCGTCCGGGTTGCACGTATACAGCGGCAGTTCATTGGCAATCGCGACAGCCGCGATCATGGCGTCGTACGCGTACCCGCGCCGTCTACCGGCCCTTGACGAATCCGCTAGGGTCGCAGTCACCGATGAGTGATCACACCCCCGACTCAGCACGCTTGCGCACGATCGTCGACAAGATCTGGGACGAGCACCTGGTCGCGACCGGGACCGATGGCGCGCCCGACGTGCTCGGCATCGACCTGCACCTCGTCCATGAGGTGACCAGCCCGCAGGCCTTCGACGGCCTCCGCGCCCGCGGCCTGGGCGTGCGACGACCGGGGCAAACGCTGGCGACCGTGGACCACTCCATCCCGACGACGGATCGCAGCCAGCCGATCGCCGACGAGATCGCCGCCACCCAGGTCAGCCGCCTGGAGCAGAACTGCGAGGAGTTCGGCATCCCGCTGCACGGGATCGGCTCGCCGCACCAGGGGATCGTGCATGTCATCGGCCCCGAGCTGGGCCTGACGCAGCCGGGTATGACGATCGTATGCGGCGACTCCCACACGGCCACCCACGGTGCCTTCGGGGCGCTGGCATTTGGCATCGGCACGACCGAGGTCGAGCACGTGCTGGCGACGCAGACCCTCCTCCAGCGTCGCCCGAGGACGTTCGAGGTTCGCGTGGACGGTGCGCTCCACCCCGGCGTCACCGCCAAGGACATCATTCTCAGCCTGCTCAGCCGGATCGGCATCGGCGGCGGAAACGGGCACGTCTTCGAGTACGGCGGCTCCGCCATCCGCGCGCTCGGCATGGAGGGCCGCATGACGATCTGCAACATGAGCATCGAGGGCGGTGCGCGAGCCGGCCTGGTGGCCCCGGACGAGACGACCTTCGAGTACGTCCGTGGCCGCCCCCATGCTCCGATCGGCGCCGACTGGGACGCCGCAATCGACCGATGGCGCAAGCTGACCACCGACGAGGAAGCCGAGCACGACCGCAGCATCAGCTTCGACGCCGGCGACCTGATACCGATGGTGACCTACGGCACGAACCCCGGCATGGGCTTCCCGATCACCGACCGCATCCCTGATCCGGACGCATTGACCGATGCGACCCAGCGCGACTCCCTGCGTGCCGCGTTGACCTACATGGCCCTCACGCCCGGCGAGCCGATCCTGGGTAAACGGATCGACGTCGTCTTCATCGGCTCCTGCACGAACTCGCGCATCTCCGATCTGCGCGAGGCGGCCCGCATGCTGCGCGGACGCCACGTCGCCGATGGCGTGCGCGTGATGGTCGTCCCCGGCTCCACCGAGGTGAAGCGCCAGGCCGAGGAGGAGGGGCTGGCATCGGTCTTTCGCGAGGCCGGCGCCGAGTGGCGCGAGGCTGGATGCTCCATGTGCATCGCCATGAACGGCGACCAGCTCTCGCCGGGTCAGTACTCGGTCAGCACGTCGAACCGCAACTTCGAGGGTCGCCAGGGCAAGGGCGGTCGAACGTTCCTTGCGTCCCCTTTGACGGCCGTGGCCTCAGCCGTCACGGGTAAATTGTCCGACCCGCGGGCGCTGCTGTGAACGAGCCGTTCTCCTCGGTCACCTCGGCCGTCGTGCCGATGCCGCGCAACGACATCGACACCGACCAGGTCATCCCGGCGCGCTTCCTCAAGACCGTCAATCGTGAAGGCCTGGGCGACCAGCTCTTCTTCGACTGGCGCTACCTCCCCGACGGCTCGCCGAACCCCGATTTCGTGCTCAATCGGCCCGAGATGGCCGGTCGCCAGATCCTGCTGGCGGGCGACAACTTCGGCTGCGGCTCGTCACGCGAGCACGCGCCATGGGCTCTCACCGCGTGGGGCATCCGCGCCGTCATCAGCAGCAGTTTCGCCGATATCTTTCGCGCCAACGCGCTCAAGAATGGGCTGCTTCCGGTGGCCGTGCCGCCGGAGGAGCTGGGGCGCATCGGCTCCATCCTGGAGGCCACGCCGGAGGCTGAGCTGAAGGTCGACCTGGAAGCGAGCGAGCTGCGCCTGCCGGACGGATCGGTGATTCCCTTCACGATTGATTCATTCGCGCGCCGCATGATCCTGGACGGAACCGATGAGCTGGGCTACCTGCTCGCCCACGAGTCCGACCTCGCCGCCTACGAGGCGGCCCATCCGCCGAGGATCTCGACCCTGGCATGACCTGCGGGCATTAGTCAAGGAAAAGAGGCAGCCGGTCAGGGGGCGGCGAGCAGCCAGTCAACGGCTTCGAGATAGCCGCGCCAGCCGTGGCCGATGATCTGGTGCCGTGTGGCCGGCGCCGTCACCGACACGCGGCGCCATGGCTCGCGGGCGGTGATGTCGCTGATGTGGACCTCGACCGCAGGCCGATCGGAGGCGACCAGCGCATCATGAAGGGCGTACGAGGTGTGTGACAGCGCGCCGAAGTTGCAGATCACGGCGTCGTAGTCGAGCTGCTCGAGCCGATCGATCAGGGCGCCTTCGTGGTTCGACTGGAATGCCTCGAGCGGTGAGCCGCGTTCGAGCGCGTGGGCGCGAGCGGCCTCGACAATTTCGGCCAAGGTCATTGAGCCGTAGGTCTCCGGCTCGCGCCGGCCGAGCGTACCGAGGTTGGGGCCGTTGAGGACGAGGATCCGCATCGGTCAGGAAGCCTCCAGGAACTGGCCGATGGTGACGACACCGATCCGATCCACCAGGATCGCTAGCTTCTTCGCCCATGCGGCGTCGTTGGTGACGAGGTGGGCAACCTGGGACGCAATCCCCGTGGCGACGATGAGCGCATCTGGCGGACTCAGCCGATGCGTCGCCCGCAGCGAGGCGGCTTCCTGCGCCATTTGCAGGTCCAGCGGAATTGGCTCGAGGTTTGGGTGATGGCGAAGGAAGGCCAGCACGGTGTGGTGACCTGGGGGCGAGGCCCGGAGAGGACGCAGCAGCAGCTCCATCACCGTGACCATCGACACCACGGCGGGATTGCGTCCGGTCCGGACGAGGTCGTCGACGACATGTCGCGCAACCGGGTGAGTCGTCTCTGCCGGGTCCAGGTAGGCGGCCAGCACGGTCGTGTCCAACAGCACGCGATCTCCGACCGGGATGGTTCGCTCGATCGTCCCGAGCAGGTTCAGTCTCCCCATGCCTCGTGCTCCTTGCGCAAGTAGGCCTTGACCTCCTCGGTCGTCCCGTACACGCCGGGCAGCGCTCCGGCAAAGGTACGCGGAACACGTCTGACCACAGCCGTTCCCGGCTGACCCGGATCCGTCTCGAAGACGAGAATGTCGTCCGGCTCAGCGTCGAGAGCGTTCGCGATCGGCTCGGGAAGGGTGAGCTGGTTCTTCATTCGGAGCCTGGCTTCAGCGATGCGGTGACCGGCCATGTGGTTCCTCCTTACGACAACGATAGCGCATGTCCTACTGACGTGTTAAGATCAGACGACATGCCGTATAGTAGGAAGGTGTTGTGTGCAGGAAGACTACGGGCTTCGACGCGCGTCGAACGAGCCGAGTACGCGCATCGAGCTGGTGTGTTCACGCAGGACTCCCAAGGCGCCGGCAAGCGGCTCGACGGCGGCATCTCCAGCCACCTGGAGCAGGAACCGGTAGCGCCACGGACCGCTCCCCGACGGACGTGACTCGATCCGGCTGAGGTTGATGCCGGCCTCTGCCAGGGACCCGAGTGCCCGGTAGAGGTCGCCCGGCCGGTGCCCGGTTTCGAAGGTGATGAGCGTCTCGCGCTCGCCGCCGGGGGCGGGGGCCAGCAGACCACCCGGCGTCACAGCGGCAGTCGCATTCCGCACCAGGACGGCGAAGCGGGTGACGTTGTGCGACGAGTCCTGGATGTCGCGAGCGGCGATCTCGAGGCCATAGCGCTCGGCGGCGCGAGCGGACGCAATGGCGGCCGCGGTTCGGTCGCCACTGGACACCAGCTCCCGGGCAGCGCCCGCCGTGTCGGCGGTCGGAACCACCTGCCAGCCGCGCCCGGCCAGGAACCGCTCGCACTGCGCCAGCGCCTGCCAGTGGCTGCTGACGCGTGTCACATTCTCGAGCGCCACGCCGGACAGCACCAGCAGCTGATGGCGAATCGGCAGGAGCAGCTCGCCGACGACGCTCAGCGAGCCATGGGCCAGTGCATCAAGGGCGTCGCCGACGGTTCCGGCCAGGGAGTTCTCGAGCGGGAGAACGCCCGCGTCGGTCGATCCATCCTCGACGGCGGCGCACACGGCGGAGAAGGTCGGCATCGGCATCGGCGTGGCTTCCTCGGCGCCGAAGTAGCCGATGACGGCCTCCTCGCCGAACGCGCCCGGCTCGCCCTGGTAGGCGACGGTCGTCATGAGCTGCCGATGACGCTCAGTGCCGACTCGAGTTCCGCATCGGTCACGTCATCCACCTCGATCACGCGACCGATCTCCATCGGCAGGATCCATCGCTGGCGACCGGCACGCCGCTTCTTGTCGCCGAGCATGCCTGCGCGGACGCCCGCCGGATCGAAAGAGCGATGCAGCGTGAACCCGAGCCCATCAAGCAGTGAGTCCAGGCGAGCGGCGAGCTCGGGATCGGCGCCGCGTGCAGTGGCGATGGCGGCAACCGCTCGCATGCCAAGCGCAATGGCCGCCCCGTGGGGAAGCCGATATCGGCTCTCGATCTCGAGCGCATGGCCAATGGTGTGGCCCAGGTTGAGGTTCCGCCGTTCACCGGACTCGAAGGGATCTCGTTCGCACACGCCCAGCTTGAGGCGCGCGCTGCGCTCGATGATCGCGTAGCGGGCGGGTTCATCGGTTCGCAGGGCAGCAGCTCCGCGCTCCTCCAGCAGACGCCAGAGCGCTGGATCGCCGATGAGGGACGCCTTGACCGACTCGGCCATCCCATCCCGGCGAAGGCGGCGGGGGAGGCTGTGGAGCGCGGTGACATCAGAGAGGACGGTCACCGGTGGCCAGAAGGCACCGACCGCGTTCTTGGCGCCGCGGAGGTCGACGGCCACCTTGCCGCCGATGGCACTGTCGGCCTGGGCCAGCCAGGTGGTGGGCACGTGCACCAGCGGCAGGCCGCGGGCGAACAGGGCGGCCGCGGTTCCAGCCAGGTCGCCGATCGTGCCCCCACCCACCGCCACGAGCGGCGTGTCGCGCTCCACCCGCTGCGCGGCCAGCCACTCGAGGACGCGCTCCAGCCCGCGGAGCCGCTTCGCCCGCTCTCCAGCGAGCAGCGGTAGGCAGGCGCGGACGTGGAGAACGGCCAGCAGCTCCGGCGCCGCTCGCAACAGGCGCCGATCCACCACGGCGACGCCGTCGGCGGCCGCGCCGAGATCGAGCCGGGTGCCCATGACCACGCGGGCGTGGGCAGGACCGATCGGGTGGTGGCGTGTGATTTCGGCGTCGAGCAGCCGGCGGCCGCGAACCGGTTGCAGGCTGGTGACGAGTTCATCGGCGATCCTCTCCGGGTCGCGCGAGGCGTTGAGGTGCACGTCCGCCGCGCGGTACATCGGCGCCCGATCTGCCAGGACGGTGGCCAGTTGGTCGGCGCGGTACGGCTGGAACGTCGGCCGTGCCATGTCGTCGGCTTCGAGGCGTCCAATGAGCCGATCCGGGGCGAGATCAAGCCACGCCACCGTGCCGTGGTGCCAGAGCGCCCATCGGCTGAGCGGATCGATCACCGCGCCGCCGCCGACCCCGATCACCGCGCCTCCGATCGCGCACGCCTCGGCGACGGCCCGCGCCTCCTCCGCTCGAAATACGTCCTCGCCGCGCTGCTCGATGTACGCCGACACGGGCATCCCGATCCGGTGCGCGACGAGTTCGTCGGTGTCCACGAATCGGCGTCCGAGCCGCTGGGCCACCAGCCGCCCGACGGTCGTTTTGCCGCTGGCCGGCATGCCGACCAATACGATCCCGTCAGGCACGTGCCGTGGCTCCGAGCTCGACCTGGAGCGCCCTGCGCATGACTTCGACCGGAGCCTCTCGGCCGGTCCAGAGTGTGAAGCTGAGCGACGCCTGGCGCAGGAGGACGCCCGCACCGTCGCGGGCCTCGGCTCCGGCCTCGCGCGCCTCACGGACGAGCCGCGTCGGGCTGGGCCGGTACACGAGGTCCAGGATCCACAGGCCCGGCCGCAGCAGCCTGGCCGGAACCGGCGTCTCGTCGGATCCAGTGCCGATCGGTGTCGCGTTCACCAACAGCTCGGCCGTGGCGATCGCGCCGGGTAGGCTGGCCCAGCGTGCTCGGTCCAGCACGAGCACCTGCGCACAGCCGGCCTCCCGAAGGCAAGCGACGACGGCCCGCGACGCGCCGCCCGCACCCAGCACGACCGCTCGGTTGATACCACTGGGCAGTGCAGCGGCGAGCGCGGCGACGTCGGTGTTGCGCGCCACGAGGCGATCACCGTGCCGGACGATCGTGTTCGCAGCTCCCAGCCGTCGGACCTCCGGACCGAGCTCGTCGACGAGCTGGCAGACGGCGATCTTGTGCGGCGTCGTAACGTTGGCGCCGATGCGGCCGTACTCCAGCAGTACGGCCACCTCGTCGGCGAGGTTGAGCGAGTCGACGTCGCGAAGCTCGTAGCGGGCGTCCATCTCGAGGGCGGCGAACGCGGCGTTGTGCATGGCGGGCGACGCCGAATACCCGATCCCGTGGCCGAGCAGCACCGCGAGGTCGGTCATGCCGGCGCTCGCACGGTCCGGCGCCGTCGGCGTGACACGGCGGTCCGCAGGTCGCCGATCGAGTCGCCGCCGAACGAGACGAGGAGCTGGTCGGCCAGGACGAGGGCCACCATCGCCTCGCCCACGATCGCCGCGCGCGGCAGCACGGTAACGTCCGATCGCTCGATGTGGGCGCGGCCGCTGACGCCGGTGACCATGTCCACGCTCGGGAGCGGGGTCCGGAGCGTCGAGACCGGCTTCTGCGCGGCTCGCACGACGATCGGCTCGCCGTTGCTGATGCCGCCCTCGATGCCGCCGGCCCGATTCGTCGTCCGTTGCCAACCAGCGGCCGCGACGTCGACCACGTCGTGGACCGCGCTCCCACGACGCTCGACGGTACCGAAGCCGAGGCCGATCTCGACCCCCTTGACCCCCGGGATGGCCATCGTCGCGCCGGCGAGAAGGCCGTCCAGCCGGGTGTCCCACTCCGCCGACGACCCCAGGCCGATCGGCACCCCCTCGGCCACGACCACGAACGATCCTCCGATCGAGTCGCCGGCCTCCCTGGCCGCATCGACCTCGGCCAGCATGGCGCGTTCGGCCTCCTGATCGGGGCAGCGCAGCGGTGACGGATCGGCCAGGTCCCGCTGTCGCCAGCCGTCGGGGATCGCCGCCAGAACATCCTCGGCATCGGGGAAGGCGCGCACCGCGCCAAGCTGGTCCACGAAGCTCCAGATCCGGACGCCGCAGACGGCCAGCAGTTGGCGAGCGATTGAGCCGGCCACGACCCGGGTGGTCGTCGAGCGCGCCGAGGCTCGCTCCAGCACGTCGCGGATATCATCGGTGTCGTAATTCAGGGCGCCGGCGAGGTCGACGTGCCCCGGTCTCGCGCGGGTGATCGGCTTCGGACGCCGGTCGTCGGGAATCGGCTCGATGGACATCCGATCGGTCCAGTTCTTCCAGTCTCGGTTGTCGACCGCGAAGCCGATGGGCGAGCCGAGCGTTCGCCCATAGCGGATGCCGGCGGTCCAGCGCACGCGGTCGCGCTCGATCTGCATCCGGCGGCCGCTACCGTACCCGTGCTGGCGGCGCTTCAGGTCGCGGTCCACCAGGCGCGTGCTCAGGCGCATGCCGGCCGGAAGGCCCTCGAGAACGCCGATGAGACCGGGGCCGTGTGACTCGCCCGCGGTCAGGAGCCGAAGCCGCCTCATGCGGTCACCGTCGCGAGATCGTCCCAGAAGCCGGGGTAGGAGACCGATACGCACGCCGGATCGTCCAGCTCGACGCCGGCCGCGACCCCGGTGAGGGCGGCGATGGCGAAGGCGATCGCGATCCGATGGTCACCGTGCGTGCTGATCCGCGCATGCCTCGGCGTCCCGTGCCGGACGCGCCAGCCGTCGGGTAGTTCGTGCACCCATGCGCCGATGGCCTCCAGCCCGGCGACGACCGCAGCAATGCGGTCCGTCTCCTTGACCCGCAGCTCACCCGCGCCGCGCAGCTCGGACGTCTCGTCGCACGACGCCATGACGACCGCGACCAGCGGCAGCTCGTCGATCAGCTCCGCGACCTCGTCGTCGTGGATGTTGGTGCCCCGCAGCCGTGGCCCGCCGCGCACCGTGATCTCGCCAATCGGCTCACCGCCGCTCTCGCCGGTGGCACGGATCTCGATCTCGGCGCCCATCCGGCGCAGCAGGCCGACCAGCGCCAGCCGTGTCGGGTTGACTCCGACGCCGGCGATGGTGATCTCCGCGTCCTGATGCAGCGCCCCTGCCACCAGCCAGGCCGATGCCGCCGACGGATCGCCCGGCACCTCCAGCTCGAACGGCCGCGGGCGCGCGGGGCCGCTCAGGGTGGTGATCCATCCCTCGCGTTGGATCGGGACGCCCGTCCAGCCGAGCAGCCGCTCGGTGTGGTCGCGCGTCGGACCGGGGGACTCGATGCAAGTCTCGCCCTCTGCGGTGAGGCCGGCGAACGCCGCGGCACCGATCAGCTGGGCGCTCGGCACCGGCAGGTGGTGGGTCACGGCGGAGAGCGCGCCAGCACCGATGACGGTCATGGGCGCCTGGCCGTCCGTGGTCGTCACTTCGGCGCCCGCCGCGCGCAGGATCGACGCGACCCGCTCCATGGGCCGTGCCCGGAGGGATGCGTCCCCGTCGAACGTGACGCGAAGCGGGAGGCCGGCCACCGCACCGGCCAACAGCCGCATGGTCGTGCCGGAGTTGCCGCAGTCGACGGTCCCGTCGCGCGCCGGTCGTCCGGTGAGCTCGTATCGGTCGCCATTCGTCGAGATCGCGACGCCGAGCTCGGCTAGGCACGACACGGTGCTGAGGACATCGCGGCCCGGCGAGCGCAGGGTGACGGTGGCCGGCCCGCCCGACAGGGCGCCGATGATCAGCGCCCGGTGGGCGATCGACTTGTCGGCCGGCATGAGCAACCGGCCCCGGAGCCACGGCGCCGGGGAGACCATCGACCTGCTCGGGGCCGAGGTCACTGGCCGGATCCGGAGGCCGCGGCCTTCTCGGCGTCGGCGGCCGACCGGGTGTGCCGGCGCTGGACCGATCGCGAGGCCCGAATGACGGCGTCGAACACCATCGTCAGCTCGGCGGGCGTCATCGGTCCGGTCGCGCCGCTGGCGGCACGCTCCAGGAGCGCTCGCTCGCGCCGGACGTCGTGGCCGTGCGCGTCGGGATCGCGCTGGCGCTGCACCTCGAGGGCCAGTACGGCACGCTCCTGGATCATGTCCGCCAGGCGCGCATCGAGGTCGTCGATGCGATCGCGGACCTCGTCGATCCCCCCGGCGGCCGTGGGCGTTGCCGCCGACATCGGTGTGGGCTCGGCATCGGCGCTGCGGACGAACTGGAGACGGCGCAGCTCGTCCATGAGCGCGCCGAAGTCCTCGAAGGACAGGCTCTGGTCGCCGTCGGAGCGTGCGTTGGGCGGATCCGGGTGGACCTCGATGATCAGGCCATCGGCGCCGACCGCGGCGCCCGCCAGGGCCATCGGTGCGACCAGCGCGCGGTGCCCGGTG
>JBDSGF010000029.1:0-6604 GCA_039919135.1 Candidatus Limnocylindria bacterium | reverse complement strand
GCGCTGCGCCAGATGGTCTTCGGCGGCGACGTCCTCCAGGTTGAGACGGCGCGGGCCGTGGATCCGGAGCTGCTCGCCAACGTCGCGGGGGTCGAGACCGTCCGCCAGACGTCGCCGCGGACGCTGATGGTGACCGTCGAGGACGCGGGGACCCTGACACCGCGCATCATCGACGAGCTGCGCGCCGGTGGCGTCGAGGTGGCCGGCATCCAGGAGCATCAGCCGACCTTCGACGAGGTCTTCACCAGCCTCGTGGCGCAGCGTCGGGCCGAGCGAGGGGCGGACGACGACACCGGCGAGCCGCGCGTCTCCACGGATGGGTAACCTCGGGCCGAGCATCGTGCGGATGGCCTCCTTCACCGGCAAGGAGCTGCGTGAGGTGCTGCGCCGGCCGGGCGTGCTGCTGAGCCTCATCGTCGGTCCGTTCCTGATCATGTTCATCTTCGGGCTCGGGTACTCCGGCTTTCGTGAGCCGTTCGCCACCGAGATCGTCATTCCGGAGGGTGGGGGGCTGCCGCGCGATGCGGCGTACTACGCTGACCTGGCACCCGGACGGCTCGACGTGCGGGAGGTGGGGACCGATGCCGCCGGCGCGGAGGAGCGCCTGCGTGCCGGCGAGCTCGACCTGTTGATCGTGGTGCCGGAGAACGCGTCGGCCGAGCTGCGCAACGGCCATCAGACGACGATTCGAGTGGCATGGAACCAGGTGGATCCGGTGTACGACCAGCTCGCCGGGCTGGCCACCTCCATCCTGGTGAGCAGCCTGAACGCCGCGATCATCGAGCAGGCGGCTGCGGAGGGGATCTCCTTCGCGGAGGGTGAGCTGGGGCCGGCCGTGACGAACGTGCGGCCCGAGGTCATCGCGCGTCCCACGACCGCGGAGACGGAGAATCTCGCGCCGACCGAGCCGGCCGTGCTGAGCTTCTTCGGCCCGGCCGTGTTTGCCCTCGTCCTTCAGCACCTGGCCATCACGCTGACAGCCCTGTCCATGGTGCGCGAGCGGCTCAGCGGCCAGATGGACCGTTTCCGCGTGGCGCCGGTGACCTCGATGGAGCTGCTCGTCGGCAAGTACGTGGCGTACGCCGTGTTGAGCCTGGCCGTGGCCGGCATCGTCGGCCCGCTGCTGGTTGGCGTGCTGGGCGTTCCCCTGCTGGGTGGCTGGCTGCCGCTCGTCGGGATCGTGCTCCTGCTCACGTTCGCGTCGCTGGGGGTCGGCCTCCTCATCTCGCTCGTCGCCGACTCGGAGCGGCAGGCGGTGCAGCTCTCGATGCTGGTCCTGCTTGCCAGCGTCTTCTTCTCCGGGTTCGTGCTGCCGGTGTCCGACTTCGCGGGCTGGACGCAATACCTGGCCTATTCGCTGCCGGTGACGCACGGCATCGCCCTGCTCCAGGACCACATGTTGCGCGGCCATGTGAGCGACGTCTGGATGCTCGGCGTGCTGGCCGCGATCGGTCTGATCCTGTATGTCGGGTCGCTCCTGCGGTTGCGACGGATCCTGCACCGGGCCGACTGAGGGCTTCGCTAACCGACGAGAGGCTCGGGTTTCCTTCGTCGCAGGAGGTCCAGCCCGACGAGAAGCGCGGCCACGGCCGGGATGGCGATCCAGGCCAGCAGGAGCCCGACGAAGACGCGAAGCGGTGGCGAGCCGCCATCGGCCCCTCCGGCGCCCTGGAGCGACTCGATCTCGCTGCTCAGGCTTTCGAGCTCCACGCCGATGATCGCCACATCGGTCCGTGTGTCGCCCAGTGAGCTGCCGACGGCGTCCAGTCGGCCGCCGAGCTGTTCCGCCTGGTCGGCGCTCGCGGTGAACTCGTCGGCCAATGGCAGTAACGGCTGCGCACCGAAAAACGTAAGCTGCATGGCCACCGCCAGCGAATCCAGTGTTGCGCCCGCATCGCGGGCGAGGATCGCCGCACCGTCGGCGGATGCCTGGGCCTCGGACAGGCTGCCATCGATGCTCGCGAATGAATCCGCCGCAGCGCGCGTGGAACGGGCGGCGGCCGTCAGCGTGCCGTCGGCCGACGACGCCAATCGCTCGATCCGGCCGCCCACATCGAGGCCGATGACGGCACCGCCGATCACGAGCAGCAGCCCAAGCAGGCCGTATGCGATGAGGCCCCAGGCCAGCGGTCGCGCACGCATGACGCCGTCAGTCCTCCGCGAAGAAGGGATCGTCGCCGTACAGCTCCAGCCAGCGGCGTCGCATGTGGCGGATGGTGGCGGCCACGGCCGGGTCAGCGGTGGCGGGCGGCAGGAGGGTGGCGACGGCGGCGCGGACGCGCTCGCTGTTCTCCATGCCCAGCAGGGACAGGTAGTCCGCAACCCGCTGTGCGGGGCTCTTGCCGTGGGCACGTTGCCGGACGAGGACGTCGGCCTCGTGCTCCAGGGCGCCGCCGTAGTCCGCATCGGTCCGCGCCAGCTCGGCCAGGAGCAGCGGAACATCCTCGAGCCGGGGGTCGGAATAAGCCCAGCGCATGAAGCTGTCGTTCGGGCCCGGTTGCCGCTCGTGGTGGCCGGCGTGGAACTGCTGAAGGTATTGGCGGCGTTCTTCGTCCGTGCGGGTCAACGCGATCTGGACGATATGGCGCATCTCTGGCGTCCAGGCTCGGAGCGACTCGAAGAACTGCCGCAGCGTGAGGCTCCCGGCCGGCTGAGGCTGAAACCTGTGTTCATGAACGTGCTGCACGGCGCCCGTATACTAGCCGCCGTGCGCCGAGCCCTCACCGTTGCCGTCCCCGCCACGGTCACTGCATGCGACGGCTGAGCCGGGTGGTTGCCGTGCTTGCGGCGGTCCTGGTCGCGCTCTCCAGCAGCACGTCGGGAGGGCCGATCCGAGCGGCAGGTCCACCGCTGCGGTACCTTGCGGGGCCTCCGGGTACGCTCGATCCGGCATTCATCGCCGATGCGGCTGACGTGCAGTTGCTGCTCCAGTTGTACGCCGGGCTGACGCGCCTGGACGAGCGTGGCGAACCGTATCCGTCGCTCGCCTCTGGCTGGGCGATCAGCGCGGACGGGCTGACCTACGAGTTCGCCATCCGCGATGACCTGGCATTCAGCGACGGCACCCCACTCGTTGCCGAGGATGTGCGCCGCTCGTGGCTGCGGCTGCTCGACCCGGCCACCGGGGCGACGGCGCCGGACGTTCTGAGCGTGGTCGCCGGCGCCACGGCCCGCGCAACCGGCGACGCGGAAGAGGACGAGGTGGGGATCCGCGCACCGGACGACGGAACGCTGGTGGTGGAGCTGCGCCATCCTGCCTCCTACTTCCTGGAGATCACCGCCACGCCCAGCACCTTCGTGGTGCCACCGGGCGCGGACGCGACCTCCGGCTGGCAGACCGCCGAGGCCTTCGTGGGCAGCGGTCCCTACGTCGTCGAGGGGGTGGAGGCCGGCGACCTCGTCCTGCTCGCGAACGATCGGTATGTCGGCGGTCCACCACCCATCGACGAGATCCGCTGGATGAGTGGCGTGGACGCCGACACGTCGACCGCCTTCGGTGCGGAACAGGTCGACCTGGCGCAGGTCCCTGGCTGGGACGCGACCTGGATCGCATACGACGCCGACCTCGGGCCGCGTCTGCACCCGGCAGAGCCGTTGACGATCAGCTATTACGGCTTCGACACGACGCAGCCACCGTTCGACGACGCCCGGGTCCGTCGCGCTTTCGCGCTGGCGCTCGATCGTGAGCAGTTGGTGTCCCTGGCGGAGGGTGCCTCGTCCTCGGCGGCGGGCAGCATCGTTCCACCGGCGATCTGGCCGGATGGCTTCGCGCCGGAGTTGCGCACCGATCCTGAACGCGCCAGGGAGCTGCTCGACGAAGCCGGATACACCGATCGGGCCGATCTCGGAACCATCGTGGTCAACGGCAGTGGCCTGGGCGTCGAGCCGGCGGCCGCCGTCTGGCGCGAAGAGCTCGGGGTCGAGATCGAGGTGGAGACGATGAACTTCGGTGACTTCCTCTCGGTCCTCGACACCCGCCCGCCGCAGATCTTCACCATCAGTTGGATCGCCGATTACCCGTCTCCGCACGCGCTCTACGGCCTGCTGCTGGAACCGGGAGCGACCAGCAACTACGGAGACTGGAACGACGACGAGTTCGAAACGCTCCTCGAACAGGCGGCG
This sequence comes from Candidatus Limnocylindria bacterium, assembly GCA_039919135.1. Lineage (GTDB taxonomy): Bacteria > Chloroflexota > Limnocylindria > QHBO01 > QHBO01 > JACDBZ01. Next base: position 2,482 of record JBDSGF010000029.1, on the reverse strand, counting down.
CAGGCCGCCGATGAAGACGTGGGCGCTGCCTACAGTGCGGTCGAGGCATACGTTGCAGAGCAGGCCCCCGTCATTCCATGGGCCTACGGCGAGACGTGGTGGCTGGTCGCCGACGGCCTGCGCGGGCTGGGCAACCTGACCGTGGGCCTGCTTGACTTCGGACGGGTGTCATGGGACGGCTGACGCGCTGCCTTGCGGCCGGCCTCTTCGTGCTGGGCTTCGCCGCAGCATGGGCCGATGACGCCGCGGCGTTCGACGACTTCGGCACCCTCGAGGCAGACTCCACCTACGCGCAGGAGATCCGCTTCGACGTGGAGCTGTCGGGCGGTGCCCCCGATCGGATGGAGCTGCTCCTGCGCACGCCGGGCAGCGAGGCCTCGTTCGTGGTGCCGGTCGAGGCCTCGGGCTTAGCGGCCACCTACGTGTGGGACACGTCGGTCGACTACCTGACCCCGAATACGCTCGTCACCTACCAATGGCGCGCCACCGATGGCGACGAGGTGCGCCTCTCGGACTCCGCGACCATGCGCTACGTGGACGATCGCCCCGGCCTGGACTGGCAGAGCGCGCAGCTTGGCGAGGCGACCGTCCACTGGTATGGCCGGGCGGAGGCGCAGGCGCTGCGCTTCGGCGAGCTCACCGCGGTCGGCGTCGAGCGCGCGGAGCAGCTCCTGGGGACGCAGTTGGCCGGGCCCGTCGACGTGTTCGTGTACGCGACCCGCGACGAGTTCTTCGGTGCGCTCGGGCCGGGCGCGCGCGAATGGACGGGGGCCGCGGCCTACAGCGATCTGCGCACGATCTTCATGTGGCTCGAGGGCGGGTCATCGGCTTACCTCGAGACGGCCATCGTCCACGAGGTCACCCACATCGTCTTCCACGACGCCACCGACAACCCATTCCACGAGCCCGCGCGCTGGTTGAACGAGGGAATCGCGAGCTGGTCCGAGACCAGCGACGCCGCCGGCGAGCGCTCGATCGTGGAGGGCGAGGCCTCCGGAGCGGGGCTCTTCGCATTTGACGCCATCACCGAGCAGTTCCCGATCGGCGAGCGCGGTGGGCGGCTGTCGTACGCGCAGGGCACGACCATGATCGACCTGATCGTGGACCGATACGGTCCGGAGGCCGTGGCGCGCATCGCAGCTGCGTACCGAGACGGCGCATCCGACGCCGATGCGCTGGAGGCCGGGACCGGCATCGCCACCGACGAGCTCTACGCGGCCTATTACGAATCGTTCGGCGTCGAAGAGCCGACGCCCATCAGCCCGGAGCCGATTGCGGCATCGAGCGTCGAACGGCCGGCGGCCGGCGAGATCGATCCCGGGGGCGTGGACCCGGGGGCCGAGCCTCCGGGCACCGCGACGCCCGGCGAAGGCCGGCCACCCGCCGACCCCGGCTCCGACGTGGCGCTTGTCATGGGCCTTGCGGCGGCGGCGCTGGTAGCCGGCGTCACTGCCGTCCTCGTCTCGCGGCGCGCCACGCGGAGATCGGGCTCATGACGCGCCGGTTACCGCCACGGTCCCGGTCGCGCTTCACGCGGTCGGGGTGGGCCATCAGCATTGCGGTGGCCCTGGCCCTCATCGGCTTCGTCGGCGCCGGCCAATGGAACAGCTCGCTGGCGCGCCAGGAGTTCATCACCTCGGCCCAGAGGGTGCTCGTCACGCGCGCCGAGCAGCTCCAGCGCGAGCAGGAGCAGTTGCGCGCGGAGATCGAGGATGCCGAGAGCCGCGTGGGCACCTTCCAGGAGCGCGATGCCGGCTCGCAGACCGCGCAGGAGCGGCTCAACGAGGCCTTGGCTGCTGCCCGCCTGGCTACCGGCCTGTCCACCGTTACCGGTCCCGGCATGGTCCTCGAGATCGCCGACTCGCTTCGCGAGGTCCCGCCGGGCGAGAGCCCGACGAACTACATCGTGCTCGTCGACGATCTGCGCGACATCGTGACGGCGCTATGGGCATCGGGCGCCGAGGCCATCACCATCTCCGGCGGCCTGGCGGAGGGCACGCCGGCGGAACGCCTGGTGGCCACCTCGTCCATCTATGGCGTGGGCTCCGCGATCCTGGTCAATATCGCCCCCCTCTCACCGCCGTACCGGATCGAAGCGATCGGTCCCGATGGACTGCATGACCGGTTCACAGCTCATCCGATCTACATCGCACGGGTGGCGCCCCGCCTCGATGCCTACGGGCTCCAGTTCGCAAGCGAGTCGCGCGACGAAGTCACCCTCCCCGCCTTCATCGGCAACACCCGGCTGCGGTGGGGCGTACCGGTGGGAGACGACTGATGGCGGCGCGCATGGCCCAGGCAAGCCTCTTTGCCGTGGCGCTCATCATCGGCATCCTCCTCGTCGGCCAACTGCGTTCTCAGGCGCCGGCCATCGAGCTGTCGAGCCTCTCCGCGCAGGAGCTCTCGACGCTCATCGAGAGCCTCTCCGCGAGCAACGTCGGACTGAGCGACAGCCTCGCTGACCTGCGGGAGCAGATCCGCG
>JBDSGF010000028.1:0-12490 GCA_039919135.1 Candidatus Limnocylindria bacterium | reverse complement strand
CACAGGCCCTGCTCTGTATCGGTTGTCGCCGATTGGCAGAACGCCCTCCCATTGAAGGAACACCCATGTACGAGTCCACGGAACCGGGGAGCGAGAGCGCCCAACGCAAGTTCTTCAGGGTCACCGACAACATCCCCGAGGAGACTTGGTATTGGCTCGCGCTGGCATCCATCGGGGTGTCCGCCTCTCTCAAGCTTGCGAGCAAGAACGATTGGGCGCTCTTTGTCGGGCAGTGGCCGCCAACGTTCATCTTGTTCGGCCTGTACCACCGCCTCATTCGTCCCAGCGCCAAGCCCTGAGCGCCGGCCGCCGGATGGAAGCCGCCACGGAAGGGGACCCGGCGTCGGCGGAGCCGGGCTCACTTTTCAACCAGGTGAGACGACCGGCCAGTCAGGACAGCAGCCGCTCCCTTGTTGCCGCCACTCCGGTGTGGTGGGGACGGTGTGCTGCGCTGCCATGAACGCCGCAGCTCGTTGACGAACGACAGGTTGGGTTACCACGACTGCTGGCTTAGTCCCCGACGAACGACGTGGCAAGCACCAGCAGCGCCCCGACGCCGACGACCGCCAGGCCCGGACCGAGTTGCGCGACAACCAGCGGGTCCACGCTCACTTCACGGTACGTGGTGATGAGTCCGACGACGAGATATGCGCTGAACCCGGTGAGAACAATCCCAGCAATCGTCAACCCGCGACGCGCCCAGCGCGTACCGCGAGCGATCACGAGCAGTCCCAGGACGCCGACCACGGCCGCACCGAGGAAAAGGAGTGTCCCGTTGGGCGACCCAACGGCAGTCACGGGCTGAAGGCCGGCGAAGAAGCTGAGCCAGGGGAGCGTGACACCAGCCGCCACGAGCATGGCGCCAATGAGAGCGGCTGAACCCGACAGGGTGCGGGCGGATGGGCGCGACAGCAGGCGCGGAGTGGATCGGTCCATGGTGTGAATCATCTCGGTTCCCTCCAATGTTGGCGACGGGGAGCTCGGGTGGGCACCCGAACTCCCCGAGTTAATGCGAGCGACCTAGTCGCGCACGTCGAAGAACAGGTACAGGTTGGACGGGATGTCGACAGTGATGCCTTCACCAGTGCCCGTGCCGTCAGGATGCTGATCCGATGACTGGAGGCTTCGAACCGTCTCCAGGCTCTTGCCTTCGGCGATCTCAGCCCACACGTCGGCATCGGTCACTCCAATGACTTCGATCTCCCACCAGCCGCCCTGGTCGACATCGACAATGTGGCTGTGCGCCGGCAGGAGCGCATTGGCCGCACTCGGACCGAAGACGGCTGAAAGGTCGATGGTGTTCGGGTGGTTGATGCAGTCGCCGACGACCGGGCACTGCAGGTCCGTTGGTGCGGGGGAGAACAGCGGAGTCATGACGTAGAGCACGGGGATCTTGCCGCCGCGCGGGGGCGTCTGCGGCTCAGCGCCAACAACGCAGTTCGAGTCGGCGCCGCTTGCCGGGGGCTCCTTGCAGAAGAAGTCCTTGTTATAGAAGAAGTCGACGGTGCGGCCATCGTACCAGCCGCCGGTGAAGCCCTTGTCGTCACCGGCCGAGGACTGGTGGCCGGCGTTGACCGGTGCGGTGAAGACGGACAAGAGCGACAGCAGGGTCGCGGCGATAATCGCCACGAGCGCGCCGATGCTCACAGTGCGTCGGGAAACGGAAGTGGTGTTCACGAAGTGCATCTCCATGCTTAGCTGCCAGGGGGAACCACGGCGGGCGACGCTGTAGGCGGGCAGCGAACAGCGGCGTCGTCGATGCGGATCCGGTTGATGCTGTCTGTACGCGGGCCGAGCCACAGTCGTATCAGGGGAGGTTCGATCGCGTGCCTCAGACGGTGCGCTGCTGACGGCTTGGTGGCGCCTTGATGGCACCCAGTCCCACGATTCCCTCGTTCGGCATCCCGACGCCTGCCGCCAGCAGATGCCTCCTGAGGCGCCGCAGCCCGAGTCGAATGCGGCCGTGGACGGTGCCCAGCGGGAGCCCGGTGGTCGCCGCGATTTCCGCGTGCGAGAGACCCGCGAAAAAGGCGTTGGCAATCGCCTGTCGCTGACCAAGCGGCAGCCGGCGCAGGGCGGTGCGGATGGCCTCGCCCTCGAGCTTCGCGGCCACCTGCTCCACCACACTCGGGCCGGCGTCGCGGAGCGAGAGCAGGGTTGCCTCATCGTCCACGTCGGACGCACGCCGCGCGCGAAGCGTGTCGATCGCACGGTTGCGCACAATGCCGATCAGCCAGGACCTCACGCTGCCGCGACCGGGTGTGTAAGAACCGCCCTTGCGCCAGACCGAGAGGAACGCCTCCTGCACGACGTCCTCCGCCCGACCGCGATCGTGGACGATGCTCAGCGCAACGCGAAATGCAACGAGATTGTGGCGATCGTAGAGGGCGCCCAGGGAGCTCGCGTCGCCCTCCGCGATTCGACCGATGAGGTCTAGGTCAGTCTCAAGGATGTCTAAGGTTTGTTCAGTCATGGCAACAGCGTAAGCTCCTCATCACGCCGTTGTCAACTGTTTGTCCATGCTATGCTTGGACACAGCATGTACACGATCAAAGAGGCATCGCAACGGACCGGCGTCAGCATCGCCCTGTTGCGCGCCTGGGAGCGCCGCTATGGCATCGTGGCGCCCGTACGCACTGAGGCGGGGTATCGGATCTATGACGATGCCGCAATTGGCCGTATCCGCGCGATGCGCACCCTGGTGGCGGATGGATGGTCGCCGCGACAGGCCGCAGCGAACATCGTCTCCACGCAAGCCAAAGATTTCCCCTTGACCGCAGTGGATGCGCAACCCATCGACCCGCGGCCGCCCACCGAGCAGTCCAGGGGGCTGGTGGAGGCCGCCGCCCGGGTCGACGGGCCAGCCATCGAACGCGCGCTGGACGACATCTTCGCGATGGGAAGCTTCGAGCGAATGGTCGACGACCATCTCTATCCAGCCCTCGTGGCGCTGGGCGACGCCTGGGCACGCGGCGAGGTCGATGTCGCGGGCGAGCACGCCGCCAGCGCCGCAGCACTGCGACGACTCGGGATGGCCTTCGACGCTGCCGGAAATGCCGGAGCCGGCGACGCGCCGGTGCTGGTCGGGCTCCCTCCCGGCTCCCGCCACGAGCTGCCTGCCCTGGGATTCGCCACAGCGCTTCGCCGCGCCGGGATGAGTGCGACCTACCTCGGGCCGGATGTCCCCATCAGATCGTGGGTCACCGCTGTGCGACAAGCGCATGTTCGAGCGGCGGTCATCGGCGTCTTGACGGCCGAGGACATGCCCGGTGCGGCGGCGGTAATAACAGCCCTCCGCGACCGGCATCCCGACCTGCTGATCGCGGTCGGGGGAAGGCACAGTCGCGAGCTGTCGGATGCCTCTGCGCACTTGCCCGATCCGCTCGTCGATGCCGTCACGGCCCTGCGACGACTGCTGCAGCTGTCCTGACGCTGGCGGTAGACTCGATCCCGCGAATCTTGGGCGAGCTGATCGATAGCTGATCTCGACCTACGCCGGTCTAGAGCGCCGGGCCAGGCGAGGTAATAGGCGAGCGGGTCGGCGCATTTGTGTCGTGAGCCGGGGCCGGCGCCCCACACGGAGCTTCCTACCTCCGGCCGGACAGCCGGCCGTCTACGACTCGGGCTCGTACACGATGCGCAGTGTCTTCGTGGTTGCCTGGTCGTCACCGATGCGGAACACGAGGTCGTTGTCTCCCTCCTCGAGGTCGACGGTCAACACCCAGTCGCCCTTATCGTCGGCACTTGTCCGTCTGTCCGCGAACAATGGAAGGTCCTGGACAATCTCGGCGCCCGCCGGAGCCGTCCCAACCACCTGGACCGATGAGCTACGCACCACGTCAGCGTCTTCGGGCGAGGTGATGATGAGGATCGGTGGTGGCGTCGGCGCAGGCGAAGGGGTCGGCGTCGGGTCGGGAGTGGGCGTCGGCGAGCTGCCCAGGCATCCCGACACCGAGCCCGCCACGATGAGAGCCAGCAACCGGGCGGAGGCCGTGCTTCCGGCACACGGCCCCCGTCGCCCAGCGTTCAAACCTCGCGCCATCGACCTCTGCATCGTTGCCTCCCAGCCAATCGGCCGTCCGCCGTCGTCCCGAACGGGACAGCTCCGCGCTCCGACAATACCCTCCGCAAGCCAGGTGCCGCGTCGCAGACCATGAGCAGGGCCACGCCCTCCGCTGGACCCTCCCGGGCTCCCGGCGACGGTCCCGCCGGGTGAGACACCCGGCCGCGCGGCCGCGCATGAGGCTTGCGCCCGTCGATACCATACCGGCACCTGCGACTGGCACACTCTCGGCCGCCTTGCTCGGACTGTCGCGGCGAACATAGGAGGAAGCGGTGGACGCTCTAGCGATAGCACTGCGCATCGTGCACATCCTGGCCGGCGTGCTCTGGGTCGGCGGCACTGCCCTGTTCTTCTTGTACATCGAGCCAACGATCAACAAGTTAGGGCCAGACGCCGAGAAGTTCATGGACGAACTGATCAACCGACGGAAGGCACCTATCTACTTCGTGACCATCTCGACGCTGACCGTGCTGGCGGGCGTCGTCCTGTACTGGCGCGACTTCGGCGGCATCAACACTTCGCCACACGGTCTCGCGCTTGGCTTGGGAGGTCTGGCCGCAATCATCGCCTGGCTGGGCGGCAACCTCCTCATCCCACAGACGCTCGGTAAGCTCAGCGCCATAGCCGGCGAGATAAAGGCTGCGAGCGGCCCTCCATCCGGTGAACTCATGGCCCGGATGCACGCCGTCCAAGAGCGCCTTCGGTTGATCGGCACCGTCGACCTCGTCCTGCTCACGTTCGCGGTCGTGGCGATGGCCTCAGCCCGCTACCTCGGCTGAGCTCCCGCGTGTAGACTTCCCAGGCCCCCTCCTTGCCCGAGAGGTCGACCGATGACTAGCCCGGAGGCGCCCCAGCCGTCCTCCGCCGATGAACGGTGGGGGGCGATGCTGGTCAGACCTTCCCCCTTTCGCGTGCTCCGACGGATCCATAGCCGGATCCCGAGCTCGCCGCGGTGCAAGATGTGCGCGGCGCCATTCGGGGGTCCCGGCGGCCTGGTCATGCCCTTGCTTGGCCACGCCCGGTGGGCCAAGAACCCGAAGTACTGCGCGGGCTGCTTTCGGATGTTGCGTCAGAACCACGGTGGCGCCGAGATTGAGTGCTCGCTGCTCTTCGCCGATGTCCGCGGGTCGACTACGTTGGCCGAGCAGATGCCACCGCGAGAGTTCACCAAGCTCATGGGCCGCTTTTACGACACGGCATCCGATGTGCTGGTGAACCACGACGCCTTCGTCGACAAGTTTGTCGGCGACGAGATCATCGGCATCTTCGTACCGGCGATGGCCGGCGAGGTCCACGCGAGCCGTGCCATCGACGCGGCGCAGGCCCTCCTCAGGCGCACGGGCCATGAGGAGGCGGATGGACCGTGGGTTCCGATCGGCGGGCGTAAACACGGGCACCGCGTACGTCGGGTCTATCGGCGAGGGGGTAGACACGGAAATGACAGCGATGGGAGACGTGGTGAACACGACGGCTCGCCTGTCCTCTGTCGCCGCCGTGGGCGAAATCCTGGTGACCGCGCCGGCTGCCGCGAGCGCTGGGCTGTCAGCAGATACGCTCGAACGCCGCTCCCTGCCGCTGAAGGGCAAGAGCGAGCCGAACGACGTCCTCGTCCTCAAGGTGTCGGCAGGCGTGGGATAGCGCAGCCTAAACCCGAATCCACCGATCCGGAGTGGCCGAGCGCCTGCCGAGAAAGCCGAACAGGTGCCCATCTGAGCTGAGAAACTGGCTGTGAGAAGCATGCCAGCACCCTCAGTCGGAGGACACCTGTTCGATGCCCCGATCCTACACCCTCGATCGCCAGCAGACGCTATTCGATGACCCGCGCCTGATCGCCGATGCGGGGCTGCTGCTGGCGGCCACCTTGGCGCAGCGTCTCGGCCTGCGCGAGCTGCTCGATGCCCGCGTCGATCTCGGCGCCGCCGCCGGCCGGGCCCACGTCGGCGACAAGAGCCTGACCCTGATCATGAGCGCCATGGCCGGTGGTGACTGCATCGACGACGCCGACGCACTGCGCGCCGGAGCGACGACCGCCGTGCTCGGCCACCGGGTGGCGGCACCCTCGACCCTCGGCACCTTCCTGCGCAGCTTCAGCTGGGGCCACGCTCGCCAGCTCGACGCGGTCAGCCGGGTGCTGCTGGCGCGGGCGTGGGCCGCCGGCGCCGGTCCGGGTCGCGAGCCGCTGACGATCGACCTCGACTCGACCCTGTGCGAGACGTATGGCCTGGCCAAGGCCGGCGCGGCACAGGTCACCCGCAGCGGGCAGCGCGGCTACCACCCACTCGTGGCGGTCAGAGCCGGCAGCGCCGAGCTGCTCCACGCCCGCCTGCGCGGTGGTCGCGCCACCAGTGGCCGCGGCGCCGGCCACTTTGTGACCGAGACGGTCGGCCGCGTGCGCGGCGCCGGCGCGGGCGGCCAGATCACGCTGCGCGCCGACTCGGGCTTCTATCAGCACCCGGTGGTCGATGCCTGCCGGCGGGGCGACGTGCGCTTTTCGATCAGCGCCCGCAGCTCGCCGGCGCTGCGCACCACGATCGAGGCCATCCCCGACGCGGCGTGGACCCCGATCCCGTATTGGCTCGACGGCGGTGCCGACGTGGCCGAGACGGTGTACACCCCGTTCGGTCACCGGCCCCGGGCGCGCCAGGTGCGGCTCATCGTGCGCCGCGTGCGACCCACCCCCGACTCGCAGCTCGACCTGTTCGGGGTGGCCTACACCTACCACGCCTTCATCACCGACCGTGATGGCCAGACGCTGGCCCTCGAGGCCGACCATCGTCGCCACGCCGAGATCGAGAACGCCATCCGCGAGCTCAAGTACGGCGTCGGCCTCAACCACCTGCCGTCGGGCCGCTTCGGGGCCAACGCGGCCTGGCTGGCGTTCCAGGTCATGGCCCACAACCTGGCGCGCTGGGTGGCCCAGCTCGGCCTCGGCGCCGGGATCCTGAGCACCAAACGCTTGCGCCGCCGCCTGTTCGCCATCGGCGGCCGACTGACCCGCAGTGCGCGGCGCCTGACCCTGCACCTGCCGGCGCGCTGGCCGTGGCAGATTGACTTCAGCCGCGCCCTCGCCCGCCTGCGCGCCATCCCGCGCCTGGCCTGAGCCGCGGGGCGCTGACCGGCGAGCGGGGCTCGCGGCAGCCTGCCCAGCGCGGCCCGACCCCAGCCATGCTCGGGCCCCACACCGTCGATCGACCACATCCTTGGCGGCCTGCACCGTCTGTCCGCCTCTTTCGGTCCGATTCAGGCGCTCACCCGGCCAGTTCCGAGGCGTTTCGGTGGATTCGGGTTAAGCCACATTGGCGCGGCGGGGTCAATCAACGTCCCCCGCTACCCTCCACTCGAGGCCCACATATCGGGAGCAACGCCCAGCCCTCGCTCTACGATCGCTGACGCCGCTACACTGCTGTAGCAGTAATTGGAGGTCGAGGAGCTAGAGCGACATCTCGTGGGACGACGGAGGGCACGGGGCACAGTGAGGCCCGCGCCGGCATCATCGAAACAGCGCCACGACTGCAGGACTGTCCCAAGTGCGGAGCGGCACGATCCCTCCGGCCCGGGCGATGGGACGGCCGTCGAAGTCATCGAACCCGAGGCGTTGACCGTCACCCACTGGTTCGACTCGGGGCATGACGGGCAGCCATTCGCCGCCACCGTGCGATTCCGCGGACAGAGGATCGGGGTCCGCGGGAAGCCCACAGCCCGAGATGCCTTCATGCAGGATGAGCTGGTCGAAGGCATCGTCCCCGGCAGCGGCCCGGTGTCGATCACCACCCGCGTCTACGGGCTGGAGCCCGGCGAATGGACGGTCACGGCCGAGCTCGTTCAGGCGCCGCATGCCGCGGATCGGCGACGCCCGGTTGCGCGAGCCCGCGCCGCCCGCGGCCATACCTTGCCTCGCGCGGCGTGGTCGTGGCATCGGTGGGCGCTTACCTCCGGCTCGTTTCATCCGATGCAGACCCGCTGGGCACCGCTGGCCCGGCTGGTCAGCCCGCCGGCGGTGATCCCCGGCAGCTGGTCCGGCCTGGTCGGGCTCGGGGTCCTCGTTGGCTTCGCCCTGCAGTCCGGGCTGCTGGCGCGCGAGCAGGTGTCGATCAGTGCCTCGCTCACCGTCACGCTCGTAGCGCTGGTCGCCGGCCTGATCGGGGCAAAGCTGCGGTACATCGCCCTCCGCCCGCGGACCTGGCGGAGGTCACCGGCCGAGGGCTGGGCGGTCGACGGCTTCCTCGTCGTCATGCCCATCACGGCGTTGGCCGGCTTGCTCGCCTTCCAACTGCCGATTGGCCTCTTCGTCGACGCCAGCACGCCCGCCCTGTTCTTCGGCGTGGAGATCGGCCGTTTGGGATGCTTCTTCACCGGCTGCTGTGCCGGGCGCTGCACGCGGTCCCGGTGGGGCATATGGTCCTCCGACCGGCGCGTCGGTGCGCGCCGCATTCCCACGCAGCTGCTCGAATCAGCCGCCGGCCTCGTCATCGGGGTCGTGACGTTGGCGCTGCTTCTCTTCGTCCGGCCCGCCCTGGCTGGGATCATCTTCTTGAGTGCGTTGGCGGCCTACACCCTACTCAGGCGCGTGCTCCTTCGGCTGCGTGCAGATCGGCAGCTCGTCCCGTCAGCAGGCTGACGCGGCGAGTCCGTTTCAGGAGGGCGTGGGCCATCACCGTGTAGCACTACACTGCTGTAGCAGGTTCGAAGCCAGATTAGGGCAGGAGCGAAGCGTGGAAGTCAGCTTGGGCTTGGCATTTGCCGCGGGCGTTCTGTCGTTCGCATCTCCCTGCGTGCTGGCCCTCGTGCCGGTGTACCTCGCCTACTTGGGTGAGACCGCCGCCGCCCTCGGTGGCATGCCTGCCGGCGCTGACACGGCCGTGCGGACCGCGGTCATCGATCGGCCGGTGCTCGGCCAGGTCCTGCTCTTCACGCTCTCGTTCGCGGCCATCTTCGTCCTGCTGGGCGTCTCAATCGGCCTTCTCGGCGCCAACCTGTTCCGGCTCATCCCCTACGCGCGCGAGGCGACGGGCCTGCTGGTGGTCGTCATGGGCCTCGCGGTCACCGGCATCTTTGGTCCGATTCTGTCGCGTGGGACCTTCGGGCTGCGCCTGGACTCTTTGCCGAATGGCCGGTCCGCGCGCTCCGTCTCGCTCGGCGCGCTGTTCGCCCTGGGGTGGAGCCCGTGCATCGGACCTGTGTTGGGCGCCATCCTGACGATGGGCGCCTCGAGCCAGGACGTGGGCGTTGCCGCACTGCTGCTCTCCTCATACTCACTGGGCTTGGCGCTGCCCTTCGTGCTGGCCGCCGTCGCGCTCCCGCAGCTGCGCCCGGTCATGGGCGCGCTTCGACGCTGGCACCGGCCGGTTGAGATCACCGCGGGCGTGTTCATCGTCGCGATGGGGTTCCTGATCTATCTCAACGCCTTCAGCCGCATGGCCAGCCTGTTCACGTGGACCATCTGAGCAAGTCCCTCGGCAACTCCGGGCCGGCGCAGACCGTCTTGACATCGATGCACGCCACGGCGGCCTTGTGCCAATGCTGATTCTCGCCCCCGCCCTGCTCATAGCGGCACTGTTCAGCCTGGTCGGAGCGATGGCCATCGGCCTCGGATCCGCCGCGTGGACCGAGCTGCGGCCGGCGATCGCAGGCGGCGGCCCTCCAGCGCGGCACTCGACGGACACGACGCCGCTCGGCCCGATTGTCCACGGGGCGATCGCGCTGAGCCTGATCCTGCTGCTGGCAGCCCTGGTCCTTCGCACGGTCCTCACCGGCCATGCGCCATGGTCGAACATGTACGAGTTCAACCAGGCTTTCGCGGCCGCCATCTTGGCCGGCTACCTCGGGCTCGCGCGGCGGCTGCCTATCCGGACCCTGGCGCCGCTGGTCGCCGTGCCGGCCGCAGGACTCCTCGCCTACAGCCTGACCCTGCCGTCCGAGGTCGTGCCACTGCCGCCGGCGCTGCAGACGCCGTTCTTCCTGACCGTCCACGTCGGGAGCGCAATGCTGGCCTACGGCATCGCCGCTCTGGCGGCCGCCGCGGCCGTGGGCGAGCTCATCCAGCGCTGGAGCGGCGACCGGCTTGCGTGGCTGCCGCTAGCCGCGGTGTGCCGCACCGCGGCATACCGCAGCGTGGTGCTCGGCATGCCGGTGCTGACCATAGCCATCGTCCTCGGCGCGCTGTGGGCCAACCTCGCCTGGCGCTCGTACTGGAACAATGATCCAAAGGAACTGGCGGCCGCGGCTACCTGGTTGGTGTACGCCGCCTACATCCACCTCGCCGGTCGGCGTGACCGCTGGGGCGCGAGCGCCGCATGGTTCCTGCTCGTGGGCTTCGGCGCCGTCCTGTTCACCTACCTGGCGGCCAACCTGGTGATCCCGGGCCAGCACAGTTACTCCGGGGTCTGAGCGTCGGCCTGATGCTTCGCCCGTCAAGTCTGCGCGTTCAGCCGAGCCTCGATCGTCTCGCGCGCCGCGCTGACCGGGCCCTGCGCGTCCTCGCCGACGCGCGACTTGGCGTGGCCCTGCTGGTCGCGGCCGGCGTCGCGAACCTGGCGGCGGCCGCTCGCGCGGAGTGGCGCTGGGCGCTCGACAGCCCAGCCTACTTGGCGCTGGTCGGCACCATCCTCATCACCGGCGTGGCTGCGGTGGCGGTGCGCATCCCACCCGTCTGGCGTGAATGGCGGCGGCCGGGCCCGCTCGTGCATAGCCGAGACGTGCTGGTCGGCGAAGTCCCCCTGGGCGGCGAGCTGACGGCATCGGCGCGAGCGCGCATCGTGGCCGTTCTTGCCTCGGCCGGATATCGGCTCGCCGAGGCGGCCACGGCGAGGGGCTGGGGGGTGGCCGGCACACGACGCGGATGGTCGCGCTTCGCGGCCATCGCCAGCCACCTCAGCCTGGTGCTGCTCGTAGTCGGTGGTGCGCTGGGCACGGCGTTCGCGGAGGAAACCCGCTTCGGGCTCTTCCCGGGCGAGCAATCGCACCTCGCGGCACCGCGGCCGGGTCTGACCACTGGCGTCCGCTTCGATGGACTCGACGCCGAGTTCGACTCACGCGGCCGACCACTGCGCTTCGACACGCGCGTGACGTTCATCCGCGACGGGCAGGTGGCTCGCTCACAGGTCCTGCAGGTCAACGCCCCGGGCGACTTCGACGGCTACCTCGTCCATGCCTGGACCTATGGCCCTGCCGTCGAGCTGCGGGTCGAGGATCTCGCTGGCCAGGCGCTGTTCGATGGCTGGGTGGCGCTCGGCGGTGAGGCCACCGACAGCCGCGCGCCGTTCGTCGAGCTGCCGTCGCTGGCCACGACGATCGGCGTCAGCCTCGCCGAAGCTGAAACCAACCAGGCGCGGCTGATCGCTGCGGATCAGCACGGCGTGAGCGACACTGTGATCCTCGGTCCGGGGGAGCGCCGCCGCTTGGGTCCAACGCAGGTCACGCTGCGCGGCTTCGCCGCCTACGTTAGCTTCCTCAGCCGCCGCGACCCTGGCGTGGGTCTCCTGTTCGCGGGAGGGTTCTTGCTCGCGGGTTCGCAGGCAGTTGCCTTCTACCTTCCCCGATGCCGGCTCGACCTGCGCACGGCCGACAGTCGGCTCATCCTTCGTGTGCGCGGCGAACGCTTCGACGATGTCCGAACTGAGTTGCGCCGCGTATCGGGCATCGTCGCTCGGGCCGCCGCAGCGCGAGACGAACGCGCGTGACGATGGCGATCGGTCGGCCGCCGCGCCGCGCCCGCCGTGCCTCGCTGCTCTGGACAGCCGGCCTCGTGGTCCTCGCGGTCGTGCTCCTGGTCCTGGTGCTGCTGCCCATCGGCAGCGCCTCATCAACCGGTCATGGCACCCTGGCCGGGCGCCCGGCTCCGTCCCTGGAGGCGGTCGACCTCGATGGACGGCGCTGGACGCTGGCCGAAGGCGAGGACCGGCTGGTATGGGTCAACTTCTGGGCCACGTGGTGCCCTCCGTGCCGCACCGAAATGCCGATGATGCAGCGCCTTGCCGAGGCGTATGGCGATCGCCTGCTGGTCCTCGGCGTCGACTTCGGCGAGGAACCGAGCGCCGTGCGCGAGTTCGTCGAGCGCTACGGCATCACCTACCCCATCCTGCTCGACCCGACCCTCGAGAATTTCTATCGCTGGAGCCCGCTCTTCGGGCTCCCCCGCCATTACTTCGTCGATCCGGACGGCATGGTCGTGTACGAGGTCTCGGGCGAGCTCCCGCCCGGCCAGATGGCCGGGGTGCTCGAGGAGCTGCTGGGCCCCATCGCACCCACCGATTGACGGCGGGCCCACGCTCGATGAGTCCGCCTCCCGCGACCATTGCGTCTGTCGCCACCGCCGAGCTGCGCGACGCAGCAGTCGGCGCGTTGGTGGAAGCCTTCGCCGAAGATCCAGCTTGGACGACTGCGTTGCCCGAGCCGCGCACTCGTCGCTCGGTGCTACGGTCGGCGCTG
>JBDSGF010000027.1:0-4254 GCA_039919135.1 Candidatus Limnocylindria bacterium | reverse complement strand
GCTCCTCGTCGCGATCGGCGCGGAGCGCGCGCTCGAGGATGGGGATGATCTCGACGCGGGGCCGTCCGGCCACGAAGACGGCGAAACGGAAGCCGAAGCGTCCCTCGTACGCCTCGTTGAGCGCGATGAGCTCCTCGCCGACCCACGCCTGCTCGTCGTCGGCCGGGTCGCCATGGCCCTGCTCGCGGCGTGACAGGTCGGAGACCGTTGCCGGATCGGCGCCGATGCGCGGGTGGGCATCGAGCAGCTCGATCTGCTCTTCCTCCGGCATCTCACGCGCGATCGCGCGGGCGGCGCCGAAGAGCCCTTCCTCGTTCTCGAACGGGCGGGCGTCGGCCAGGCGTCGCAGGAAGCGGGGAGCGCCCTCGAACAACGGGGAGAGGGCCTCCACGGCCGCATCGGTCTCGAGCGCATTGAGCTCTTCGACGGTCTTCACATCTCAGCTGCCGCGGTAGGTGCTCATGCCGAATGGGCTGAGCAGGAGCGGGACGTGGTAGGAGCGGCTCGCATCGGTGATGCGCAGCGCGAGCGCGGCACTCTGGAAGAAGGCGTCGGCATCGTCCGCGTAGCCACCCACGTCGAAGGCCAGTTGGTAGTCACCCTCGATGAGCATTGCGCCATCGAGCAGGTCGCGGATGCGACCCTCATCATCGGTCTGGAGGTCGCTCAGCAACTCGGGCGCACCGTCACCGGCCAGGCGGAACAGGGCGACGCCCACGCCAGTGGCCGGCTCGCCGCTGGCGAGGTCGAGGACGTGGGTGCTGATGGTGTGGCGCGCTTCGGCCATGGAACCCTCCGCTATGCTCCGCCATCATGCCGCATCCTCGGCGTATGCTGCGCGGCATGGCAGACCTGCTGATCCGCGTCGGTGAGCTCCGCTTCACCGCTCGCTGGGAGGCGAACGCGCCCCTCACTCGCAGGGCCCTGAGCTCATGGCTTCCCATCAGGTCGAAGCTCATCCACTGCAAATGGAGCGGCGAATCGACGTGGGTCCCATTCGGGGACGAGCGTCCGGAGGTGGGCTATGAGAATCACACCTCCCACCCAGCCCCCGGCGACCTGCTGATCTACACCGGCGACATCAGCGAGTGCGAGATCCTGTTCCCATACGGCGCGTGCAGCTTCAGCTCCCGCGTCGGCCCGCTGGCCGGCAACCATTTCGCAACCCTGACCGGCGGGCAGGCGCAGCTCGCCGAGATGGGCCACCGCGTTTTGTGGGAGGGAGCGCAGGAGATCGAGATCAGCGAGGGTGGATGACCTCGTCATCACCGGCGGCACGGTGGTGACGGCGACGAGCAGGACGAAGGCGGATGTCGCGGTGAAGGAAGGCCGGATAGCCGAGATTGGTCCGGATCTCGAGTGCAACGGCGCCGGGCGCGTGGATGCGACGGGGCTGCTGGTGCTTCCCGGCGTGATCGACGTGCACACCCACGTCCGGCTCGAGGACGAGGAGCACCCGGACCGATTCAGGCAGGACTCGCTGGCCGCGGCCCACGGCGGGACGACCACCTTCCTGACCTTCAACAACCCCGGGACCGGCATCAGCGAACACGGTGCGAGTTCGCCGCTACGCGGTCTCGCAGAGTTCAGGGAACGAACCGAGGGTCGATCGGCGATCGACTACGGCCTGTGCGCGGTCCTGAGCGGACGGCAGGACGACCCGATCGGCGAGCTGCCGGCGCTCATCGAGGCCGGGGTGCCGACATTCAAGGCCTTCATGGTCTACGACTTCCGCCTCCCCGACTACGAGCTCGAACGAGCCATGCGGACCGCGGCGCGCCACGGCGGCATGCTCCAGGTCCACTGCGAGGATCCGGAGGTGATTGACCCGCTCGTGGCCGATGCCCTGCGCCGCGGTCGGACCACGTGTCGCCACCACGCCCTCACCCGTCCACCGCAGGCGGAGGCGGCGGCCACGCGCAAGGCAATCGAGATGGCGCGTCGCGCGGAGGCACCGCTCTACATCGTCCACCTCAGCTGCGAGGAAGCGCTCGCCGAGGTGGCCGATGCCAAGTCACGAGGTGAGCCGGTGTACGCGGAGACCTGTCCGCACTACCTCACGTTCACCGATGCGCTGTATGCCGATCCGGACGAGGGCGAGGTCATCAAGCGCGTCATCTCACCGCCGCTCCGGTCGCAGGCCGATGTCGACGCGCTCTGGATCGGTCTGCGCGATGGCATCCTCGACGTCGTGGGCAGCGACCACGTCCCCGATCGGGTCGATACCGAGAAGCGCATCCCGGCGCCGCCCTTCCCGGAGATCAGCAACGGCGGACCCGGCATCGAAACACTGTTGAGCGTGGTGTACTCCGAAGGGGTGGCGAAGGGTCGTCTGGGCGTTGAGCGCATGGTCGAACTCCTGAGCGGCAATCCCGCCCGTCTCTTCGGGTTGCCGACGAAGGGCGCCATCGAGGTCGGGCGCGATGCTGACCTTGTCCTGTGGCATCCATCGGTCAGCCGCACTCTGCGCCAGGAGGACCTGCAGCACACCAGCGACTTCACGCCGTACGAGGGGCTGGAAGTCCGCGGCACTCCGACGCGCGTGCTCCTTCGGGGTCGCGCTGTTGGGGAAATCGAGGGCCGCTTCATGGAGCGCCGGCTCATGCGCCGGGAGCTTGAGGCAACCGATCCGCAGCAATGAGCGTCGGGGCGGCATGCGAATCATGCAGATCCTGGTGGTTTTTGCACTCACCGCGTGCGGATCAACGGGTGGCACGCCCTCAACAAGTGCCAATCTCGACGTGGAAGGCAGCTGGCAGCTCGCGTCCGGTCGAACTGATGCCGGCGAGGTGCCGATCCTCGCTGATCATCCGATCACGCTGACGCTCGAAGGCACGCAGATCGGCGGACGGGCAGCGTGCAACTCCTATGGCGGCCGGGTCGTGGCCGGTAACGGCGGACTACGGCTGGACAGCCTGTCGCAGACCGAGATGGCGTGCGAAGAGCCGGCCATGGCCGCTGAGTTCGCGTACATGACGGCGCTGGGCCTCGTGCGCGAGATCGTGCGGGACGGCGAGGAACTCGTGGCGCGCGGCGAGGGCGTCGAGCTTCGCTTCGCCTCCCTGCCGCCCCCGCCGACCGCCGATCTGGTGGGCACGAGATGGGTCCTTGAAACCGTGTTCGTCGGCGACGTGGCGAGCGCGCCAATGGGCGAGCCCGCGACGCTCGAGCTGCGCTCGGACGGGACATTCGACGGCTCGACGGGGTGCCGAACGTTCGACGGGGCTTGGATCGAGCGCGGCGAGCAGATCTTCGCCCATGCGATGGGCATGAATGAGGTCGAGTGCCCCGCGGCCCTTGGCCAGCAGGATTCGCACGTCGTGAGCGTCATCGGCGACGGCTTTGTGCCGACGATCGAGGGAGATCTGCTGACGCTGATCGATCCCGGTGGCGTCGGCCTGGTCTACCGCGCCCAGGACTAGCCTCCAGGCGGTATCCTTGATGCTTGATCCGATCGCACAGCCGGCTTTCCCGGCGGAGTTCGTCCGACCTGCGCGCCATCGATCGCGCGACGAAGCGCATCGAGGAGCTGAGCGCCATCCTTGACCGCCAGTTGAGCGGCGAGGCGCGTCCTGAAGAGCAGCTCAAGCATCTGCGCCAGGCGACCGGCCAGATCACCCGCTCGGCGAATGATGGCATCCAAGCCTACCGGAGAGTGTCGCAGGCGCTGCGCGCCGAGGGCGAGCACCCCGACTCGGACGCGACGGAGGTCGCGCGTGCATCTCGCACGTTGGCGGACGCGCGGGCGAAGATGCTCACGGCGCTCGAGGCCGCCAGCCGCCGCTACCCGTGGGCCGAACCCTGGGATCCGCTCAAGGACTGAGTTCGTGCAGATACCAAACGACCCGGCGGGGGAACCCGCCGGGTCGTATCGGTGTTGTGAGCGCTTCGGCTAGCGGCGGAAGCAGTCGCTGCAGTAAACCGGCTTGGTGCCGGTGGGGCGGAACGGAACGCGAGCTTCCTTGCCACAGCTGTCGCAGGTGGCGCTGAACATCTCGCGGGGACGGTCGCTGTAGCCACCACCGCCTCCGCCGTAGCCGCCACCACCGCCACCGTTGCTGTAGCCGCCCGAACTCTCACCGCGCGCGGCCTTCTTGGCGGCGCGGCAGGCCGGACATCGGCGCGGTTCGCTGAACTGACGATCGGCGTAGAACTGCTGGTCGCTCGCGGTGAACGAGAACTCCGTATTGCAGTCGACGCAGCTGAGCGTCTTGTCGGTATAGGTGAACAAAGAGAAACACTCCTTCTTGTGCG
>JBDSGF010000026.1:0-12933 GCA_039919135.1 Candidatus Limnocylindria bacterium | reverse complement strand
GGGCAAGCGACACCGGATCACACGATTTCGATCATGCGTTCCGGCACCGGCTCCGATGGCTTCGGTCAGCGGAAACGGACGGCAGCGGTGGCTTCGGTCACCGAGGTCGGGCGCCTGTTCCTTCGGGACATTCCTATGTGCAGTGCCGCTTTGGCGCGAATTTAGTCATATGCGAATGACGCATGCGTTAGCCGGCTCCGGGCGCTCGATGATCGTGCTGGACGCTCTGCCGGGCCGGACCCGGGCCCCCTCGTCTCGCTAACGCGAATCAGGCGTGCGCTTGACGACGCGCGTCACCCAGTACTGCCAAACGCGAACGACGTGAGCATCTGACGGCTCACCGCCGATGAGGAGCCGTGCGCTCGACGTGTGCGGCCTCGATCTCCTCTGCCGAGCGGAGGTGATGGACCGCGGCGAAGCCCTCGTCGGCGAGGGTGGGAAGGGAATCGGTCAGCCATCGGTGCTGACGTCGGATGGCGGCCGGGGGAGGACGGGGCGAAGGCCGGCCGGCGTTGCGCTCCAGCGCCACCGCCAATGGCAGGTCAACGACGATCGCCACCGAAGGCCTGAGATGCTGTCGCGCGACGGCCACCAGCTCGGCTCGGGCCCAGTCCTCGACGTTGGTGGCATCGACCACCGTCAGGCGGCCGCGGCGGAGACGCATGGCGAGGATGCGGTGGAGCAGATCGAAGGCGTCATCGGTGGCGCCCTGGGCACCAGGGTCATCGGTGATCAGGGCTCGGAGCTCGTCCGACGAGAGGACCTCAGTCGGGGCGAAGTGGGCTCGGGCGAAGGTGCTCTTGCCGCTCGCGGCGACTCCGATCAGGAGGACCAGCGCGTGGGACGGCAGAACGATGGCGGGAAAAACAGACCGACCGCCGAGGTCGGCGGTCGGTGGTGCGGCCATGAGAGCGGGTCAGCCCTGGGCGTCGCAGTCGGGGCACATCTCAGAGTCGGGAATCGGGGCCTTCGGCTGACCGGTGGCGCGCGGAAGGGCGCGGCCGCAAATGGTCGCCCCGGCTTCACCGATGAGGTGAACTTTGCTGAAATGGCGATCCGGCAGACGCCACGTCACGTAGCGACGCTGCTGAGTGGGGGTCGAGGACACAGGGCGGGACTCCGTTTGCGGACGCTCATTCTGCCAGAAATCGCCCCTGCTCACAAACCGGGTACCGATCTGGCAGCATGCTGCACGTGATGAAACGCATTGGCATCCTCACCGGCGGCGGCGACGTCCCCGGCCTCAACTCGGTCATCAAGAGCGTCGTCTACCGCTCGAGCGAGATCGGCTGGGAGGCGCTCGGCATCCGTCGCGGATGGCAGGGGCTGACCCACCTCGACCCGGCTCGCGAGGACGGTGGCGGCTTCCTGCGACCGCTCGACCGGGTCAGCACGCGGGCCATCGACCGGACGGGCGGGACGGTGCTCCACACCTCGCGCACGAATCCGTCCTCCATGGGCCGCGCGGCACTGCCCAAAAGCCTGGAGGCCGCGCAGATCAGCGCCATGGAGGTGGCCGAGGATCGGTACGACCTGACCCCGCTGGTACTCGAGAACCTCGAGAAGCTGGGTATCGGTGCGTTGGTGGCCATCGGCGGCGACGACACGCTCAGCTATGCGGCGCGGCTGGGACGCGAGGGCTTCCCGGTCATCGCCATCCCCAAGACCATGGACAACGACGTAGTCGGCACGGAGTACTGCATCGGCTTCAGCACGGCGGTCACCCGTGCCAAGGAGCTCATCAATCGTCAGCGCACCACCCTCGGCAGCCACGAGCGCATCGGTGTCTTTCGCATCTTCGGCCGCAACGCCGGCTTTTCGGCCTGGTACGCCGCCTATGTGACGAGCGCGCGGTGCGTGATCCCCGAGGCGCCCTTCGACCTCGACGCGCTGGCCACCGTCCTGGCCCAGGACTGGCGCGCCAACCCGTCGAACTACGCCTTCGTCATCGCCAGCGAGGGCGCCATCTGGAGCGGTGGCGAGCTGGGCGAAATCGGTGAGGCGGATGCCTATGGCCACCGCCGCAAGGCCGACGTCGGTGAAGCTCTCGCCGAGGAGCTGAAGCGGCGTACCGGAATTGAGACCGTACGCAGCGACCTGACCTACGACCTGCGCTCCGGCGATCCGGATGCGCTTGACCAGATGGTGGCCATCACCTTCGCCAACGTGGCGGTCGATCTGCTCGCCGACGGCCAGACCGGCCGCATGGTCGCCATCCGCGACGGCAAGTACTCCCACGCGCCGTTGCCCGAGCGCTCGCTCGGCGCCCGCCGCCTCGACGTTGCCGCGATGTACAACACCGACCGGTTTCGGCCGCGCTATGAGGCGAAGCTGGG
Organism: Candidatus Limnocylindria bacterium; assembly: GCA_039919135.1. Lineage (GTDB taxonomy): Bacteria > Chloroflexota > Limnocylindria > QHBO01 > QHBO01 > JACDBZ01. The sequence goes on along the minus strand of JBDSGF010000026.1, from coordinate 10,597 downwards.
CGCGCCACTGCTCCTGGGGCCGGCGGTCATCGAGTGATCGGTGGGGCATGGGCGCCGGAGCGGCGCCTCCTCACCGCCGGGCTCATCGGCCTCGTCACCGCGGGTGCCTTCGAGGGCATGGCAGTGCCGACGGTACTGCCCGCCCTGGTGAAGGAGCTCGGTGGGCTCGACCTCTACGGGTGGGCCTTCAGCGCCTTCTGGTTGACGAACATCATCGGCATCACCCTCGCCGGCTCCGACGCCGACCGGCGGGGTCCGGGACGGGCGCTGGCGATCGGCGTGATCCTGTTCGCGGCCGGCATGCTCGTCTCCGGCCTCGCCGAAGGGATGATCCAGGTTATCGCAGGCCGCGCGATCCAGGGCTTCGGCTCTGGGGCCATCGGGTCGGTGGTCTACGCCGCCATCGCGCGTGCCTACCCGGCATCAGTCACGCCGCGCATGATCGCGCTCGTCTCGAGTGCCTGGGTCGTTCCGGGGCTGATGGGTCCAGCGCTGGCGGGCGCCGTCACCGACGCTATCGGCTGGCGCTGGGTGTTCCTTGGCATCGTGGCACCCGTGCTGCTCATGGGCCTGGCCGTGTACCCGCAGCTCGCGCGGCTTGGCGCCGCGCAACGGGCGAGCGTGCCGCTGCGCAGCGACCGGAGCCGCGCCGTCGATGCCGTGCGCCTGGCGCTGGGATCGACGCTGCTGCTCGCCGCGCTCGGCATTGGATCTGTGCTCCCGGCGCTGGGATTGCTGGCGGTTGGCGGCTGGCTCGCGACCGGCGCCCTGCGGCACCTCCTTCCGCCCGGCAGCCTGCGACTGGCCCGCGGACGACCGTCGGTGGTGGTCACGGTCTTCGCCATCGCCTTTGCCTTCTTCGGTACCGAGGCCTTCGTGCCCCTGACCGTGGTCGAGGTCCGTGGTGGCAGCGTGACGCTCGGCGGCCTGGCGCTCTCGGCCGCGGCGATCACGTGGACCATCGGTTCCTGGCTCCAGGTTCGAGCCGCCGGGATGGGCGTCCGTCGCACGCTGGTGAACGCCGGGGCCGCGCTCATCGCGGCCGGGATCGCGGTGACCGTCGTGGTGCTGCTGCCAGGCGCGCCGATTCTCGTGGCGGCGCTCGGTTGGGCCATTGCCGGGCTGGGCATGGGGCTGGCTTACTCGATGCTCGCGCTCCTTATGCTCGAGACCGCCACGCCCGGCGAGGAGGGGTTCAGCTCCGCCGCACTCCAGCTGATGTTCACGCTGGGCACCGCGTATGGGGCGGGCATCGGCGGGGCGATCGTGGCGCTGGCGGAGTCCGGGGCGCTGGCCCTGCCACCGGCCCTGGGCGTGGTGAACGCCGTGATGTTCATGGCCGCTCTGTTCGCCGTCGCGATCTCGCTGCGCGTGCCGCGCTCACCGGTCGAAGGAGCGCCGCGCGGCACCACCATCCCGGCGGGGATCCCTCTCGAGCACCCGTAGCGCTGTCGCTTGCGACCGACAGGTGTCTCGTCGGACGCCCATCATCTCCCCCATGAGACGGATCCTGACCATCGACGGCGGCGGCATTCGCGGCATCATCCCGGCGGTGCTACTGGCCGCGCTCGAGCGCCAGACGGGGCGGTTGACGCGTGACGCCTTCGACTTCGTGGCCGGCACCTCGGCCGGCGCGGTGCTGGTGGCCGGGATTGCGGCCGGCATTCCTGCTCAGCGGCTCATGACGCTGTACGAGGAGCGCGCCTCGCACATCTTCCGTAGGATTCCGGCGATCGGCACGCTCCGTCGGATCATCACCGGCTCGATGTACGACACCTCCGCTCTCCATCGGCTCATCCGCGAGGAGCTCGGCCCCGAGGCTCGCGACTGGCGACTGAACGACGCGCCGGTCGACATGCTCATCACCGCCAAACGCCTCTCGGACGGAATGCCGTGGTACTTCGTGCGGGACAACCCGGCGAACTCGTGCCGCGCCGGGGACTATCGCCTCGCCGATGCTGCCACCGCCTCGGCGGCGGCCCCAACCTACTTCGCTCCATGGAACCTGGCGGGGATCGGCGAGCTGATCGACGGCGGCATCGGCGTGGCAGGCAACCCGGTCTACCAGGCCTGCGTGGAGGCCTTCGATTACACCGATGCCTATCGGCCCTCCGAGACCGTCGTGGTCAGCCTGGGGACCGGGACGCTCCTGCGCCGCGAGCGGCCGAGCTGGCTCTGGCCGTGGCTTGGCTGGCTGCTGTCGGAGCTGTTGCGCTCGCCGGCCGAGCAGCAGACCGAGCTCGTCCATCGCCACTACCGTGAGGCGCGCTTCTACCGCCTCGACCTCGAGCTCGGGCGGGAGATCGGGCTGGATGCCGTCGACCGCATCGGCGAGCTGCGGGCGCTTGGCGAGAGTCTGGCCGAGGCGGTCGAATGGGCGGCCATCCTCGACGGGCGCGACGAGCGATTTCGGGTGACGGACGCGACCACGCTGCCGCGCGAGTACTGCCGCCTGGGTCCCGACTGAGGCGGGACATCCGCCCCTTGACGCCTGTTCTGTACCGGGCGTATAGATCGTCTGCCGATATATCATTACGCGGTATAGACCGATGAACTGGCTGGCACGCGCGATCCTCACGCTCTATCCATCCGCCTGGCGCGAACGCTACGGCCACGAGGTGGGCGACCTCGTTTCCCGGCGTCGGCTTCGCGCGCTCGACCTGGTCGACCTGCTCGGCGGCGCGTTTGACGCCCGCCTCCATCCGCAAGTGGTGCCGTCGCTGCTGCTGGCCGTGGGGCCGCCGGGCCCGGCACCCATGCCGCCAATGCGGCCAGCACAACCCAGTTACGGGGCCATCACCTCGCTGAACCCGGGGGTGCTCAGCCGGCGCTCGTTCATGCGTCGCATGCTGGGCGCCGGTATCGGCCTCCTGTCGATCGAGTTCCTGGGCGGCACGCTGGCCTTCCTGTGGCCGCCACCCGCCGCGGGGATCGGCGTCGAGCACCGGGTCGGCACGATCGCCGAGATCCTGGATGCCTCACCCGATTGGGCGCGTGGCACGCCTTATGAGTTCCGCCCTGCCAACGCGTTCCTGATCAACGTGCCGGCCGCCAAGGCGATGGCGCTGGGCGACGTGCTTGAGGTCATGGAACCGGGTGCCGGCGAGATCCTGGCGCTGTGGCGCAAGTGCCCGCATCTCGGCTGCATGATTCCCACGGCCTGCGAGACGCGCAGCCGATTCCAGTGCTACTGCCACCAGAGCACGTACAACATCGTGGGTGAGAAGCTCGAGCTGGGCCCGGCCCCGCGGGGAATGGACCGCTTCCCCGTGCGCATCGGTGATGACGGCGCGGTCTTTGTCGACACGCGCGAGGTGATCAGCGGGCCGCCGAAGGGCGCCCAAACCTTCGTCGATCCCTATCCACCCGGCGAGGGATGCGCGTGAGCGGCGACCTCGGCGACCTGGGACGCTTCGCAGAACCGTCGCTGCTGATCCTCGTCTCGCTCAGCGGCGAGCCGAAGCACGGGTACGCCATCATGGCCGACGTCGAGGAGTTAAGCGGCGCGTCGCTCGGCCCGGGGACGTTGTACGCGGCGCTTGCCCGGCTGGAGGCGCGGGGCGTGATCGAGGCACTGCCCGCCGAGGATCGGCGCCGTCCGTACCGCATCACCGGTCTCGGCGAGCGCACCCTGCGCGCACAGCTCGATGGCCTCGACGCATTCGTGCGCACCGGATTGATGCGCCTCGAGCATCGCACCTAGCGCGGCCGCTTCAGACGATATTGAGCTCGCGCATGGGCTCGTTGCGCGTGATGCGCTCGTACCCCAACGGCGACAGGTCGAGCGTCTCCCACCGGCCGGTGACGATCCACTCGGCCAGGCCGCGTCCCACCGCCGGCGCCTGCTGGAGCCCGTGGCCGCTGAACCCGTTCGCGAAGAGCAGGTTCGTGATGGTCGGATGCGGGCCGACGATGGCGTTGTGGTCGAGCGTGTTGACCTCGTAGTGGCCTGCCCACGCGTCGAGCAGTCGCAGATGGTCGAACGCCGGCACGCGATGCGCCAGCACCGGCCACACGAACGAATCGAATGGCGCCCGGTCGGCGCGCAGGTCGAATGTGTCCGGATCCAGCTCGCCATCGCGCGGTGAGAAGCCGGTGATGTACGCCGCCCCCTCAGGCCGGACGTAGACCCCCGACGGGTCGATCGTCAACGGGGCGGCGCCCAGGCTCACGGGCGCCTCAACGTGATAGACAAGCCGCTTGCGCGGCCGGACGGGCAGCTCCACGTCGACCATGCGGGCCACGTCCGCCGCTCGCGGGCCGGCCGCGTTCACCACCCAATCGGCACCGATCGTCGAGCCGTCCGTCAGTCGCACGCCCCGGATCCGGTTGCCGTCGCGCTCCAGCCCGACCACTTCACCGATGCGCTCTTCGACGCCCAACGAGCGTGCCCTGCGTCGGAAGCCCTGGAGCAGCGCGTACGCGTCGAACCAGCCCTCGTCGGCCAGGCCCAGCGAGCCACCGGCCAGGTCATCGGTCCGGAGCCAGTCGAAGCGGGAGTGGAGCTCCGTCGGCGTCAGCAGGACGACCGGCACATCCAGCTCTCGCTGGACGGCGTGGTTGTGCTCGAGGGTGGCGAGGCCCGCATCGGTGGCCAGGAAGAGGTAGCCGTTCTCGACGAAATCGATCTCGGGCACCTCGCCGTCCACGGCGAGGTATCGCTTGGGGTGCTTGATGAGATCGACGCCGAAGCGGCTGATCTCGATATTCAGCGGCGTGCTGAACTGGAGGCGGATGCTCGCCGCCGACAGGGTGGTCGAGCTGGTACGGAATGACGCGTCGCGTTCCACGACCACGATCCGGCCGTCGAAGTCCGGGCGCATGGCAAGGAAGGTGGCGACGCTGCTGCCGACGATGGCGCCACCGATGATCACGACGTCGGCCCGGTCGGATTGGCGCATGGGCCGATCCTAGCGACCTAGACTGGCCCCAGATGCCCCAACCGTTGGTGCGATTCGTCGACACGCCGCCTCCCACGGCTGACGTGGTGGTGATCGGCGGTGGCGTGATCGGCTGTGCCACGGCCTTCTTCGCGGCTCGGGCCGGTCTGCGCGTCGTGGTCCTGGAGCGACGGGCCGCATTGGGGACGCTGACCACCCCGGTCTCCACCGGTGCCTTCCGACTTCAGTTCGACAATCCCGAAGAGATTGCCATGGTGCGCGAGGGGGTCGACCTGTTCGAAGCCTTCCCCGAGCGAACCGGTCTGGATGACTGGGACCTGGGCCTGAACCACGGTGGCTACCTCTTCTGCTCCCTGACCGATGCGACGCTGGACCGCTCGCGGCGCCTGGTCGAGCGCCAGCGCGGCTGGGGCCTGACCGATGTCGAGCTCCTCACCGGCGACGAGGCCCGCGTCCGCTGGCCATGGCTTTCAGCGGACGTGCGCGGCGCCCGATATCGGGCGAACGACGGCTGGCTGGACCCCAAGCGCCTGACGGTCGGCTACGCGGTGGCCGCCTCCAACGCCGAGCGCATCCCCGACGCCGTGGCATCCGGCGGTGCGGCATCCGGCGGTGCGGCATCCGGCGGGGCCACGTTCGTGACGCACGCCGGCGTGACCGCCATTCGCGTCGCCTCTGGACGCGTGCAAGGCATCCAGACCACGCGTGGCAGCGTCGACGCCGGGGCGGTGATCATCGCCACCGGACCCTTCATGGCGCACGTTGCCGCCCTCGCCGGCGTGCATGTGGAGCTGCGGCCGACGCGACGCCAGAAGCTTGTGATCCCGGAGCTCCCGGCGGTCCCGGCTGATGCGCCGATGACGATCGAGGAGGAGACCGCCGCCCACTGGCGCCCCGCCATGCGTGGCTGCCTGGCGCTCTTCACCGACGCGGACACCCCGCCCAGCGAACCGCATGACCCCGTGCCGATCGAGCACGACTGGGCCTTCGGCCTCCTGGATCCCGCCTCTGACCACGCCCTGGCTCGGGTGGCGCCGTTCTGGCGCGAGGCTTGGGCGGCCGGTGCCTCATCGGTCCATTGGTTCGTCCAGGCGGGTCAGTATGAGGTCACGCCGGACCGCCGACCCTACCTGGGGCAGATCGGTCCGGAGGGGCTGTATCTCAACGGCGGCTACTCGGGCCACGGCATCATGGCCGGTGCCGGCGGCAGCCGCCTGGTGGTCGACCTCCTCACCGGCGCAGCCGACGCGGCCTCGAATCCCCTGCGCCCCGACCGACCCGTGGACGAACGGGAGCACGACATCCTCTAACCCGGTTGACGGGACCACGCCCACGGCGTACCGTGCGCGGCACATCAGAAGACGGCGATGACCGGGACGAGTATCCGTGTCAGGCGAGCCCACAGGGAGTCGGGAAGGCTGAGACCCCGGCGGCGGCGCGACCGGCGAATGGACCCGTAAGCTCCGGCGGCGAACGAAGAGACCAGTAGCCACCGGCGGAGAGGCACCGATATCGAAGCCGAGGCCCTCGAGCCACTCGCGCGCGAAGCGCATCGGCTCCGTGGTCGAACTGAGCCGGGGAAGAGAACAACCCGGGAACAACGGTGGCACCGTGAGACGACCCCCTCGCCCGTTGAGGCGAAGGGGTCTTGTTGTTCTCATGGAGGCATAGACCGATGACGGTCACCATCTCCCGCACCCAGCGTCGCTTCCTGCTGTCCGAAGACCAGTTGCCGACGCACTACTACAACATCGCGGCCGACCTGCCCGTGCCCGCGCCCCCGCCACTCCATCCAGGAACGCGCGAGCCGATCGGCCCGGAGATGCTGGCGCCGCTCTTCCCCATGGAGCTCATCCGGCAGGAGGTGAGCACGGAGCGGTACATCGAGATCCCCGAGGAGATCCGCGAGGCGTACCGCATCTACCGGCCCACGCCGCTCCATCGGGCCACGGCGCTCGAGAAGGCGCTCGACACGCCGGCACGCATCTACTTCAAGAACGAGGGCGTCTCGCCGGCAGGCAGCCACAAGCCGAACACGGCCATCGCGCAGGCGTATTACAACCATGCCGAGGGCATCACGCGACTCGCCACCGAGACCGGCGCCGGCCAGTGGGGCAGCGCGCTGGCCTTCGCGTGCAGCCTCTTCGGACTCGAGGCCAAAGTCTTCATGGTGAAGGTCAGCTACGAGCAGAAGCCGTATCGGCGCAGCTTCATCCAGTCCTTTGGCGCCACCGTCGTCCCGTCGCCATCGACCGAGACGAACGCCGGACGCGCCATCCTGGCCGATGACCCAGACTCCCCCGGGAGCCTGGGGATTGCCATCAGCGAGGCGGTCGAGGAGGCCGCGACGCGCGAGGACACGAAGTACGCGCTCGGATCGGTCCTCAATCACGTGCTTCTGCACCAGACCGTCATCGGCCAGGAGGCGATGACCCAGATGGAAATGGCCGGTGATGAGCCGGACGTCGTCATCGGCTGTGCCGGCGGAGGCTCGAACTTCGCCGGGATCGCCTTCCCATTCCTGCGAGATCGGCTCAGTGGCGCCAAGTCCACCCGCTTCCTGGCGGTCGAGCCGACCTCGTGCCCCAGCCTCACACAGGGCGAGTACCGATACGACTTTGGCGACACCGCCGGGACGACGCCGCTGCTGAAGATGCACACCCTCGGCAACGACTTCCGGCCGGCGCCGATCCATGCCGGTGGCCTGCGCTATCACGGCATGGCGCCGATGGTGTCGCACCTGTACGACCAGGGGTACCTCGAGGCGAGGGCCTATCCGCAGAATGCCTGTTTCGAGGCCGCGATGCAGTTCGCGCGCACCGAGGGGCTCATCCCGGCGCCGGAGTCGTCGCATGCCATCCGGGCCGCGATCGACGAGGCGCTCGACGCCCGAGAGGCGGGGGAGGAGCGCGTGATCCTCTTCAACCTGTCGGGCCACGGCCACTTCGACATGGGCGCCTATGACGCCTATCTGTCGGGTTCCCTGTCCGACATGGCCTAGACCTACACCGATGCGGCGCGGCGCCTCCGGGCGTCGCGCCGTCTACTTCGGTGGCGGCCCCATCGGCTCCACCCACTGCGACCGCCACTCGGGCGCCGGGAACTCCGGCGCGTAGTAGGTGGTGGTGCGATGGATGAGCCCATCCTTGAGCCGAGCGAGGACGATCATGTACCAGAGCGACCCGTCCGGGTACCGCGCCCGCCCGGTGACGGTATAGACCTCGGCTTCGCCGACGACCTGGACCACGGTGAAGTTCGGCGTGAGCACCCAACGCGCCTCCGCGCCGATCAGCTCGGCATTTGAGACGTTGTTTCGCATCTGCTCGAAATCCGGGAAGTTGTCGAGGATGGCGAAGAGGTTGGCGGCGCCTCGCGTGCGCTCGCCGGACTGTGGCATCTCGTCGGTGTAGTCGGGATGGAGGACCGATGCGAGAACCTCGCGATCCTGCTTGTTGATGGCCTCGATCCAGCGGTCGAAGAGCTGTCGCGGCGTATCGGTCATGACGATGGCTCCTTGGCGGCGGCCTCGACGAGGGCTCGCTGTGGTTCCGTCGCGTAGCGATTGAGCTCGGCAATCTCGCGTGCGGTGAAGATTCGCGGGCGGAGCAGGTCGAGCGCTGTGAGCTGAGCATCGTTGACCCCGCGCAGGATCATGCGACGCACCTCGTCGGGGAGCGAGGCATCGGTTCGGGCCTGCTCGTAGCCGTCGTGGCCGAGGTATGCCAGCGCAACCGACTGGAGCTCGGCGGCAGGCAGCCAGGTGGCGAGCTCGGGCAGGAGCCGGTCGAAGGTCGCCCGGCTCATCTGGCCGAAGGCGCCGTAGGTCAGCGCGGTGAAGACGGACAGCTGGTTGGCCGTCAGCTCGAAGTACACCGCGCGGCCGGCGTTGCGGGCACGGCGGGCGTACTCCCGCCGATTGATGAACAGCCCGACCAACAGCCAGCCGAAAACACCGACGATGGCGCCGGTGGTGGCGAGGATGATGCGCTCAAGGTCCATCCGGTCCGCATCGTAGCCTCGACCGGGCTGCCGTGGGAAGTGTCGAGAGCGGGAGAGCAGGACCATCGATGGGTTGAGCTGCACGCGCGCGCCGCCACCATGGAGCCGTGCTCTCGCCATCCTGGCCGAGTCATACGAATCTGCGTCGCACGATCCCACCGGCGATCCGCCGACGGGTGAATGCCGCGGAGCGCCGAGCGCTGCGCCGCGCCGTGAGGCTCGGATCGGCAATCGTCGCGACCCTCCTCGTCATCGACACGGCGGTCAACCTGCTCATCGGCACGCCGGGCATCGTGGCGCTGGCGCCCTTCGAGATCGCGGCCGCGGGGCTGACCGCCGCCATTGGCCTCGTCGCGCGTGGTGGCGCCGTCCGAGCCGAGCGGCTGGCCATGGCGGCCCTCCTCGTCGTCTTCTCGGCGGCCCTCCTGGGCGTGGTGCTGATGCCGACCGGCCGCACGCTGACCACGGCACAGCTGGCGATCATCCTCGTCGGGGTGGGACTCTTCCTGCCGTGGGACCGGCGCTGGCACGTCGCCGGTATGGCGGGCTCGGTGCTGCTGGCCATCGGCTTCGTGCTCAGTCCGCCGGCGGCGGTGCTCACCCAGGCCGACCGGGCAAACCTCGTGGTCGGCGTGCTCATGGCGGCCGTGACGAGCTTCTTTGGCCACGGCCTGTGGCAGGGCCGGTTGCGCGGAATGCTCGCGCAGCAGTTCGAGCTGCGCCGCCTGAGCCGATACGCCCAGCGCCAGGAGGCGCACGTCACCGAGCTCAACCGCGAGCTCAACCGCGTGGCCAGGCGCGATTCACTCACCGGCGTCGGGAACCGCCTTGCGCTGGACGAGGCCATTGCGCGACTGCTCGACCAGGGAGAACGGCTGCGGCCGCTTCGCTTCGCGCTGGTCCTGTTCGACATCGACCACTTCAAGGCCTACAACGACGAGCATGGACATCTTGCCGGCGACGCCGCACTGGGACGCCTTGGCGCCATCCTGCGGCGTGCGACGCGCGGCAGCGACCTCGCCTTCCGCTACGGCGGAGAGGAGTTTCTGCTGCTCCTGCCCGAGGTCGACCTGACCGGCGCAATGGCCGTCGCCGAGCGGGTGCGCGTGGCGGCGTCCGAGCATCGTCCCGGCGGGATTCCGCCGTTCAGCATCTCGGGTGGCGTGGCGCTGTGTGACCCGGCCGACGGCCGCGACCCCGCGCCGCTCCTGCGCCGCGCCGATGCCGCGCTCTACCTCGCCAAGCGCGCGGGCCGCGACCGCATCGCAGCGGACGAGCTGTCAGTGACCATGCAGCGCCAGGAGATCGCTTCGGCCTAGTAGTGAGGCTCGTCGAGGAGCCAGCGACCCTCCACCCGGACCAGCCTCCAGTAGCCGATGAAATTGCGGGTCGCGCCCGAGTCGTACGTCTCCGTGAAATTCGCCTGGACCGTCGCGCGGTCTCCCCCCTGCTCGGCAACATGGAGCTGCTGGAAGCTGATGCTCGCCGTCCCCGCGAACCGCTGATCGAGGTTTCCCTCTCGCGGATAGGTTGCCTTCATCCGATCGCTCCACAGGGAGTAGGCGGCGTCGAAGTTGCCTCGCGCCACGTTGCCATAGAAGGCGGCGACGGCATCGTCTGGCTGGGCGACTGCCATGATCACCGCGGTCGGCGCCGGAGTGGGTGTGGGCGTATCCGGGGTCGGTGTCGGCGGTGGC